>CAZGKE010000276.1:0-2512 GCA_964526035.1 uncultured Gammaproteobacteria bacterium | reverse complement strand
CTGCTCCCTGCTCCCTGCTCCCCGCTCCCGTCAACGCCCGAACTGCTCCTCCGGCATCGCCATCAGGCTGCCGCTGCCGGCGCGAATGGCGCCGACATGGGCGTGGATGCGCGGCAGGATGCGCTGGAAGTAGAAGCGCGCGGTGGAGAGCTTGGCCTCGCGGAACGCTTCGGTCTGCCCGCTGGCCGGATCGACCACTGCCGAAGTCATGCGCGTGAACATGTAGGCCAGGGCGATGTAGCCTGAATAGAACAGGTAGTCGACCGCCGCCGCACCGATCTCCTCGGGGTTCTTCATCCCCGACTGCGCCAGCTCCTGGGTCAGGTTGACCCAGTCCTGGGTGACCTGCGCCAGCGGCGCGATGAATTCCAGCAGCTGCTCGTTCTCCTTCAGCTGACCGCTGCAGAAGGTGCTGATCTCGCTGGCGAACAGGCGCAGGCCGGCACCCTGCAGCTGCAGCACCTTGCGACCGAGCAGGTCGAGCGCCTGGATCTGGGTGGTGCCCTCGTAGATGGTGGTGATGCGCGCATCGCGCGCCAGCTGCTCCATGCCCCATTCGCGGATGTAGCCATGTCCGCCGAAGCACTGCAGCGCGTGGTAAGTGCCTTCCACCGACCACTCGGTAAGGCAAGCCTTGACGATCGGAGTGAGGAAACCGAGCAGCTCGTCGGCATCCTTGCGCGCCTGCTCGTCGGCGGCGCGCACCCGCAGGTCGGCCTGCAGGTAGGCATACATGCCGAGCGCGCGGCTGCCCTCGATCAGCGCCTTCTGGGTAAGAAGCATGCGCCGCACGTCAGGGTGCACGATGATCGGATCGGCCGGCTTGTCGGGATATTTGGGGCCCGACATCGAGCGCATCTGCAGACGGTCGCGGGAGTACGCCAGGCTGTTCTGGTAGGCGCGCTCCATCAAGCCCAGCCCCTGCAGGCCGACGCCGAGGCGCGCGGTGCTCATCATGGTGAACATGGCGGCCAGACCGCGGTGCGGCTGGCCGATCAGATAGCCCTCCGCGCCGTCGAAGTTCATCACGCAGGTGGCCGAGCCCTTGATGCCCATCTTGTGCTCGATGGAGCCGGCGCGCACCGCATTGCGTTCGCCCACCTTGCCATCGCGCGCCACCTTGAACTTGGGCACGATGAACAGGCTGATGCCCTTCACTCCCGGCGGCGCATCCGGCAGGCGCGCCAGCACCAGGTGAATGATGTTGTCGGTGAAGTCGTGCTCGCCTGCGGTGATGAAGATCTTGGTGCCGGATACTGAGTAAGAATCGTCGGCCTGCGGTTCGGCGCGGGTCTTGAGCAGGCCGAGGTCGGAGCCGCAATGCGGTTCGGTGAGGCACATGGTGCCGGTCCAGCGGCCCTCGACGATGGGCTTCAGGAACACCTCCTGCTGCCAGGTCTCGCCGTGGTGCAGCAGCGCCTCCTTGGCGCCATGCGAAAGCAACGGGTAGGTGCTCCAGGAGAGGTTGGCGGCATCCATCATCTCCTCCACCGCCGCGCCGAGCGTCAGCGGCATGTCCTGGCCGCCAAAGTCGGTCGGCGCGCAGAGTCCGGTCCAGCCGCCCTCGACGTACTGGGCGAAGGCTTCCTTGAAGCCCTTTGGCGTGGTGACACTACCGGTGGCCTTGTCGTAGCTGCAGCCCTCCTCATCACCGCTCTGGTTGATCGGCGCCAGCACCTGACCTGTGAAACGGCCGGACTCCTCGATCACCGCATCCAGCAGCTCACGGTTGACCTCGCCCCAGCCCTGCAGCGGCGAGAAGGTCTGTTCGGCGCGGATCACCTCGTGCAGCACGAAGCGGATGTCGTTGAGGGGTGGCTTGTAGTGGCTCATGGCGGCTCCGCGAATTCAGCGAAAGGTGTTGGACAGGCCGGGCACGGGGGACAGACGGCCTTCGTAATCGTTGCGGTAGTGGCGTCCATCCACCGTGATGCTGCCGCTCATCGTCCACACCAGGCTGCGGCTGCCAGCTGCCGCGAAACGGGCAAGCGCGTCGACGGCTTCGGGACCGGGCTGCAACTGGAGGCGGAACACTTCTGCGGAGGCGCCAGGAATGTCCCGCGGCACAGCGGTGGGCTGCAGCCGACCGACGCGTGCACCATCCACCAACAGCTCGAGATCGATGCGCTGGAAGGACTGGCTGAAGGTGGAAAAGCTCTGCACCCTGAGCAGCACCCGCCAGCTGCCGTCGGCCTGCACGGCGATCTCCTGCACGCGGGCGTTCGGCGGATTGACGCGCTTGGGCGGGCCGCCACCGGCGCAGGCGGCGAGCGCGAGGGAAAGTACGATGGCGAAGATCAGGGAGACAATGCGCGGACTCATGCTGGGCATTGCACCATACTCGACGGTATGGCGTCACCTGACGCACACGTACCCACGCGCAAACCGGGGTTCGCTCAGTCCGGACTGCGGTCCGCCAGCGGGCCGTCGACACGCTCCAGCCATCGCCGCAAGGCTTCCACCTCGCCGTGCTCGATCTGCGCCTCGATGAGGTCGCGGAACCCCATTGCCA
>CAZGKE010000275.1:0-2580 GCA_964526035.1 uncultured Gammaproteobacteria bacterium | reverse complement strand
ATGAGGCTCCTCCAGCACGAAATCAGCACCAGCCTCTACGAGACGTTCGACCTCCTCGTCGACTGGAACGTGGATGCGGTGGAGCTCTCCGGCAACCAGGGCGTCGATACCGCCCTCTGGAAATTCCTGATTCGCACCTGGCGGATCGTGCCGAGCGGCGACCAGGTCACCCTGGCCGACCTCGAGGGAGATGCCCTCGCAGAAAAACTCGTGTTCAGCGAAGCCGTCGAAAACACCCGACTGATCCTGCGCGGGCTACCCGAGGGCACGTACGACAGCCGCGAGTCTCTCCTGCGGATGACCGACCGACTGAACACGATCGCCCGGAGCCTCGCGCCCCACGGCATGCAGCTCGGCGTCGCCAGCCAGCCCGGCAGCTTCGTCCCCTACGGCGGCGAACTCGCCTGGAATCTCCTCGCCGACCACACCGACGATACGATCGCCCTCCAACTCAGCACCGCCGACGCCGGCCGCGCCGGCGTGGACGTCCCGGCCCTCCTCTACCGCAACGCCGCGCGGACCCCGAGCACCCGCGTCCGCGGCTACAAGGCCGAGGGCACCAGCGCCACCATCGCCGTCGACGACCTCGACTGGACCAAGATCATCCGCACCAGCCAGCAGATCGGCACCCAGTTTTTTGTGATCGACAGCGACCGGATCGAAGGCGAGGATTTCCCGAGCGAGCTGTTCGCCAACCTGGTGACGCTCCGGCTGAAGATGACGGAGCTGGGCATCAAAGTGCCGGCGGGGTACTGGCGGTGGCGGGATTGACCGAGACGCCGGGGGAGGCGGGTGATGGCCTCCCCCGGGCTTTGACTACGATTCGTACTAGAAGCCGGACGAGCCTCTAATAATCCACCCGCCAGACATGTACGGCGCGCTCGGCCATACGCTGCTGCCGCTTTTCCAGGATCGGCAGCGTCCAGGCCTCCGGCGCCGCATCGACTACCGCCCGCGTCAGAGCGTAGACGGAGTTCTGATACACGTCCATCTTCGCATCGTAGCCGATCTGGCCCAACTGCCGATTCTCCGCGGCCGTGAGAAGGGTCAGATTGCCCATCCGGTACACATTTTCATCCCATTTATCCATCGGGAACGACTCCTCCCAGGCTTCAGACGGGCTTTCCGGGAGGATGTGCTCGATCGTTCCGGGATCCGTTTCAAAGTCGACCGGCTTGCCCGAGGCATCCTGCTCGAGCCGGCAGAGAATGTATTTGACCAACTTCTTCCGCTGACCGGATGTCGCCATGGACAGCTGCTCGAAGTCACTCCGGAATTTCTCGTCCGGCACATAGATTCGGCGGACCGCCTCGAACACGTCCCGAGCCGTGGTCGCCCCGCCACTCAACACGGCGCTCGCCGCCTCATGATACACGGGCTCGAGTTCGTTCGGGTTCAGTCCGCTGACGACCGTATACCTAAAGGAGAGCACGACGACCAGACGGAGCACGTGCTCGAATTCCTGGGGGGAGAACCGCTCATACGCCGCAAACAAAAGCGGCGTCATCTGCTTCACTCTGAACAGATGTAGCTCCCGAATCCACCGCCGAGCCTCCTTGTGTTCAGCCCATAACGAATGGCCGGGGTCGCTGAGCGCATCAAACAGCTCGCCCCGATCTTCGAGCGCATCAAGGAGATCGAGGACCTGGGCGGGGCCCTGGACTTCGCCGCGCACGAGTTTGTAGAGCCGGCCGGTTCGGATCTGAGGGTATCTGGTCAGATAATGGTAGCGTAAAAACTCCCCGAATCGCTCCTGGTGCACCGTGTTCACCAGGCGCTGCCAGCGACGCTGGACGGTGTCGAGATCGTGCCCCGCGTTCATGCGGGAGAAGAGGTAATTCTTGAGCAGATCCGTCGTGGTCAGTTCCAGCCCACGAGCGTTGAGCGTCTCGAACACCGTGTACGCGCTGATCTCATCGCGCACCGAGATCAGGATAAACAGGAGCTGCCGCGCGATCACTTCCGAGAGCAGCTCCGCCAGCCGGATGCCATCCGACGCCACGCTCCCCTCCTGTTCGAGGTGCCGTTTGAAGTAGACAAAACACTCCCAGAGCAACTTATTCGACTTCTTCAGCGCTCGGGGATTTTTCGGCGAACGCAGCTGGACGAGGTAGTCCTGATAAAACCCGTCGTCGTGTTCGTTGAGGGACAGTTTACTGATTTCGGTGAGATGCGCGGGATCTCGCTCCCCGATGAATCGCGCCCGGAGCGCATCCGCGCGTTCACGATTGGCCGTATCGCCCGTTCGTTCGGCCAGTTCTTGGAGACGCGCGATAATCGCGAGCCCGAATATGCTGAGCGTGGCAATGCGCTGCTGCCCGTCAATGATCAGCGCCAGCCGGTCGGATTCCGTTTTGACGACCACGGCGCCCATGTAGTGGCGCCTCTCGGAATCCGGCTGAAGCTCCATCACATCCAGCCAGAGGTCCTCCCACTGCTCCGCGGTCCAGGAGTAGTCGCGCTGGTAGGGCGGCACACGGTAGCTTTTGCCGTTGCCCAGCAACTCCTGGAAGGTGACGGTCTGAGTATTAAGCAGGTTGGCCATAACGGCGGACGGGCTGGTACTTCGGTCTGAGTGGC
>CAZGKE010000274.1:0-2621 GCA_964526035.1 uncultured Gammaproteobacteria bacterium | reverse complement strand
CGGGGCTGAAGACCAAGCGAGTTCGGTAAGGTAATTGCGGAACACCACACTAGCGTCATGATGACTCTCTCCGATGCGCAGCCATGTCCCTGTATCCCCTGTTTGCTGACCTCGCCGACCGCCGCGTGCTGGTGGTGGGCGCGGGTGCAGTCGCGGCGCGCAAGATTGCACCGCTGCTTGCCGCGCGTGCGCGCGTAGAAGTGGTGGCCGCGGCGCTGGGGAATGCCGTGGGCGCTCGGGTCGAGCGCGGCGAAGTGCTGCACCGGGCGACGCAGTTTCTGGAGGACCATCTCGACGGCGCCTGGCTGGTGATCGCCGCCACCGACGATGCGGCACTGAATGCACAGGTGCGTGCTGCCGCCGAGGCGCGACGGTTGTTCTGCAATGTGGTGGACGACGCCGCACTGTGCAGCTTCCAGGTGCCGGCGGTGATCGACCGCTCGCCGCTGGTGATCGCAATCTCCAGCGGCGGTCAGGCGCCGGTGCTGGCGCGCCAGCTGCGCGCGCGCATCGAGGCGCTGCTCGACGATTCGCTGGGCGCGCTGGCCGCGCTGATGGGGCGCCTCCGCGAACGCATCCGTGCGCGGCTGCCGGTGGTGTCCGCGCGTCGCCGATTTCTGGAGTCGCTGGCCGATGGCGAGGTGGGTCGTCTGCTCGCTGCCGGTCAGCCCCTCGCCGCCGAACGCTCACTGGATCGGGCGCTGGAGCGCGCCGAGCCGAATCCGCCGGGCTTCGTCTCACTGGTCGGCGCGGGTCCCGGCGATCCCGGCCTGCTGACGCTGAAGGCGCAGCGACGACTGCAGGAAGCCGACGTGATCCTGCACGACCGCCTGGTCAGCCGCGAGGTGCTGGCTCTGGCGCGCCGCGACGCCGAGTTCATCGATAGCGGCAAGCGCGCCGGAGAGGCCTGCACGCCGCAGGCGCAGATCCACATGCTGATGCTGGAGCATGCGCGCGCCGGCCGGCGGATAGTGCGGCTCAAGGGCGGCGACCCTTTCATCTTTGGTCGCGGGGGCGAGGAGCTTGCCTTCCTGCGCGCACATGGCATCGACTGCGAGGTGGTGCCCGGAATCACCGCCGCCACGGCCTGCGGCGCCTACGCCGGCATTCCGTTGACCCATCGCGAACACGCCCAGTCGGTGCGCTTCGTCACCGCGCACTGCAAGGCCTCGCTGGATACGCTCGACTGGCACGCGCTGGCCGAAGAACGTCAGACCCTGGCGGTGTACATGGGCGTGGCCGGCCTCGACCGCCTGCGCGAGCAACTGATCGCGCACGGTCGCGACCCGGCTACGCCATTTGCCATCGTCGAGAACGGCAGTCGACCCGAGCAGCGCGTCATCACCGGCACCCTGGCCGATCTGCCGGAGCGCGCGCGACGTTTCGCGGTGCGTTCACCGGCGTTACTGATCCTCGGCGAGGTGGCCGCGCTGGCGCATGAGCTGCACTGGTTCGGCGCGGCGCCGCTGGGTGCGGAACATTCGGTACTCGCTCATGTCGCTTGAACACGTAGCCCGGATGAAGCGCAGTGGAATCCGGGATTTGCATGGCCCCTGCGCGACGGGATTCCCGGATTCCGCTGCGCTTCATCCAGGCTACGGACCAGCTCCGTGCAGGCGCCGCACAGGAAGCAGGCGACTGGCGTAGTCTCAGGATCGCCACGAAAGGCAACCTACTCCCCACCACCGGACCCGAAGTCATGATCTACGACAACATCGTCGACACCATCGGTAACACGCCCATCGTGCGCCTGCGTCGCCTCGCGCCTGATCACGTCGAGATCTACGCCAAGGTCGAAGCCTTCAATCCCGGCGCCTCGGTCAAGGACCGGCTCGCCATCGGCATCATCCTCGACGCCGAGAAGTGCGGCCTGCTGAAGCCCGGCGACACCGTGGTCGAGGCCACCAGCGGCAACACCGGCATCGCGCTGGCCATGGTCTGCGCCGCGCGCGGGTACCGGTTCGTGGCCACCATGGTCGAGACCTTCTCCATCGAACGGCGCAAGCTGATGCGCGCCTATGGTGCCAAGGTCATCCTCACGCCCGCAGCAGAGCGCGGCACCGGCATGGTAAAACGCGCCGAAGAACTGGCGAAGAAGCACGGCTGGTTTCTGGCCCGGCAGTTCGAGAACCCGGCCAATCCCGACTACCACGCCAGCACCACCGGCCCCGAGATCCTGCGCGACTTCGCCGGCCGCCGGCTCGACTACTTCGTCACTGGCTGGGGAACCGGCGGCACCATGAGCGGCGCCGGCCGCGTGCTCAAGGCGGCGCGGCCGGACCTGAAGATCGTCACCAGCGAACCGGCGGTGGCCGCGCTGCTGGCCGGCAAGGACTGGTCGCCGCACAAGATCCAGGGCTGGACCCCGGACTTCGTGCCCGCAGTGCTCGATCGCGGCATCTTCGACGACAACATCCCCATCGAAGACGTGACCGCGCGCGACGTGGCGCGAAGGCTGGCCTCCGAAGAAGGCCTGTTCGTCGGCCTCTCCGCCGGCGCCACCGTGGCCGCGGCGCTGGAAGTCGCGAAGAAGGCCGACCCCGGCAGCGTGCTGCTGGCCATGCTGCCCGACACCGGCGAGCGTTACCTCAGCACGTTCCTGTTCGAGGGTGTGGAGGAAG
>CAZGKE010000273.1:0-2621 GCA_964526035.1 uncultured Gammaproteobacteria bacterium | reverse complement strand
CCCTATCTGCGCGACACCTACGACCACACGGTCCAGCTCATGGACATCATCGAGACCTACCGCGAAATCGCCTCCGGCCTCCTCGACGTCTACCTCTCCAGCCAGAGCGCCAGGCTCAACGAGGTGATGAAGGTCTTGACCATCATCGCCACCATCTTCATGCCGATGAGCTTCATCGCCAGCCTCTACGGCATGAACTTCGACACCACCCACCCCTTCAATATGCCCGAGCTCGGCTGGCCGCTGGGCTACCTCTTCGCCCTCGCCATCATGGCCGCCATCGCCACCGCCCTCCTCTGGTGGTTCAAGCGCAAGGGCTGGCTCGGCGACGGCCGGGGCTAGGCAACGCTAGACGGTCACGCCGTCAGCGTTGTATCTGAAGCCATGCTGGAGCGGTTGCAGTTCACGAACTTCAAGACCTGGGAAAGCGTCGACATGACGCTAGGCCGGGTCACGGCGCTGTTCGGCACGAACTCGTCCGGCAAGACCAGCATCCTGCAGTTCCTGCTCCTGCTCAAGCAGACGAAGGACGCCACCGATCGGTCGATTGCTCTAGAGTTGAACGGTGATCTTGTGCAGCTCGGAACGATCACGGACGCGATCCATCGGCACGACAACGAACGTGCAATCCGCTTCCGCTGTGATTTTGCCAGACTTGACGAGCTTCGATTACTCGACCCAGAAGGCAGACGCCGCACGGCAAAGGCAATCTCCAACCGCTTCGGTATCGAAAGCGAGGTGGTCATCAAGCAGCAGGCCCCTTCTGCGCGTCTCTTGCGTTATTTTTTCGGACCGCTGGTCTACTCGCTGACGAGCAAGAACGGCGACGAAACAAAGTTCGAGCTCAAGGAAGAGGGTGTGGGCGTGCCATTGAAACGGACAACCGGAAGGCCTTGGGGTCTACCTGGTCCAATCAAGAGTTATGCCTTTCCCGATCAGGCTCGCACCTATTTTCAGGACACCGGATTTTTGTCAGACCTGGAATTGGCCTACGAGGAAGCAATCGACCGCATCTTCTACCTCGGCCCACTACGCCAGTACCCATCCCGTGACTATCTTTGGGCGCGATCCCGACCGAGCGATGTCGGCCAGCGCGGCGAAAGAGCCATTGCCGCTATCCTGGCCGCGACCGAAGCCGAGGAGACGCGCAACCTCAAGCCAAAGGCCCACCACAAGAGCTTTCAAGAGATCATCGCTCACTGGCTGAAGGAGATGGGTCTCGTCCATTCCTTTACTGTGACGGAGATTGCCCAGGGCTCCAATCGCTGGCAGGCGCGCCTGCGAACGCGGCTAGGCGCAGCCGAGGTTCTACTCACCGATGTCGGCTTCGGCGTGTCACAGGTCCTGCCGGTCATCACGCTACTCTACTATGTGCCCGAAGGCTCCACCGTGATTCTCGAGCAACCCGAAATCCACTTGCATCCGTTGGCCCAGGCACATCTTGCCGACGTGATCTTGAACGTCGCGCAGCACCGCAAGATTCAGGTGATCGTGGAGAGCCACTCCGAACATCTCTTGCTGCGTTTGCAACGCCGGATCGCCGAGGACGAGACGGGCGCTACCGGCCGCGACGTGAAGCTCTATTTCTGTGATCTGGTCGACGGCCGATCATCCATGGTGCCGTTGGAGCTCGACCTCTGGGGCCGTATCCACAACTGGCCCAAAAATTTCATGGGCGACGCCTTCGGCGAGACGGTGGAGGCGGAAAAGGCGCGGCTGAAGCGGATGCGCAAGAGCGCCTGATGCGCCGCGTCGTCGACACCAACGTCGCCATCGTCGCGAATGGCCGCCCAGACAGAGCGGGCGGCGGTCGCCGACCATCGATCGACTGCCGCCTCGCCGCCATCGACTGCCTGGAAGCTCTCTTGAACCGCGGGCAGATCGTCGTCGATCAGGCCGGTGAAGTTCAGGCGGAGTACCGACGCCACCTTCACCCGAGCGGCCAACCCGGTGTGGGCGATCAATTCTACCGAGCTGTCATCAACGATGCTGCTCGAATTCGCCGCGTACGCTTGAAGCGTCGGCAAGACGGCAGCTACGCCACTTTCCCCGATGATCCAGCCCTCGCCGGCTTCGATCCCAGCGACCGGAAGTTCGCAGCCGTCGCAAGGCAGGCACGCGTCCCGGTGGCCAATGCGGTGGACAGCGACTGGCTCGACCACCGCGCGCCGCTTGCAGCACATGGGATCATCGTCGACTTCATCTGCGGCTACTGTCCTGCGGACTGGCACGACGATCCACCGGCACCCTACCAGGACAGCGCGACGGGCACGCCGGCGACCTTCGTGAGGCAACGAGCCGCCGCGGGGGCGTTCCGCACCGTTCCCCGAGAACGTTCGAGGACGTCGACCCGACGCCTCGCCGCTGCTCGGGCGCGGCTAACGACCTGACGCGGTGACTTTTCGATCGGGCGCTACAGGCTCAGGTATTCGCCAGCATCTGGATCAGGTTGGGCAGCCCGGCACCCTGCATGTAGGGATCGCGGCCGAGATCGGTGCAGGCGTCCAGCATGATCGCCTTGACCCGGTCCGGATAGCCGCTGAACTCCTTTCTGACCGACAGGAACGCCGCCAGCATGCCCGAGACGTGCGGGGTCGCCATGCTGGTGCCGCTCAGCTCGA
>CAZGKE010000272.1:0-2635 GCA_964526035.1 uncultured Gammaproteobacteria bacterium | reverse complement strand
CGGCCACCATGTGCGCCGCCCAGGCCACACCCGCGCCCGCGACCAGCAGCAGGGCGACGCCCATGCCCGGATAGCGCCGCAGCACCAGTACGGCGGCAAGCGCCATGAGCGCGGCAAGCGCAAACAGTACCCAGGGTGACAACAAGGGGATCGCCACCACTTCAGTCGGCAGACCGAGCACGATCGGCGCCGCGCCAGCAGATCCATCCACCGTTGCCAGAAGGTCTTCCGAACCTGAGTCCTGGTCGATGGCGGCGAACACAAGGCGTACCGGTGCGCCGATCGCGCCGTTGATCGACTCGAGCGGCACCTGGAACTCGACGACGTCGCCGCCCCCGGTGCCGTTCTCCAGCCCGACCGGTATCCCGGCATCCACCAGCTGGGCCGTACCGAAGCCGCCCGGGCCACAGGACTGGACCTCCACCACTTCGATCAGCGGCGGCAAGGTGTCGCCGACACGCACACGAATGCGCCGGTCGAATCCGCTCAGCGTCACGCCCAGATTGGAAAACGTGGCGCCGCAGTCACCGTCGACGAACGGATGGTCGGAATAGACGTGGAAGTCCGTCTCCGCGTGCGCTGCGAAAGCGCCACAAGACAGAAACACCAGCGCCAAAACGCGCCGGAATCGAGCAACAGCCGCCATGAGTCTATCCCCTGATTCCGGTTCCATTCCCGGCTGCCGCCCAGCATACGCCTGTCGAACAGGGGTGGGAAATCGAAAAATGCGAACCAGATCGCATTTTGCGAATCGGCGCGATCGGCGCGGTTCAGTTCTTGCCCAGAAACCTGCGCAGGATCCGGACGTCGAACGGCCAGGCCAGTTCGCGACCGCCGGGTTCCTCGCGCAGCACCGGTATTCGCTTGCCGTACTCAAGCTCAAGTGAAACATGTGGGCCGATGTCCACCGCTTCGAAGTGAACACCCAGCTCGCGCAGGATCACTTCGGCGTCGCCGCACAGGCCGCAACCCTCGCCGCGGACATAGAGCTTGTATTCCATTGCGGTGCCTCCAACAGACTTGGGCATAGAATAGTCGCGACCCAAGGGAATCAAACATGGCCGTCAGCGTTTTCGACCTTTTCAAGATCGGCATCGGACCCTCGAGCTCGCACACCGTGGGGCCGATGCGTGCGGCTGCACGTTTCGTCCAGCGACTGGCCGAAAACGACCTGCTGGCGACAACCAGCCGGGTGCGCTGCGAGCTGTACGGCTCTCTGGCGCTGACCGGTCGCGGCCACGGCACCGACAAGGCGGTGATGCTGGGACTCGAAGGCGAGACGCCCGACGGCGTCGACCCGGATGCCATCGCCGCCACTCTGGAGCGCATCCGCAGTGAGAACGAAATCCGCCTGCAGGGCACGCAGCGCATCGCCTTCGCCGAGAAGCAGGACCTGCTGTTCAACAAACGCCAGAAACTGCCCTACCACTCCAACGGCATGCGCTTCACCGCGCTGAACGAGGGCGGTGACACCCTGTTCGAACGCGACTACTACTCGGTGGGCGGGGGCTTCGTCGTCAACCACGATGAAGCCGCGGCCGACCGCATCGTGCCCGACACCACGCCGCTGGCGCATCCCTTCCACAGCGGCGACGAGCTGCTCGAGATCTGTGACCGCGAGGGTCTGACCATTGCCCAGGTGATGATGGCCAACGAACGGGCGTGGCGCAGCGAGGAGGCCATCCACGCCGGCCTGCGCGAGCTCTGGCAGGCGATGCAGGACTGCGTGACCCGCGGCATACGCGAGGAAGGGGTGCTGCCCGGCGGACTCAAGGTCCGCCGTCGCGCGCCGACCATGCACAAGGAGCTTTCCAGCCGCCCGGAGCAGACGCTTGGCGACCCGCTGAGCATCCTCGACTGGGTGAATCTCTATGCGCTGGCAGTAAACGAGGAGAACGCCGCCGGCGGCCGCGTGGTGACCGCGCCCACCAACGGCGCCGCCGGCATCATTCCGGCAGTGCTCCTCTACTACGACCGCTTCATCCCGCGCTCCAATGAGGCAGGCGTATTCGACTTCCTGCTCACCGCCGGCGCCATCGGCATCCTCTACAAGGAGAACGCCAGCATTTCCGGCGCCGAGGTCGGCTGCCAGGGTGAAGTCGGTGTTGCCTGCTCGATGGCCGCCGGCGGCCTGACGGCCGCGCTTGGCGGCAGCATCTTCCAGGTGGAGAACGCCGCCGAGATCGGCATGGAGCACAACCTCGGTCTCACCTGCGACCCGATTGGCGGACTGGTGCAGATCCCCTGCATCGAACGCAACGCCATGGGCGCGGTCAAGGCGATCAACGCCATGCGCATGGCCATGCGCGGCGACGGCAAGCACCGCGTGAGCCTCGACAAGGTAATCAAGACCATGCGCGACACCGGCCGCGACATGAAGGACAAATACAAGGAGACCAGCCGCGGTGGGCTGGCGGTGAACGTGATTGAGTGTTGATTGAGAGCCGGGACCGCGGGACCCGGGACCACGGGACCCGGAAAAGCTTGGCGGCCCGACGCCCCACCGAACATCCTGTTCCTTGCTCTTCTTCGAGAGATGCGGCCGCTACAGACATGATCTTCAGCCGTGAGCACCACATTGCGAGCAAGCCAGGCGCTGCCGGGTACGCAGCGCCCCGGACTGCGAGCGCCCTGC
>CAZGKE010000271.1:0-2663 GCA_964526035.1 uncultured Gammaproteobacteria bacterium | reverse complement strand
GGAACACCACACTAGTGGACCCGTCAGGAACTACAGATCCGCCAGGCTTTCGGCGATCCCCGCTTCGCCCACGCGCAGCAGCTTGAGCGTGTTGGTGCCACCCAGTTCTCCGGTGTGGTCTCCAGTGGTCAGCAGCACGCGGTCGCCCTGGGACAGCAGTCCCATGCCGAACAGGTGCTCCACGGCCTGGCGCGCCACGTAGGCGGGGTCCGCCACATCGGGATCGAATGCGATCGGATGCACGTCGCTGAACAGGGTCATGCGCTGCCGCGCGAGCTTGTGACGCGACAGGCCGAAGATCGGCACCGTGGTGCGATAGCGCGACAGCCACTGCGCGGTGCCGCCGGATTCGCTCAGGGCCACGATGGCGCGCACCTCGATCTGGTTCGCCAGAAACATCGCCGCCAGCGCAATGGCCTGGTCGGTACGCTCCGGCAAATGGTCGGGGAAGTAGTCCTCGTCGGGTTCGAACTGGCGCTCCGCGCCCTCGCAAACGCGTCGCATCGCCGCCACCGCACGCTCGGGATGGCGGCCCGAGGCGGTTTCCGCGGAAAGCATGACGGCATCGGTACCGTCGATCACCGCATTGGCCACGTCCAGCACCTCGGCCCGCGTGGGAATGGGCGACTCCACCATCGACTGCATCATTTGAGTTGCCGTGATGACGCCGCGCGAACGCCGGGTTGCTTCACGGATGATCTTCTTCTGAAGGCCCGGCAGCTCGGCATCGCCGATTTCAACGCCGAGGTCGCCGCGCGCTACCAGCACCGCATCGGATGCGTCGATGATCTCAGTCAGGTTCTCGATCGCCTCGGCGCGCTCGATCTTGGCCACCAGTCCGGCACTGCAGCCGGCGGCGCGGGCCAGTTCGCGCGCCTCGTGCATGTCCGCCGCATTGGACGGAAACGAAACCGCCAGGTAGTCGGCCCCGAAGCGCGCCGCCAGCTTGATGTCCTCGCGATCCTTGTCGGTCAGCGCGCCGACGCTCAATCCGCCACCGAGCCGATTGATGCCCTTGCGATCGGAAAGCGTGCCGCCCTGGATGACCACGGTGCGGATCTGATCGCCGTCTACTGCTTCGACGTGCAGCGACAGCATGCCGTCGTCGAGCAGCAGGGTGTCGTCGGCCTTCACGTCAAGCGGCAACTGCAGGTAGCTGACGCCGACCCGGCTCACGTCACCGGGCAGCGCGTCCGCACGGCAATCGAGCACGAACACCTTCCCGGCTTCCAGGGACACCGGCCCGTTCTCGAAGGTGCGGATACGAATCTTCGGACCCTGCAGATCGGCCAGCAGGCCGACCTCGCGACCGAGCGCACGTGCCACCTCCCGCGCAGCCTTGGCGCGGCGGAAATGATCATCGGCGACGCCGTGGGAGAGATTGAGCCTCAGCACATCGGCGCCTTCGCGAATCACCGCTTCCAGCACCCCCTCGCGATCAGTGGCCGGTCCGAGGGTGGCAATGATCTTGGTGCGGCGGTGCTGAGCGGTCATGCATACGACTCCGTAAGGGGATGGCGAAAGCTAGCATAGCCGCGCGTCCACACGGAGATCACCGGGATCCGGCCCCGAAACGCCGCTGACCAGCACCTTCGCCCTGACTGCTACAGCTCGGCCAATGCCTTGCTTGCCTCCTCGAAATCGGGGGCGATTTGCAGCGCGGCACGATAGGCCGTAGCGGCCTCTGCGGTGCGGCCGGCCTTTTCGTGGATGTTTCCGAGTCGGAACTTCACGTGCTGCATTTCATACGCCGGTTGGTCCCCGCTGATCTCCACATAGTGCTCGAGCGCAGCCGTGCCCTCCGCCAAGCGGACGCCCGACAGGGCAGCATTGCGACCGATCTGATACCAGCCGCCGTGTTCGTCCGGATGCGCCCCGACCAGCGCCACGAACGCGTGGTACGCCTCTTCCCAGCGCTCGGCGCGCTGCAGTGCGAAGGCAAGTTGATAGTGGGCGCCACGCAGCGTCGGGTCGGCGCTGACGGCGGCGCGGAAGGATTCGATCGCCTCGTCGAGCTGGCCTTCTGAGTTCAGGATCTGCCCGTGCGCCAGAAGACCGCGCGCCGGGTGGCGTGCAGCGATTTCATCGGCCTGTTCGCGCGCCTTGGGGACGCTGCCGCCGGCGATACCCGGCGCCTGCAGGTAGTACTGCATCAGCCCGGAGCGCGCTTCCAGATGATCCGGATCGAGTTCCACCGCACGCGAAAACGCCTCGCGCATGCGCCCGGCGTAGCTCATTTTCGACAGCATGCCGACGTTGTTGATATTGGCACCGTAGGCCTGGCCGAGCATGAACTGGATCGTCGCATCGCTGCGATCGAGTCGCGCCGCGCGCTCCAATGACTTGACCGCATCGCCGAACTCGCGATTCATCATCTGCGCCTGCGCCAGCAGCAGCATGGCCTGCGCATTGCGCGGCTCGGCACGGGCCAGGGCCTCGGCAGCCTGAAGCGTATCAGGCGCTCGCGCCGACAGCTTTTCGCGCACCGCTTCCAGAGAGCTGGCGTGCGCCGGAAGGCCTGTGAGAAGCAGGCAGAACAGAACGATGCGAACAAGCATGGTGACCTCCCTTCAGCGATGGAGGCCGAGAATAAGCCAACGCCGCGCTTCCAATAAGGTGTCCCTGGACACTCCGTACGGGATCGATTCAGCATGCTGAACATC
>CAZGKE010000270.1:0-2692 GCA_964526035.1 uncultured Gammaproteobacteria bacterium | reverse complement strand
ACAACCGCATCGACGTGGCCTGGACCGCCTCGGCCACCGCCGAGCGCTACACGATCTCGCGCGCCCTCGGCAGCTGCCCAGGCAGCGGCTACACGGTCATCGCCACCGACGTGCTGGGCACCAGTTTCAGCGATCTGGATGTGTCCGGCAACGCGACCTATTCGTATCGAGTCAGCGCGACCGACGACGACCAGCCCTGCACGTCGGGCTTCAGCACCTGCGTTGATGCCACCGCCACCGGCCTGTGCACGCTCGGTCCGGACTTCGCGGGCGCGGCTTCCGCGCAGAGCTCCGGGCTGTCCGACTGCGCTGTCGACGTGGCCTGGCAGCCGGCCAGTTCGGTCTGCGGCGCCGAGCCGCCGACCTACAGCGTGTTCCGCTCCGTAGTGCCCGATTTCGTGCCTTCGGCTGGCAACGAAATTGCCAACTGCCTCAGTGGCAGCAGTTTCAACGACCCCGACGTCGAGTTCGGCACCCAGTACTACTACATCGTGCAAGCCGAGGACGAAACCGCCAACGGTGCCGGCAGCTGCAATTCCGGCAACGTCGACGGCAACCTGGTGCGCCGCAGCGTGAGCCCATCCGGACCGGACCAAATCGGCTTCAACGACGACATGGAATCGGGCCCGGCGAACTGGAACAGCAGCGGCAGCGGCGCCGGCGCAGCCTGGGCACTCGTCACCACCGACAGCAACTCGCCGACGCACGCATGGTTCGTCTCCGATCCGGGCGCTGTCTCGGACTGGCGTCTGGCCATGGTTGACGGCATCACGATACCGTCCGGCTTCCCAGCGTTCCTGAGCTTCTGGCATCGCTACGACACTGAAGCCAGCTGGGACGGCGGCGTGCTGGAGTATTCGACCGACGGCAGCACCTGGTTCGACATCCTCGCCGGGAACGGCGCGGGCATTCCGGCCAACGCTGGTCGCTTCAATACCGGAGGCTATGTCGGCGCGCTCAACGGCAGTGGCACCAACCCGATACGCGGTCGACCTGCCTGGCATGGCAGCAACGGCGCCAACTTCACCCGGGTCGAAGTCAATCTGGCCGACTTCGGCGGCAGCACGGTCCGCTTCCGTTTCCGTTCCGGCAGCGACGGCTCGGTGGCCGGGACCGGCTGGTGGGTCGATGACGTGGCGGTCAGCAGTCCGACCAGCTGCGAGATGTTCGATCCCGACCGAATCTTCCGCAATGGCTTCGAATGACGACCCGAATTTGACCTGAGACAAACCACGCCTCCCTGCCGTCAGAGGCAGGGAGGCGTGCCTGCCCGCGATAGGGCTCCAGAGCGAGAGCAAGCCTGCTTTCGGAGACTTGAAATCAAGACACCCAGAGCGCTCGTCATTACAGTGGCAGTGGCATTCCGAGAGTTCGGGAATTCGTCACGGGAACTGCTTCAACCGAGCGAACGATTGAAGTCGCTGCAACGCATCGCATTGGCACTGCTGTTCCTGCCGCTGTGCCTACAGGCAGCCGAATACCTTGAGCTGAAGCGGCTCAACCTGATCGACGGCACGGGCGGCCCGGGGCGGACCGTGGAACGCCTGGTGATCAAGGACGGCAAGATCGTGGCCATCGACGACCAGGACGCGGTGCAGTTGGTGGAATCAGGTGCGCGCTGGACCAGCATAGACCTCGACGGCGCATGGGTCATGCCCGGGCTTATCGACACCCATGTGCACGTGGCGCGCTTTCCGGACACGCGCCGCCATGCCGAACGCATCCTGCGCAGCGCGGTGCGTGGCGGGGTGACCGGCGTCCGCGACCTGGGCGGCGATGCGCGCGCACTCGCCGATATCGAACGGGCGATGGGCGCAGGCGAATTCGTCGGGCCGGAGCTGCGTTTCAGCGTGATGCTGGGCGGGCCGGACATCTATCGCGGCGGTCCGACAAGCATGCTGGCGTCCGGGCGCACTCCGGGCGGTGCGGCCTGGGCGCGCGTGGCGACAGACGACACCGACTGGCGTCTGGCGCTCGCCAAGGCCAAAGGTGCCGGCGTCGGCAACATCAAGCTGTATGGCGATCTTGATGCGAGTACCGCACGCACCATCATCGCCGAGGCGCAGCGACAGCAGCTGCAGACCAGCGCGCACGCAACGATCTTCCCGGGCCGACCGGGGGAGCTGGTTGAAGCCGGCATCGGCTCGCTGTCGCATGCGCCGTATCTGGTATGGGAGGCAGCGGACACCGTGCCGTCGGACTACCAGGCGCGGACCGCCGGCCCGTGGGCATCGATTCCTCCCGATCATCCGCGCCTGCTTGCGCTCTACACGCGCATGGCCGAGCGCGGCGTACTGCTCGACGCCACCCTGTACATCTACAAGGCCATCAACAGCTTTTCGCCGCAGATGCAGGCAGATTGGGCCGCGGAGGCGTTCACGTGGGCGGCGCAGGCCACCCAACTCGCGCACCGGGCGGGCGTCATGGTCACCACCGGGACGGACTGGTTCGAGCCGCAGAACGAATGGGGCTTGCCGAACACGCATCAGGAACTGGCCCTGCTGGTCGATTCGGCCGGATTCACGCCGATGGAAGCGGTGGTTGCCGGTACTCGCAACGGCGCGCTGGCCATGGGGCTCGGCGACACCCACGGCACCGTTGAGGTCGGAAAGGTGGCAGACCTGCTGGTGCTGGACGCCAGCCCGCTGGACGACATCCGCAACACCACGCGGATTCGGATGACGATCCGCCA
>CAZGKE010000269.1:0-2695 GCA_964526035.1 uncultured Gammaproteobacteria bacterium | reverse complement strand
ATTTCCGCTCCGTTGCATCGCTTTGTTCGTCGCTGCTGTGGGCTCAGACACGCTGTGCATCGCGCAGCCACAGGATTTGCCCTGTGTGATGTCTTCCGTGCCATGCGTAGTATGCCAACGCCGAATTTAATGAGACCATTGCTTTTGTCTCGGGATGCAAAAATGACCTCTCAAAACTCTGCGGTGTGAGCGTCGACAACAACTGGCACCACCGCAAGTGGAGACCATTAAGCAACAGCAGCGATGGTTGGATGGATTCAGTCCTCGATTCGGCGAGGTCTGACCACAATCCTTCGTCGTATGCCTTGATTGTTGGCGTGTCTTCCGTGAGAGTCCATTTGAATCGTATGTAGCTATTGATATGGCTGTCTGCGATGTGATGCACGATTTGGCGAATAGACCAATTCCGATAGATCGTGTTGAGTTGCGATTCGTTCAATCCTGCAACAGCAGCTTCAAGTTGTGTGGGAAGTCGGGAAAGTTCTGTAATCCAACCAGTCCGCAAACTATCCGTTAGTTGGTCGGGCTGGACGAACGAACCAACTGGGAATTCAGGCGGATCATTTTGCATTGTATACGTGTTGCCAATCTGTCGACGAACGGCGGACATCACGGGGCACGGAGAGTTGATTGTCCATTATGAAAAAAGCCGCAAGCCGTGCTCCCGTGCAGTACGCCCAACGATGGGCGTGATCTTGTGGGGTGCAAGTCCCCTGTACTTAGTTCCGGTTTCTTTCTTGGAGTCAGTATACCAAATGAAATTCTGACGAAAGACAGTACGAGGCGAAGGCAACTGCGGCACTGGTGACAGACCGTGGGAAGGAAGCCTGCGATCGTGTGCGTAAACGCCGGGTTTGTTCATCGCCACCCGGACGCGATCTCGCCAAGACCCGCCAGGTGACGAACAGAAACCACATAAGAGGCCGTCGACTCCAGGCGAGCGGGCTGCTGACCGCGAAGCCGAACCGGAAGATGGAGCGCAGGTAGATGTGGCACTTGGGCGGGGACAGATCACGTGTTCTTGGCAACAAGAACGTCCCTTATTTGGGGAGATCTGGAAGCGTACCCGTGAGTAAGGCTTGCCTGAAAGGCGGGGCGGCTGGGGTGACCCAGTTCGTGCGACCAGAAGTCAGCAGAGGGCATAGTAGCGATCCGCCAAATCCAATGGCGACGTGAAGGCCTGAACGTCACAAGACAAGGAACGAACCACCGATGAACTCCGACCAGCCGAACGAACAGCCGAAACAACTCTCCCTCTGGGAAGAGTTTGCAGAGCAATCGCAAAACATCCAGCGTGATGATTCGGCACGGGCGTCCATCGAGAAGTCAGCCTTGGACGAGAATCATGCTCTGATGGAAGAAATTGTCGATGACGTCATCATCGAGATGGCTTGGGCGCGAGTCAAAGCCAACCGTGGTGCCCCTGGACCAGACGGGATCAACGTGGAAGAATTTCCGGAGTGGTTTCGACCCCAGTGGGAAACAGTTCGTCGACAACTGCTCGATGGAACTTATCAGCCCTCACCGGCGCGACGAGTCACCATCGATAAACCCGATGGCGGCACACGCGAGCTTGGTATTCCAAACCTGATCGACCGTGTGATCGAAACAGCCATTGTGCTAGTCCTCACACCGATCTTTGACCCAGAATTTTCTGAGTCGAGTTTCGGTTACCGATACTCTCGCTCGGCTCAAGGTGCAGTCAAGCAAGTGCAAACGATCATCCGCAGTGGTCGCCGACAATGCGTTGATATGGACCTTTCAAAATTCTTTGATCGAGTCCAGCATGACGTCTTGATGGCCCGCGTGTCCCGCAAGGTTCACGACAAACGACTGCTAAAACTGATCGGGCGTTACTTGCGAGCCGGAGTGATGACGGGCGGTATCTGCCAACCATCGACGGAAGGAACAATGCAAGGCGGACCACTTTCACCCTTACTTTCCAATATCTACCTGGATGATTTGGACAAGGAGTTGGAGAAACGTGGACTGCCGTTTGTGCGGTACGCGGACGACTTTGTGATTTTCACAAAGACGGAAGCTGCTGCACAGCGAGTGTACGCGAGCGTCGAGCGATTCTTAACTGCACATCTAAAGTTGGTCGTCAATCACGCCAAAAGTTGCATTCGAAAGACGGATGGACTGGAGTACGTGGGCTACGAGTTTCGTGGCTATGGCGGTCAGATTCGGGTGAGCAGAAAGAAGCTCGATGGATTCAAACGACGCGTCTCGGATATCTTTCGCAAGAGCCGAGGCGTATCGATGAAATCGCGGTACGCGGAATACCGTTCTTACGCGACAGGCTGGCTAGGATATTTTGCATTGGATCAAGTGAAGACCACGTTTACCAACTTGGACAAATGGCTACGGCGACGCGTTCGAGCTTGTTACTGGAAACAGTGGCGGAAGTCGCAAACACGACTGAAGAAACTGATTTCACTAGGTGTGTCTGGTCGTGTCGCTCGTGGCTTTGCAATGAGTGGCAAGGGGGCCTGGCGTCTCTCCAAGACGTCCGGCGCCCAGCGCGCTTTATCGATCGAGTACCTAACCGCAGAGGGGATGTTTAATCTGGAAAAGTATTGGCACTCGCTTGCATCCTTGCGACGAAACGCCTAGTGCGGACCCGCATGCTAGGTGTTGTGGCAGGGGACCCGGGCAACCGGGCCCCTATGCCGATTTTCGTGGTTATCCGCCG
>CAZGKE010000268.1:0-2711 GCA_964526035.1 uncultured Gammaproteobacteria bacterium | reverse complement strand
GCGCCGGATCCCGAGCAGCTGCCGACCGACGTCCGGTCCGTCCACTTCGCGCTGCGCGCCTGGGAGGCGTTGCTGGCCGGCGAGCCGAGTCGCGCGCTACGCGCTGCCAAGTCCGCCTGCAAGCTCACCGTCGAGGCAGGTCTGCCGATCGCCGTCGCCATCGCGGCGCTGCTACGCGTCCAGGCGCTTCACGCCTGCGGCCGGAGCGACGACGCGCGTGTCGCGATCGCGGGAGCGCTCGCGACGGCGGAGAGGACGGGAAGCGCGCTGTTGCGCTGGTCGGCCGAGCTCGTCCAGGCGGATTGCCACCTCGTCGATGGCGACCGTCCGGCCGCCCTCGCCGCACTGCAGCGCGGGCTCGTGACGGGCCGGGAACATGGGCTGGTCTGCTTCTACGGATGGCAGCCGGCGCCGATGGCGCGGCTGTGCGCCGTCGCGCTGACGGCAGGCATCGAGCCCGCATTCGTGCGCGAGTTGATCGCGCGTCATGGGCTCGCAGCTCCGAACGGACTCTTCGCGCGCGACGCCTGGCCCTGGCCGCTCGAGATCCTCACGCTCGGCGACTTCGAGATCCGCCGCGATGGGGCGCCGGTCGCGGGCGGACGCAAGGCGCAGCGCAAGCCGCTCGAGTTGCTGCAGGCGCTCCTCGCTCCGGGCGTGCGCGGCGTGCCGGAAGCGAAGCTGGCGGATCTGCTGTGGCCGGAGGCCGACGGCGACGCCGCGCGGACCGCGCTCGGGACCGCTCTGCACCGACTGCGACGACTCCTCGGTCGTGACGACGCTGTGCGGCGACACCACGGCCGCATGTCGTTGGATCCGGGCGTTTGTTGGGTGGACGCCTGGGAACTCGACGCTTGCATCGAGCGGGCGGGCGCCGGGGACCGGCCCGATGCGGAGCGCTCGCTGGATCGCGCGCTCGCACTCTACGCCGGTCCCTTCCTCGACGATGGGGGGGACGGTGCCCCGTGGGTGGCATCGTACGGACGTCAGTTGCGTCGGCGCCTGGCGGACGCGCTCGGAGCGTCCGCGCAGCGCAAGGAGGATCAGGGCGATCCCAAAGGGGCGCTCGCACGCCTTGCGCGAATGGCCGAGATCGAGCGGGAGCGCGAATCCGTAACGGATCGGTGACACGCCAGGTGCGACGGTTGTTCCCCAGGAGGCGATCGCGCTTGCGCCGTACCGCCCCGATCGCAGGGGCCGGGCTTCGCTGCCGGCCCGCATGACCCGCATGCACCCGGACACCCGGGCCTCGGCGCGGCCGCCGCTGCCGCGCACGCCGCTCGCCATCGGTGGATTGGCATTCGCCCTCGTCGCGCTCGCCCCGTCGGCCGAGGCCCTGACGACGCAGGCGCGTGCGGAAACGAACGCGGGCTTCCTGTCGGACGCGGAGGTCGATCCTGCCGTTGCGACTTCGAGCACCTCGCTGCTCGGCGTCACCAGCTACGCGGAGTTCCGCGTCGATCCCGACGACCAGGACATCGAGCTGCTCTTCTCGGTCACGCCCGGCCCGGGCGGCTTCGATTCGACGGTGCTCGCCAGCGCCTACGCTCGTGGCGATGCGTTCGTCATCACGACGCTGACCGCGACCGGCGTCGCGGCCGGGACGGGGAGCGTCCAGTTCTTGTTCACGGTGACCGGCCAGATGGCGATCGACGGCACGCCGTTCCCGGGCGCCGATCCGCGCTACAGCGTCACCAACTTCAACCAGCTGCGCGTCCGCGTCGGGCCGCCTGGCAATCAGGTGACGGAGCTGATCTTCGACGAGTTGCAGGCCGATGCCGCTGCGACGGACGTCTTCGTGACGCTGGTCGGCACGAGCGCGATCCCCGTCGACTTCACAGAGCCCGTCGAGCTGACGATCGAATGGCAAGGCGGTGCGAGCGTCCAGTTCGCCGATGGGGACTTCGTGGTCGCTTCGGACTTCCTCGGCACCGTCGGGCTCCAAGGGGTCGTGCTGCGCGATCTCGCGGGCAACGAGATCGCCGGAACCTTCACCACCGACACCGGACGCGTGCTGCCGGTGCCGGAGCCGAACACGGTCCTGCCGGCGCTGCTGGCACTCTTCGCGCTCGCGCGGGTCCGCACGGCGAGAGCGGCCTAGCGAGCGGCAAAGGAGGACGAGTGCGACAGCATCGGGTTCAGCGCGCGCTCCTCGTCATCGGTGCGATTCTCGCGTCACCGGCCGGAGGCGCCTCGGCGCAGCCGATGGAGCTCGATCTCGTCGATACGCTGGCCGGCTGCGCGGCCGGGGAGGTCGAGGCAGGCGTCACGATCGGCAACACGAGTCCGACGTCGGATCCGCTCGACGTCGGCTACCGGTTCACCGTCGAACCCGAGGGCGTGTGGCTCGCGAAGGAGCTGACGGTCTGCGCGTCGTCCGCGAGCGCAGCGCACCACCTCCAGGATTTTTCGCTGCGCGCCGACGAGGGCGGCCTTCCCGGCGACCTGCTCTACGCGTTCGACCTGGATCTCCCGGCCGCCCCGGCTCTCGTCTCGGCCGTCGCGAGCGTCCGCCCCGCAGAACTGTTCTCGGGAGCGTCCTACTGGCTGCTCGCGGAGCGCGATTTCCAGCGCGGGTTCTGGTGGCTGCCGGTGCCGCCGGCCGGGACCACCGATCGGGCGCAACGCGAGGGCGACGATCCATGGCAGGTCGCCGTGCAGCCGCTGCCGCAGCTCCGGCTGCGCGTGTTGCCCGAGTCCTCGGCGACGGC
>CAZGKE010000267.1:0-2738 GCA_964526035.1 uncultured Gammaproteobacteria bacterium | reverse complement strand
CACGTCGAGGCTTGGAGCGCGACAGCCCTGCACGCCCTTGCTGGCGACGAGGATTGCAAAGCGGACGAGCTCTTCGCCTTCATCGAAGCAGAGCTACCGATGGATCGCCTCGAACGTGCCCGCCTCGACACCGAGCGCGCGCGCTTGCATGCGATGCGGCGACGGCCGGCCGACGACGCGAGGGCCGACGCCCTGCTCGATCACGCCTTGGCCTGCGTCGCCGACTACCTGCCCGCGCGCGAAGTCTCTGCCGCCCTCGCGCTCGCGCGCGGCGATCTTCGCACGGCGCTAGCGGAACTCGAGGCTTTGGCCGACAGTCAAAACCCCGATGTGCTCCACAACCTCGCGGTCGCCCGCCAGCTCTGCGGCGACCTCGTCGGGTCACTCGAGGCCAGAGAACGCGCGCAGAGCGCCGCTACGCGCTGACGCAGAGTTTCGCTCCTTCATGCGCCGCGGATCGCAAGCAGGCGGACCTCGGTCATGTCCTCGATCGCGAAGCGCGGTCCCTCGCGCCCGAAGCCGCTGTCCTTGACCCCGCCATAGGGCATGTGGTCGACACGCCACGATGGGACATCGCCGACGATGACGGCGCCGACCTCGAGTTCGTTCCAGGCCCGCATGGCCGTGTCGAGGTCCTTCGTGAAGATGCCGACCTGGAGGCCGAAGCGGCTGCGCTCGACCTCGGCGAAGGCCTCGTCGATGTGGGCGAAGCGTTGGAGCACGCAAACCGGACCGAAGGCTTCTTCATCGACGATGGCCGAGCCCTTGGGCACGTCGGCGAGGACGGTCGCCTCGAACATGAGGCCGTCGCGCCGGCCACCGCAGAGCAAGCGGCCGCCGGCGGCGATGCCGGCTTCGACCTGGGCTTCGAGGCGCGCGGCTTCGCCCTCGTCGATCATCGGACCGAGGAAGGTCGCTTCGTCGTGAGCGACTGGTGAGCCCGTTGCGGCACTGACGCACGCGACGACTGCCACCTTCTAGGCCCAGGTCGTGGGCCGCGATCCGCGTCACCGAGCAGCAGATTTCGTGAGATCGTCCGACACCTCGAGCCCGCTCTCTGCATGCACTGCATGTGGAAGCCGCGACTCCAGGCCAAAGCGCGTGTACGGGCTATCGTCGCCGCGAGCCGGAGAACGGCGTGCTGCACCGCATCCTGCGCCTGCACCTCGAGAGCTTCCTCACGCTCGTCGCCAGCGATCCGACGCGCATCCTCCCGCGCTTCGTCGAACGAGAGCTGCGAGGCTTCCTCGATTGCGGGTTGATCCAGAAGGGTTTCGCTCGCGTCAGCTGCGAGAACTGCCGGCGCGAGATCTTCGTCGCGTTCAGCTGCAAGGGCCGCGGTTTCTGCCCGTCCTGCGGCGGACGCCGCATGGCCTCGACCGCCGCGCATCTCGTCGACAGCGTCTTGCCGGAGGTACCCGTTCGTCAGTGGGTACTCTCGCTCCCCCACGACATCCGCTTTGCGCTGGGCTACGACCCGCAGCTGCTCTCCAAAGTCCGTCGCTGCTTCTTGCGCAAGCTCATGAGCTTTATGCGGCGTCACGCGCGTGAAGAGAGAATACGTGGTGGGCATCCAGGCGCCGTCTGCTTCGTGCAGCGCTTCGATTCGGCTTTGCGATTGAACCCACACTTTCACGTATGCGCGCTAGACGGAGTCTTCGTCGTCGAGCACGACGGCTTCGTACGCTTCCACGAAACGCGTCCTCCGAGCGATGCCGCCATCGCACGCCTCAACGAACGCATCGCCCGCGCCGTGCGCAAGATCCTGCTCGCGGACGACCGCTTCGTCGATGCCGAGTACGACGACGACGCCCTCGCCCCCATCGCCGCCGCCGCGAGTAGGGGCCGCAACGCACTCGGACCCGATCGCGGAAGGTCGCCCATACGACTCGGCGACCCAAGCGAAGCACAGGCCCGCATCGTCGATCGGCGCTCGACACGATTCTGGGGCTTCTCGCTGCATGCCGATGTCCGAGTCGCGGGCTGTGCACACGAAAGACGTGAGAAGCTCGTGCGCTACATGGCCCGGCCCGCGATCGCGAGCCCGAGACTCCGCATCGCGAGCGACGGCGACGTCATCTACGGCTTCAAGCGCACATGGAAGGACGGCAGCAAGGCCATCAAGCTCACGCCCATCGCATTTCTCGAGCGACTCGCTGCGCTCGTACCCAGACCGCACATGCCGCTCGTCACGTACCATGGAGTACTCGCACCCAACTCCGCCCTGCGAAGCGTCATCGTCAAGATCCTCGAGCCGCCAGAGGAGGCGCCCGAAGCCTGCGATGCCACGATGCAAACACAAGAACCGAGGACCCGCGGCAAGAAGCGTCGACGGAAGACCAAGTACTACCGCTGGGCCGAACTTCTTAAACGCGTTTTTGGATTCGACGTCTTGATCTGCGATGCCTGCAAGGGACCGCGCAAGATCCTCGCCTTCATCACCCAGCCAAGCGTCATCCAGAAGATCCTCGAACATTGCGGACTCCCCCACGACGAAGTCCTGCTCGCTCCCGCACGCTCACCACCGGGATTCGACGACGAGTTCTTCGCGTAGGGCCCGCCCAAACCCGTCCGCAACGCTCGCTCCCGGCTACCGCTGCGTACACCGCGACGAAACTCGGCAATCCTGCCCGAATCTGCACCGCACGATGCGCGCTCCATCTCGTCGCTTCACCCGGCTACCATGCTCCCTTGTCGCCGTCCGCCGAAAAAATGCGCTTTGCACCTCCTATCCGTAA
>CAZGKE010000266.1:0-2754 GCA_964526035.1 uncultured Gammaproteobacteria bacterium | reverse complement strand
CGAAGTAGTTCGCAACGCTGGCGAAAATGTCGTCCCAGTTGCTGAGCAGGTCGCGACGCCCGTCGCCGTCGCCATCTACCGCATAGGCCCGGTAACTGCTGGGGATGAACTGCGGTGGCCCCATCGCGCCGGCATAGGAACCCTGCAGGGCGCCCACGTCGAGGCGTTCTTCGCGGCCCAGCAGGAACAGGTGGCGCAGCTCGCCCTTGAAGAAGGCGCTGCGGGGCGGGTAGTCGAAGGCCAGCGTGGACAGTGCTTCGACGACGCGGAAGGAACCCGTGCGGGTGCCGTAGAAGGTTTCCACGCCGATGATGGCGGTGATCATCTCGGCTGGCACGCCGGTGCTGGCGGCCACTGCCTGCAGGCGGGCCTCATGGGCGCGGTAGAAATCCACCCCGCCGCTGATCCGGCTGGGCGTAATGAAGATCTTACGGTACTCGGACCACGGCCTCACCCGTTCGGCGGGCCGGCTGATTGCATCGAGAATGCTCTGCCGGGACTCGACGTCCTGGAAGACCTTGCGCACGTAGGCCGGCTCGAAGCCCTCGTTGGTGACCAGGTCGGTGATGAAGGCCTGCACATCCTCCCGGCTGGTATCGAGGCTGAGGGCCGGACCCGCCGGTAGAAGGCCTGCGCCGGCAATCAGCAAAACCCCGGCAATAGCAGCCGGGGCCCGGCGCCGTGGAATCATCGGGGTCATCGAGCCACCAGTTTTCTATGCGTGTGAATGGACATCAGAATACCGAAACAGGCCATCAGGGTCACCATTGATGTGCCGCCCGCGCTGACCAGCGGCAAAGGCACACCGACCACCGGCAGCAGGCCCATCACCATGGCCGTATTCACGAACACATAAAAGAAGAAGGTCAACGTGAGACTGCCAGCCAGCAGACGGGAGAAAGTGTCCGGCGCATTGGCGGCGATATACAGGCCCCGGCCCACGATGAACAGGTAGAGCAGCACCAGTGTCAGGGCGCCGAACAGGCCGAATTCCTCGCCGATGACGGCAAAGATGAAATCCGTGTGCCGCTCCGGCAGGAACTCCAGCTGGCCCTGGCTGCCATTCAGCCAGCCCTTGCCGAACAGGCCACCGGAACCGATCGCGATCTTGGACTGGATGATGTGGTAGCCCGCACCCAGCGGATCGCTTTCCGGGTCAAACAGGGTGAGCACGCGCCGCCGCTGGTAGTCATGCATGAACATCCAGAGGACCGGCAGCGCGGCGCCGGCCAGTGCGGCGAGGCCGATGATATAGCGCCACCCGAGTCCGGCCAGGAAGATCACGGTGGCGCCGGACACCACGATCAGGATGGCGGTGCCGAGGTCCGGCTGCACGGCGATCATCGCCGCGGGCAGGACGGTGATCACCGCCACCAGCAGCAGGATGCCGAAGGACGGTGGCAGTGGCCGCTCGTGGAGCAGCCAGCACAGCAGCAGGGGTACGCCGAGCTTCATGATTTCCGACGGCTGGAAGCGTATGCCCACGTCCAGCCAGCGCTGGGCGCCCTTGCCGATCTCGCCGGTGACCAGCACCAGCGTGAGCAGCACGAGGCCGAGCAGGTAGACGGCCGGTGCACCCCGCCGCAGCCAGCCGGGACTGATCTGGGCCATGAACAGCATCGCGCCGCAGGCGATGAGCATGCGCACCACCTGCTGCATCAGTTCACCCACCCGCTGGCCCTCGGCGCTGTACAGCGCCATCAGGCTCACGATCAGGATTCCGCTGATGCCGGCGAGCAGCCAGCCATCCAGGTGCAGGAAGCGCAGGATGCGGGCATGCAGCCCCTGGGCCACCCGGCTGCGGGGTTCCAGGCTGATGCTGAGCGGGGGGAGGGTCACGCGCTCAGTCTCAGGGATTGTTCTTCAGGTAAGCGTCCATCATCGCCCGGGCGATCGGTGCGGCCACCCGGCTGCCGCTCTCGCCGTTCTCGACGACCACGGCGACGGCAATGCGCGGTGCCTCGAGTGGCGCGAAGGCCACGAACAGCGCGTGGTCCCGGCGCCGCTCGTCGATCTTGTCCCGGTCGTACTTCTGCCCCTGGGCCACGGTGAACACCTGGGCCGTGCCGCTCTTGCCGGCCATCGTGAAGGGCGCGTTCATGCCCACTGCCCGGGCCGTGCCGCGGGGTCCGTGCATCACGCCGTGCATGCCCTCGATGACTTCATCCCAGTGGGCATTTACCTCATCGGGTACGCCGGGCAGCGGCGTGGGCGCCTCGTACTCGATGACGTCGGTGGCCGGGTCCCGCGAACCGCGCAGCAGCGTCGGCTGGAAGCGCTGGCCCCTGGCCGCCACGGTGGCCGTGGCGTGGGCGAGCTGCACCGGCGTGGTCAGCATGTAGCCCTGGCCGATGCCGGCGATCACGGTCTCGCCGGGAAACCACACCTGGTCGGCCGGTTGCCGGAAGGCCTTTTTCTTCCAGGCCGTGGTGGGCATCAGGCCGGTCTGTTCGCCGCCGATATCGATGCCGGTGAGGCCGCCGAGGCCAAAGGCCTGCAGGAAGCCGCTCATCCGGTCGATGCCCAGGTCGCGCGCCACGGTATAGAAGTAGACATCGCAGGACTGGGCTATGGCGTCATACAGGTTGACGGCGCCGTGGCCCTCGGGCTTCCAGTCCCGGAAACGATGACTGCTGCCCGGCAGGCTGAAGGCGCCGAAGCAGGGCACGCGCTTCTGCGCCGTCACCACCTCGTAGTGCAGGGCTGCAAGGGCCACCATGGGCTTGATCGTGGAGCCGGGCGGGTACTGGCCGC
>CAZGKE010000265.1:0-2830 GCA_964526035.1 uncultured Gammaproteobacteria bacterium | reverse complement strand
GCCCTGCGAAAGCCGGTGGAACGGTCCATCCTGGACGCTGCGCATGAGCGCGATGCCTTCGCGAAACAGCGCTTCGACTTCGGTCAGCTTCCCCAGGTGCTGCTTCGACACGGCGAGATGGAAGAGACTGCGCGCGTACTGCTCGTTCAGCGGCAGCTGCAGGCGCCGCCAGCGCCCCAACGCTTCTTCGAGGATGGCCTCGCTGTCGCGGTACTGGCGCAGACTCGAACACAACTGGCCCAGGTAGGTTGCGGTCTCGATCGCCGCGGGCGTGTCCGCGCCGAACACGCGCTGCGCCTTTGCCAGCGCCTGCCGCGCCAGTGCCGCCGCAGTCGTGCGATCGCCCGCGTAGGCGCGCGTGACGCCATAAAGCATGAGCGCCGAGACGCTGGCCTCGGTATCGATCCCTTCGAGTACGGGCAGCAGGTCCTGCATCAACTGGTCCGCTTCGCGGCTGCGATTGGTGCTGTGCAGGAGATTGCCCTTGCTGACCAGCGCGGCGATCCACACGGGTGATGAGGGCTCGACGCCAAGCTCGCGCTGGCGCTCGATGGCTTCGTCGATCAGCTGCTCCGCATCGACAGTGTCACCGTTGCCGCGCGCAATCTCGCCCAGGGTCAACAGCAGCTGCGCGCGCACCAGCGGATCGAGATGCAGGTCCTCGCGCGCCCTGATCGCTGCCTCCTTGACCAGCGCCTGTGGCGTGGGCCGCTGGTCCCTGGGCAGGTCGGCGCTCGCTGTTTTCAGCAAGTCGGTGATGAATCCCAGCGTCGCGTTCGCGCGCGTCGATTCATTGTGTGCGAGCCGCGCCTGTTCGCGCGCAACCTGTGCCTGCCACAGCGCGGTACCAAGGGCGGCCAGGATCGCCAACAGGAATGCGACCGTACTGGCGACACCGCCCTTGTGGCGCAGCATGAACTTGCGCGCGCCGTACCAGCGCGACGGCGGATGCGCGAGGACCGGCCGGCCTGCAAGCAGGCGCTCGATGTCCTCTGCGAACCGGCCGGCCGAGGCGTAACGGCGGACCGGATCGGCGTCGAGCGCCTTGAGGACGATGGCGTCGAGGTCGCCACGAACATGGCGTCGTGCGATCGAGATCACGCTGGCGCCCTCGCCGGGCCCGGTATGGGTCTTGATCCAGCTCGACGGCGTTCGTCCACTGCCATCGTTGACGCGCTCGCCGGTGATCAGCTCTCCAAGCAGCACGCCCAGTGAATAGACATCGGTTGCAGTCGTGATCGGTCTACCGTCGCGTTGCTCGGGTGCGGCATAGGCCGGCGTGAAGGTCGGCATCTGGGTGCGGAGTTCGCCGTCGTCCTCGGACAGCAGCTTGGCGATCCCGAAGTCGAGCAACTTGACCTCGCCTTCTTCGGTGACCATGACGTTGGATGGCTTGAGATCGCGATGCACGATCAGCGCGCGGTGAGCGGCATCGACCGCGAGACAGGCGACCGTGAACAGCCGCAACCGCTGGCGCAGGTCAAGGCCGCGCTCGCGGACATGATCGGTGATCGTGGTTCCGTCGACCAGTTCGAGCGCGATATACGGCAGCCCCGACTCAGTGACGCCGCCTTCAATCATGCGCGCGATGTTCGCGTGGCGAAGCTGGATCAGCGCCCGCTGCTCGCGTCGGAAAAGGCGTTGCGCCTCGGGGCTGTAGAGGCCACGTCGCATCAGTTTCAGCGCGACGTGCTGGGTCGCTCCCTCGATGTCGCGAATCGCGTGGAACACCGTTGACGATCCGCCTTCGCCGAGCACCTCGACGAGTTCGAACGGGCCGACCCGGCTGCCGGGCGGCAACGCCTCATGACTGTTCGCGGTACCGATCGCCCGAGAAATTCGATCGACCTGTCCCTCCTGCAGCGGCTCGGATCCGTCTTCATCGGCAGCGAGCAGCGCCTCTACCAGGCTACGTTGCTGGGCATCAATACAGTGCTGTTCGAGGAACGCCGGGCGAGCGGTCGGGTCTAGCGCGATTGCAGCCTCGAAAAGATCCCGCAGGGAGGGAGTGTGCGCGCTCATGGTGATTGCGAGGAACGCCGAACGGTGCCGCCGTGTGTCACTCGCCGAGTTCGTTCTTGAGGAATGCGCGGGCGAAACGCCAGTCGCGCGCTACGGTACTGCGGGCGACGCCCAGCGTTTGCGTGATCTGTTCCTGGCTGAGGCCGGCGAACCAGGTCAGTTCGACGACCTGTGCGGCCCTTGGGTCTGCATCCGCGAGTCGCTGCAGAGCCATTTCAAGCGCGACGGCTTGCTCTGCACTGTCTACGGCGAGACGATGGTCGCTGCCGGTCAGCGTGGTTCGCATCCAGTCGCCGCCTGCACACAAGCGCAGCCGGTCGCGAGCGCGGTCTGCGAGCAGATGGCGCATGGCACGCGCCGCGTAGGTGAAGAACTGGTTTGGGTGGGCGAAGGTGAGCGCACGATGACTGCCGATGCGCAGGTAGAGATCGTGCACGAGGGCCGTGGTGTCGAGCGTGCCGCGAGCGCCTTGCGACAGGCGCTTGCCAGCCATGGCCTTCAAACGATCATAGACCTCGGTGAACAGCGCGTCGGTCTCCATCGCAATCGGTGCCTCGCCCGGCTTCGCGACATCATCCATTGCTGGTTCCTCTGCAGCGTCGGAACTGGATACTGGAAGTGCAGACGCCCATTCTCGGGCAGTCTGCCGGGTAGGCCGCGGTCGCACAAGCGCCGACTCCTTGGCGTTGCTATGCCTCCTCCTCACGCCTTGCCCCCAGCCCGCCATCCATCACTCAGACCACTACCGAAACGGCTGCTAGTGTGGTGTTCCGCAATTACCTTACCGAACTCGCTTGGTCTTCAGCCC
>CAZGKE010000264.1:0-2906 GCA_964526035.1 uncultured Gammaproteobacteria bacterium | reverse complement strand
AAACATGACCCATCCCGCCGGTTTGATAGTGCGCATGATACCGCTTCGTGTGAGTGCCACCAATCCAAGCCATGAACCGGCTCATTTCACCGTCCACAAGTGGCCTCAGGACCAGGTGATAGTGATTGTGCATCAACTGGTACGCGTAGAGCTCAATCTCGTGAATCTCCAGCCCCTCGTGAAGAATTCGTTCAAAGGCTGCAAAATCAGCTTCCTCCTTAAATATGTCCGCTCGCAGATTACCCCGATTCAGCGCGTGGTATAATCCGCCAGCTTCGTCAGCTCGTGGTGCCCGTGGCATGCTGCAACCTCCTCAAAAGTTACAGCACACTCTACAAACAACAACCCAGTGTGTCAATAAAGGAACCTGACCCCTTTGATGCTCCTTTGATGCTGTGTGCCAATAAAGGAACCTGACCCCTGGTGCCTCTCTGACCCCTTTGATGCCTCCCGACGGACTCGTGGCCCAGTAACGCAATCAAAGAGACCTGACCCCTTTTTCTTTTCCGAATCTGAAATTGACAAAACTCAAGACCGTCGCTGACCCCTTTGATGATTTTAAAACTCGATACTCCCAGTCAACACCAGCGCAATGAACGCACACATTCCGACAGTGATGATGAGGAACAGCCAGAAGGCAGGCCTTCTGGCTGCGTTGCCCTCAGCAACCATATCGCCCATCAATGACGGAACGATTTCTGCGGCAAACCCACCAATGATTAGAAGGCAGATGATTCCAAGAATGCCCCACATATATCGCCTCAGCAGACTCAAAAGGCAAATGATCCGTCGATTTGCACCGACCCATTAACTGTCACCGATCCGTACTTTCGGAGATTGCGAAGCGCCGTCGCTAGGTCGCGTTTGGCACCTTCAAAGTTCCCGGCCTCAAGTTCGAGTAACGCGAATCGGACCGTACGAATTTCATTCTCGGGGTCAAGATGCCCCATGTATGAATTCAGCAGGATGCCATCGTAATCGGGATTCACATCTATGCTGTGAATCTCCGTCACGCCAAGGTTCGCGTAAAAGTCTGCCTTGTGACCCGCTGGCAGATGTTCGATCGTCTTTTTGATCTGTTGATTCAGAATGCTGGATGTGTAAGAGAGCATTCCATACGCCTGCTTCAGTCCATGAATTCCCGCGCCAATTGATCCCGCGCCACCCAATTGTCCCCATCCAAACGGCTTGACGTACAAAGAGTTGTTGATCGCTTCTTCTGCGCCCATTTCGAGCTTAGTTGCGAAGCCAAGGAAAACATCAAAGGGGTCAGGCCTCTTTGTTTGATTCGTCATCAGGGAAGCGGACGAATAAAAGGGGGCAGGTCTCTTTTTAATATCCGCCAGCCGACCTTCCGCATCGTAGTCCGTCAGTTTGGTGGGGATCACCGTTTCGGAAACGCAATTAAAGAGACCTGACCCCTTTTTGCTTTTTGCTGCTCTGTATTGCTCCTTAAAAAGGCGAAATCATAGCCACACAATGCTAAAGACACAATCAAAGAGGCCTACCCCTTTGATGCTTCCTTTGACCTCAAGGGTAACGTTTCGTGACACCGTTTTGCGTTTCCACCGGCTTTAGAGCAAAGTCTCGAATTCAATTGAAATGTCATCCTGAGTTGAAAGCACGCCATCCGAGCCTCGCGAAAGAATTTGAAAAGGGCTGCTCAATCTCCCATCACGCAATACAGATCTAAACTCCAATGGGTGCCCCCAAAGATCCTTCTTTGCTTTCCATGCTCTGTGCATTCTCTGATCCACGATATTGGCGTTAAAAAAGTATTCGCTTGCACATTGTTCGACGTCCCTTTCCGAAAGTTCCCCTTGCTGTCCCAGTTTCTTCACAGCAGTCGTTTTCAATCCGTCAAAAAAAAACTGCATGTCCCGATTCTTAATCTCATCTCTGCTGCATCCGTTTAAAACGGTGATACAGATCAAAACGCAACAGGCATTAGAATATACACGCATGTTTCCCCTCTTAAGGTCGAGCTTGGTGTGGCAAATACGAGAACTGACTTTCAATCTGAGATCTGTCAAATTTGATGTGGCTCCAATTGATCAGGCGTTGCAAATCTGCTTGAGTGAAGTCACTGCGCCCCGATCCAGTGTACACTCGCGTAAGGCTTTCTGACTCGTGATTGTCCCAGAATTCGTACCACGGGCGAATGGCAGCCGATGGGAAGTTGGCGCTTTCGCTGTGCTTGAATTCCACAAGTCTCAGGAAAGCCGAAAGGACGTACTCTGTGCCGTAAGCGTATGCCTCATCGGTGCGTTCATCGCTTGTTAGCTGTCGGTGATGCGTCACAGAGTGAACAGTCTCGTGCAGCAATTTTGAGTACCCGCCGTCACTTCCGATTCCGGTATACGAGTCGTTCAGTCGTTGGAAATAGTCGGCGCGATCCAAAACCAGAGTCTCGAACGGGCGATTATACCCTGCACCAGCTCCCAGATTGGCAAGAAATACGGGGCTTACTGAAATGGCTTTGACTCCCCTGCTGCCCCACTCTAGTTCGTCGAATAGGTTGTCAAGTTGCATTGCGTCAAAGAGCTGTGGATCGGCACTTCGGTAAAACCGCCTTGCGTGAGCAACTGAATCCAAATAGTCGAGTCGGAGTTGTTTGGTGGTGATCGTGCCTGCCGGAGTCTGATACGTCGTCGTTCCGCGGAAAAACCAAGCTGAAGCCATGAAACCAAGCATCGCTGCGGGCGGGCCAAACAGAAGAACACCAATGGAAATGCGGGCTATACTAGCTGAGAGTAGCAACCCCGACGGATCAACCCCATTCACAGGATCTGCATGCGTGTACAGATACTTATGAAAACTCTGCGGATCGGTGTTGTTTCCAGCGAACGGATCGAGTCTGTTGAATCTTCCGTTGGCGGGGTTGTAGAAGCGGGCTCGGAGGTATT
>CAZGKE010000263.1:0-2931 GCA_964526035.1 uncultured Gammaproteobacteria bacterium | reverse complement strand
GCGCTTCCACGAGGGGCAGCAGGATCGAAGCCTCCGGCTCGTACGGCTTCCAGGTCGGGCTGCGCACGGCCGGGCTCCCGAGCCGCATCTCGATCTCGGCGGGGTCGTCGAGGTAGAGGTCGATGTCGAGGTCGACGCTGCGGTCGTCGGTGCGCGGGCCGTGCATGATGCGCAGCGCGCCGATCGGCGCGATCGGATCGGCCTTCACGGTGGCTTGCACGACCTTCGAGACGGCGCTCTCGTTGCCGGCCGCGTCTACGCCGCGCATCCGGTACTCGAAGGTCGCGCCTTCGGGCAGTTCGTCGTCGAGGAACGCGCCGCGGAGCGTACGCGGATCCGGGCGCGCGATCTCCATCCACGGCAGCGGGTTCGCCGTGCCGGTCTGGCGCCGCTCGATGACGAGCGCCGCGTACTCCGGCGCCGACGGCACGCGCAGCAGGTTCGCGAAGGGCTGCGGAACGAAGCGCGGGTCGTCCGGCACGTGCAGCTCGTAGATGCGGTTCACCACCGAGAGCCAGCCGGGTGCGGGAAGCGCGTCGTCGCGCGGGTCGAGCGGGTGCGCGCCGCGCGCCACCTCCGAGCCGTCACTCTCGCCGCCCCCGTCCGTGTCCGAGCGACACGGATCGGTGCCGAGCTCCAGCTCCTGCGCATTGGTCAGCCCGTCGCCGTCGGGATCGAGCGCCGCGTCCGGGATGCCCACGTCGAGACAGAGGTGGAGCGCCTCCCAGGCGTCGGGCAGGCCGTCCGCATCGACGTCCGCGCTGGCGACGTTGCCGACCCAGATCGACTCGCGGGCGTGGCGCACCGGCGTGCCTTCGGACTTGAACAGGTGGAAGTCCATCGCATAGCTCGCGCGCGTGCCGGGGGCGGTCTCGGATAGGCCAGTCTGGCCGGCAACCGTGGTGCGCCGGTAGCTCGCGCTGTAGATGCCGTCGTCTGCGATCTGGTCGGCATCGCGACCGTCGTCGAGCAGCGCCACGAGCTCGGTCTGGCCGCTCGGATGCTCGATGCGAACCGTCGCTGTCGCGCCCTCGATCGCGCCATCCGCGTCGAGGAACGCGGCCTCGATCACGATCGGCTGATGGCGGTCGAAGCCGCCCGTGCGGCCGGTCGTTCCCGTGCTGGCGCCATGGCTCACGCTGGTGACGAGGTACGCGCCGCTGCCCGGCTTGGCCGAGGCCGCAACACGGACCGGCGTCGCGCTCGGCGCGCTCAACTCGAGCTCCCAGCTGCCGGTCGGGACCGTCTTGGAGACCGTGTACTCCTTCGGGTTGAACTGCATCTGCACCGACCCGTCCGGCGCGCGCAGCACCGCGGTGACCGCCGCGCCGGGGTCGTCCCAGTCGAGGCGCAGGCGCAGTGCATCGAGGTCGCTCTCCGCGATCTCGATCGGCACGCTCGTCCCGAGTGCCGTCGCAACGACGTCGCTCGCCTCGAAGAAACGCTGCCGGCCCTCGGCGCGATCGGCGGCGCGTGCGAAGGCGTCTGCGAGCCGCGTCGGCAACGTCTCGGCCGGCGTCTCGGGCACGAACTGGTAGCTGCCGCGCGTCTCGGTCGCGATCTCGGCGAGCAGGCCCTGGTCCGCGTTCTGGCCGAGCGCGATCGTATGGACGCGCATGTCGCTTTCGAGCACCGCGCTGCGCACGGCCGGCCAGAGCAGCGCCTCGCTCTCGGCGCCGTCCGAGAGCAGGATCGCGTGGCGCTCCTGGTTCGCCGCGCCGTCCGTGCCGAACATGCGCGCGGCGGCGGCGAGCCCGTCCCCGATCGAGGTCGGCCCGCTCGGTGCGGGCAGTGCGGCAAGAGCCGCCTCGAATGCGGTACGCGCCGCCGGAGCGAGTGCGGTGAGCTCGAAGGCTTCGATCGCGTCGTCGTTCGGCTCCGAGCCGTCGCCCGCGAAGGCGACGAGCCCGAGCTGCGCGCCATCGCGCAAGCCATCGGCCGCGGACTCGGCCGCACGCCGCGCCAGGTCGAACCGCGAAGTGCCGCCGACGAGCGTCGTCATCGATTGCGAGCGGTCGAGCAGCACGATCAGGTCGGGGTGCGCCTCGCCGAGCAGCAGCGTGTTCGACGTGCCCTCCGCGGACGCGCTTCCGACGCCGACCGCAACGCGATGCGCGCCGGCGCCGAGCCCTGCGGGCGGCGCGTAGAGCAAGCGGTAGCCGAGCGGCGTGCGCAGCGTCGCGAGCGCCGGCGCGCGCAGCGCCAAACCGGACGCACCGAGATCGATCTCGAACGAGGCGGGGTCGATGCCGGGAATGGGCTCCACCGGATCGCTGGTCAGCACGAGGACGTCCACTTCGGCCACCGCAAAGGAGTCGGGCGGCCCGCCGTGCGTCGGCTTCGGCCGCATCAGCAGCGGGAAATCGACCTGGATGTCCACCGAGCAGCGGAACTCGTACTCGAGCCACGCGATGTCGGCGAGCGCGCCGAAGCTGGCCGCGAGGTGCGTGTACTCGAGCTGCGGCTGGGTGCGCGCGTAGTGCCAGGTGGTGCCGACCTTCTTCTTGACGTCGAACACTTCGTCGTCGCGGCGGATCAACAGGCCGAAGACGCCGAGCGCCACCATGTTCTCGATCCAGGGCGTCACCTTGAAACGGAGCAGCGAGCCGGCAGGGCACTGGTCCACGTTGGCGCCGTGGTAGTCGGCCCCGTAGTCGAAGACGACCGCAAAGAACGGATACGGGTCGCCTGGCGAGACGTCCGGGTAGAAGACGTCGTCGATCGCTGCATAGGGCTCTTGAAAGAAGCCCTGGCCGGAATCGAAGTACGACCAGCGCGCCTCCTCGGACGCCGAAAGCGGCGAGAGGTCGAAGTCCTTGGCGATGTTGGCGATCGTGAAATTGTGAAATGCGGCGTCCACGCCCGCGCCACCGAAGTCCTGCACCGTCTCGCGCGTGAGCTGGACGATGTCGGGCGTATCGAAGTCGTCGA
>CAZGKE010000262.1:0-2942 GCA_964526035.1 uncultured Gammaproteobacteria bacterium | reverse complement strand
CTGAGCTACACCAACAGCACCGGCACACAGGAGACCGTGGAGATCGTGCTCAGCGGCGTGGGCGCGATGAACATCTTTGCCAACGGGTTCGAGTGAGCCGGGGCTGCGAACGCGGGACCACAGGCCCCGCTACGTCGCACGGCCGCAAAGGTTGACGGCCGCCAGATCGTAGCCCGGATGCAACGCAGTGGAATCCGGGACGGGCGTTGCAAAGTGACGACACGCCCCGGATTGCGCTTCGCTTCATCCGGGCTACGGAGGGTTCCGGGCTATCGGGCAATGATCATGCGCAGCGCATGCAGCCGCTCGTAGTGCGGCCGGCACTGCTCGGCGACCTCGGCCGCTGCGCCGCTCAACGTGACCTCGCGCGGCATCGGCGGCTGGAAGCCGGTGGAGGCCCGGACGCTGGCGTACCAGTGCGGCGCCCAGACGCCGTCGCTTGCACGCGGGCCGGCGGGCCAGTGCAGCATGCGTTCGCTGAAGTCGATGCCGAGCCAGGTGCAAAGCGCACGCAGGTGGGCTTCGGGTGCGCGCAGGAAATCGCCGGCGTCGATGACCGGCGGCGGCGAGCCGGCGGCGCTCAGCTCATCGAACAGCGCGACCTGCTGCGGCAGGCCGATGTCTTCGGCGCACACGCTGCTTCGTGACTTCACATAGGAGGCCACCACCTCGCGCGGATCGCGGATCAGCAGCACGTTGCGCAGCCCGGCGATCCAGCCGCGCTCGATGTGCGGCAGCAGGTGGTGGGTCATGTGCTTCTGGTACCAGATCGGCAAGTCGTCCGGTGCCGGACCCAGCAGGTGCCGCGCCACTGTTCGCCAATCGGTTTCGCCGACGGCAATGACCTCGTCGCGGCCGGGATGGTCGAGGCCGGTGTGGGCGAGATAGTGCGCGTAAAGCGGTTCGTCGCTCACCGCACAGTCGCCGCGATTCTCCCAGGCGCGCATCAGCGCCGTGGAAATGTTGCGCGGTCCGGACCACATGGCGATACGCAGCGTATCCACGGCCGCTTCAGTCCGCAGGTTGGCGTGCGGCGACATCGCGCGCCACCAGCTCCGCGTAAAGCTTCTGCAGGCGCTGCACCATCGGCCCACGGTTGTCTGCAGCCGCGGCGTCGGCATCACCGATACGGCGGCCGTCGATGGTGTGTACCGGCACCACGCCGGCGAAGGTGCCGGTGACAAAGGCCTCGTCGGCGCCGTACACGTCGGTGAGGCTGAAGGCCTTCTCGAACACCGCGATGCCGTGCGCGCGGCACAGCGCGATGACGTTGCCGCGGGTGATGCCGCCGAGACAGTACTGACCGGTCGAGGTCCACACCTCGCCGCGGCGCACGATGAAGAAGTGGGTGGAGTTGCAGGTGGCGACGAAGCCGTGCGGATCGAGCATCAGCGCTTCGTCGGCGCCCGCGCCGTAAGCCTGGATGCAGGCGGTGATGCAGTTGAGCTTGCTGTGCGAATTGAGCTTGGGATCCTGCACATCCGGAAAGCCGCGACGCACGTGCACGGTGTACAGCGACAGGCCGCGCGCAGCGGTCTCCGGCGAGGCGGCCTTGTACTCGGCGAGGATGACGATGGTGGCCGGCCCCGCGGTGACGCGCGGATCCTGGTAAGGCGTGCGCTTGACCCCGCGGGTGACCATCAGCCGCACGTGCACGTCGTCGCGCATGTCGTTGGCGCGCAGGGTGGCATAGATGGCGCGGGTGAGCTGCGCGCGGTCCAGACCGATGTCGATCATCAGCGCCTTGGCGCCCTCGTACAGGCGGTCGAGATGCGCCTCAAGAAAGACCGGGTGCCCCGCGACCACGCGGAATCCTTCCCACACCCCGTCGCCGAGCACGAAGCCGCTGTCGAACACCGACACCACGGCTTCGCTGCGGCGCTTCAGTTCGCCGTTGATCGAGATGAGAATGTCGGCATTGCGCGGATCGTCAGCCGCGTGCTGGGTACCAGTGGTCATGGTTTGCCTCCTGCGGCGCACGATAGCAGCCGGGGGTGCGGACTTGGCCAGTTCGCGCAACTGAGTGCAGGGCGCCGTGGATGGATGCCGACTCTCGATAGCCTGCGGTGGCGTCTTCGCCTGGCCGCCGCATTTCGGCCCAGGCAATCCACGCCCTTCGTTTCGCTATTGCGCGCTCGGGCACCGGTACAAGTGTCATGGCGGCTACCGTCGATGGGCGCGCAAGCGCGCGCCGGGCAACGCTCGAACCGGCCCAAGATGACACTATTAGTGATATCATTTCCGTGTGCCGAAGGTGAGCGACATTCTTGCCCAGATGCGCGAGAACCCGAAAGCGATTCGGTTCGCTGATCTGTGCAAGGTCTGTGACCATTTTTTCGGCGAACCGCGTCAAAGCGGTACAAGTCACCGCATCTACAAGACGCCCTGGCTCGGGGATCCGCGGGTCAATGTTCAATCGAGCAAGGGCAGAGCAAAGGTCTACCAGGTCCGGCAGGTCCTGGCTGCCGTTGAACGTATGGATTCGAGCCATGAAAAAGACTGACCAATATTCGTACAGGGTTTCCTGGTCCGATGAGGACGGGGAATATGTCGCCACCTGCGTGGAGTTTCCCAGCCTTAGCTGGCTCGACGGCACGCCTGAAAAGTCACTTTCCGGCATTCGGAAGGTCGTGGCCGATTGTGTGGCCGAGATGCTCGACGCTGGCGAAGCCGTCCCGGAACCGCTGTCTGCAAGAACGTTCAGCGGCCGCTTCGTTGTTCGTGTTCCACCCCAGCTGCACAAGAGCCTGGCCATCCAGGCCGCGGAGGCCGGCGTCAGTCTCAATCGGCTGGCGTCCCACAAATTGGCGCAATGAGTCAGGAATGCTGACAAGGCCGAGCCAAGATTGATTCGTCCTCGCCGGGAAGGGGCTTGAACCGCTTCTTTCTCTTGCGATCAATCCGCCCCCGCGTTTGCGCCCTGTTCCGCCGCGAGTCGCTCG
>CAZGKE010000261.1:0-2966 GCA_964526035.1 uncultured Gammaproteobacteria bacterium | reverse complement strand
CGCAAGCAATGTACAGCCTTCCGAACAATGTCTACCGCGAGCGCAAGGATTTCTCGAAGATCAAGACGACGGTTCCGATTCCGAACCTGATCGAGATCCAGCGGAAGTCCTACGAACGCTTCCTGCAGATGAACCGCCTGCCGTCCGAACGGGAGGACCAGGGGCTGCAGTCCGTGTTCAAGTCGGTGTTTCCGATCAGCGACTTCCGCGAGAACTCGTCGCTCGAGTTCATCGAGTACTCGATCGGGAACTGGGAGTGCAAGTGCGGCAAGCTCACCGGGCTGCACCACCTCCGGAAGCCCTGCAAGTCGTGCGGGCACACCCTGATCGCCGATCCGTACGGCGACAAGGATGTCCTCTGCGCGAAGTGCGGCGAGGCCAACCACGCCAGGGGCGACGTGTGCGACATCTGCGGACAGACGGTCGCGCTCAAGCTCAAGTACGACGTGGACGAGTGCCAGGAGCGCGGCATGACCTACGCCGTGCCGCTGAAGGTGACGATCCGCCTCGTGGTCTGGAACAAGGACCCGGAGACCGGCGTCAAGACCATCCGCGACATCAAGGAGCAGGAGGTCTACTTCGGTGACATCCCGCTGATGACGGACAACGGCACGTTCATCATCAACGGCACCGAGCGGGTCATCGTCAGCCAGCTGCACCGCTCGCCGGGCGCCTTCTTCCACTCGGAGGACAAGCACCTCTTCGTCGCGCAGATCATCCCGTACCGCGGGTCGTGGGTCGAGTTCGAGTACGACGCCAAGAACCTGCTCTACGTCCGGATCGACCGGAAGCGGAAGTTCCTGGCCTCGGTGTTCCTGCGCGCCCTCGGGCTGCGCGGCGCCGACGAGATCATCCGCACGTTCCACACCGTGGACCGGCTCCACCTCAAGGGCAACGCCACGCTCTGGGCCGTCAACGACAGCGTGGTGGGTCTCCGCTCGCGCCGCGAGGTGGCCGCCGCCGGCGCCGTCATCGTCGGCGAGGGGAAGAAGATCACCCGCACCGCCGTGGATGCGCTGCGGAAGGCCGGCGTCGAAGCGATCGAGGTGGCCGACGAGGCGCTCGAGGGCGCCTTCACGGCCGCCGACATCGTCGATCCCGGCACGGGCGAAGTACTGCTCGAGGCCAACGAGGAGCTGACGGCGCGCGTCGTGTCGCTGGCCCAGGAGAAGGGCGTCCCGACGGTGGACATCTTCTTCCCGGAGCGCGACGAGGTGGGGCCGATCATGTCGGCCACGCTCAAGAAGGACGCGATCCGCACGCACGAGGAGTCGCTCATCGAGATCTACCGGCGCCTGCGGCCGGGCGACCCGCCGACGCTCGACAGCTCGCGCACGCTCTTCGAGAACATGTTCTTCAACCCGCAGAAGTACGACTTCTCGCGGGTCGGCCGGCTCAAGCTCAACACGAAGCTGCACCTGACGACGCCGCTCGACGAGAAGATCCTGCACCCGCAGGACTTCTACGAGGTGATTGGCTACCTGCTGAAGCTGCGGAGGAATCCGGCGAACGTCGACGACATCGACCACCTGGGCAACCGCCGCGTCCGCTCCGTGGGCGAGCTCCTGGAGAACCAGTTCCGCATCGGGCTGGTCCGGATGGAGCGCGCCATCAAGGAGAAGATGTCGGTCTACCAGGAAATGGCGACGGCGATGCCGCACGACCTGATCAACGCGAAGCCGGTCATGGCCGCGATTCGCGAGTTCTTCGGGTCGTCGCAGCTTTCCCAGTTCATGGACCAGACCAACCCGCTCTCCGAAGTCACGCACAAGCGGCGGCTCTCGGCGCTCGGGCCGGGCGGGTTGTCCCGCGAGCGCGCGGGCTTCGAGGTCCGCGACGTCCACACCACGCACTACGGGCGCATCTGCCCGATCGAGACGCCGGAAGGCCCGAACATCGGCCTCATCAGCTCGCTGAGCTGCTACGCGCGGATCAACGAGTTCGGCTTCATCGAGTCGCCGTACCGCAAGGTGAAGGACGGCCGCGTCGTTGACTACGTCATGGTCACCAACGCCGGCGGGAACCCGAAGTACAAGGCCGGCGACATCGTCGAGTCGGACGATCTGGTCGGGGCCGACGGGCGGGTGAAGAAGAAGGGCGTGGAAGTCGAGCCCTACTCGTACTACCTCTCGGCGTGGGAGGAAGACCAGTACATCATCGCCCAGGCCAATGCCTCGGTCGACGAGCAGGGGCGGCTGGTCAACGAGCGCGTGAACGCGCGGCAGGCGGGCAACTTCATCCTGGCGCCCCGCGAACAGGTGCAGTTCATCGACGTCTCGCCGAAGCAGCTCGTGTCTGTCGCGGCGTCTCTCATCCCGTTCCTGGAGAACGACGATGCGAACCGCGCGCTGATGGGATCGAACATGCAGCGCCAGGCCGTGCCGCTGCTCCGCGCGCGGGCGCCCTACGTGGGCACCGGCATGGAGTACATCACGGCCCGCGACTCGGGCGCCGTCATCGTGGCGCGCCGCACGGGCACGATCGACTACGTCGACAGCCAGCGGCTCGTCGTGCGCGTCGAGAGCGAGACGGGCGAAGAGACCAGCAAGGAGATGGGCGCGGACATCTATCCGCTGACCAAGTTCAAGCGGTCGAACCAGAACACGTGCATCACCCAGAAGCCCATCGTCGCGGTCGGGCAGAAGGTGACCAAGGGGCAGGTCCTCGCGGACGGGCCCTGCACGGAGCTCGGTGAGCTGGCGCTCGGCCGCAACGTGCTTGTCGCGTTCATGCCGTGGCGCGGCTACAACTTCGAGGACGCGATTCTCGTGTCCGAGAAGATGGTCAAGGACGACTACTACACCTCGATTCACATCGAGGAGTTCGAGATCGAGGCGCGCGACACCAAGCTCGGGCCCGAGGAAATCACGCGGGACATCCCGAACGTGTCCGAGGGCTACCTGCGCGACCTCGACGACAGCGGCATCATCCGGATTGGCGCCTCGGTGAAGCCGGGCGACATCCTG
>CAZGKE010000260.1:0-2967 GCA_964526035.1 uncultured Gammaproteobacteria bacterium | reverse complement strand
GGCCGGTGCTCGCCCCGTTGCCGCAGCCGATCTCCAGCACGTCGCCACGGCGGCGTTCGAGGCGGCCGAGATACTGGGCGGCGATCCGCTGCATCGCGGGCTCGGCCGCGCGCTTGTCCATCGCCCGGGCGATCTGCTCGAGCACCTCGTCGGGCTGCTCGGCGATGCGCAGATAGAGGTCGGGCATCGGCATCCTTGCAAAAAACCGCTATACCCTCGCTCTCCCGAGGGTCGTGCGGTCGTCAACTGCCCGGTGGGCCAGTCGCCGTATTTGGTGCCGGTTGCGACCGGTACCCTTGCGAACAACCGCTCGGTGCAGCGCACGGCCTCGAGAGCCGTACGGCTCGCGCCTCGCGCTCGAAAGGGTATCTGCCGGGCCGGCGCTACGGCGGCGGGCATTGCTTTCTCACGGTCAGCCGGATCTGCGTCATGCGGCGACTACCGTCGTCGGAGGTGATCCTGAGGTCCGGCAGGATGAAGAACTTTCGGGTGGAGGTGGCGCGATAGTCATAGTAGGAGAAGTAGTACCCCTCGATCGTGGGGCCTGAACTCTCGTCCTTGCCCATTCCGACAATGACCACGAAATGATTCGTCGTCTTGTCGAGGTTGGGCCGCTCGGGATAGCTCAGCAAGCGAATGCCCGCCATGACGGGAATGCCGCTCGCCAGTGACTCCTTCACATAGCGTATGGCTTCGACCGTCCGATTCAGATTCATCTCGTCGCCAGCCGGGCGTTCGCGAAACAACTGATAGTAGGTCGTCTCGTCGCGCGGATCGCCGGTCCCTGCGAAGCACGCGACGCGCAGCTGATACTGGGCATAGTCGAAGCACTCGAGCTCGTCGTTCAGGTCCTTGCGCCAATGAAGATCCCAATAGCCCTTGACGGTGTTGAAGTCCGACTCGGTAATGCGCGGTGCCGCGGCGATGACCGAGCCCATTGTCGGCCAGTCGTCGACCAGACTTCGATACCACTCGTCGGCCGAGAACCGCTCGCCGGGCTCCGACGCGTTGTAGCCATCGGATTCGGCGTCCTGGACGTAGGTCCAGACATCGTCCGGTCTATTGCCCCAGGCTGGGCCGCCCTGCTCAAGGGCGAGGGCGGCGTCGCGGTTGATTTCCTGGTCGTAGGGATTGCAGGCCCAAAGGTTGAGCAGAATTGGATTGGGCACCGTCTTAATCCTCCTCGCCCGCATCCTGCGGCGTGCCGCAGCAGGTGCCGAAGACGTTATTGTAGAACCTGGCCTTCTCGATGGGGTCGTCGATCGCGTCGAGGATCGCGAGCGCCTGCTCGGTCTTCCGGTTGGCGAGATGGGCGGTGGTGAAGGCGGCTTCCTGGAGTTCCTGGTTGTAGCAGTCGAGCGCTTCGCCCTGGCCGAGCACCGCGTCGACGATCACGGCCGGCGTGCGGAGCACGCGGCTGGTGACGTTGAGGATGATCCCGTCGACCACCTTGTCTTTGTAGGCCTGCTGGAGCCCCTTGCGCTTGCGGACGTAACCTACGTTTCTTTCGCCCTTGCCCGGCTCGATGCAATTGGTCGCCTTCTCGGTCACCTTCTCGATGAAGCTTACCTTGGTGCCGGTATGATCCGGAATGCCGCAGAGATGAATGTAGATCTGGTTCTTGATCTCATCGACGGCAGCCCGGTCGATCAGCACGTCGCTCAGCAGGTTCTCCAGTGTCGATAGAGCCGCGGTCTTGCGGCTGTTGTCGAACCCGTTGGTGTAAACGAACGACACGTCGTCCAGATAAGTAATCGTGTCGTATGCCTGGAGCAGCTGGCGGAAGGCAAAGTTGAGCACGCGGCTGCGATTGATGTTCTCCAAGGTCCGTGTCGTCGTGGTCGTCGTGCTGGTGGTGTCGGTCGAGGTGACGTCGGTGTTGATCTCGATCTGCCGCTGGGTGTCGGCGGTCTGGACGTGGTGGCTGACGGCGCTGTTCATGGTGTTCATGGTCGAGCTCACCGACTCGGTCATGGTGTTGACCGAGGAGGCCGAAGCGCCCGCTTCGGCATTGACGCCGATGCCGAGAAAGCTGAACTTGCCGCCACCGCTCGTCTCAGCGGCCATCGAATCGACATCGGTCTCCGACACGCTGACATTTGCTTCGGCCTGGGACTCGATCGTCGTCTGCAGGTCGTCCATCGCCGATTCACTGTAGCTGTCGAGGACGCTCTGGGACGAACTCCTGGTCTCCTCCCTATGGCGATAGTCGATGATCTCGATGACCGTCTTCTCGCCCGGCAGCAGGCTGAACGTGCTCAGCGTCTGGCCGGCGCCATAATCGCCGAGATAAGAGGCCATGCGCATCTTCATGACGAGGTAGAGGCGCGGCGTCGCCTTGGTCGGCCGCGGCTGGAAGGTCAGGCCCTGCAGGCCCGACGGCCGTTTGCTGACGACCGGGCGGAAGCCATCGTTGATCTTGTTGGCGATGAAGTCGGAGGAGAAGCCGGACGCCTTCGACGGCACAGGAATGTTGCCCGCCTTGTAGACGAGGCCGGTCCTGGTCGCCGGCACCTCGGCGATCATGTTGAGGCCGACATTCTGAATCTCGGCGAGCGCGGTGTAGCGCTGGCCGCCGACCACTTGTTTGATCGCGTCGAAGTCGAGGCGGTTCTCTTGGCGCTCGAAGTCGAGCTTCTCCCAGTAGTTGCCGGGCGGCGGCTGACGTTCAGTCGTCTTGTATCGCTTCTCTTGTATGTCGAGGAGAACAAAAGTGACGATCTCGTAGGTCGTCGATTGCGGCAAGTTGTAGTTGAGAATGGAAGCCTTCCCGTCCTCGTCGAGCTTGGACATGGGCTCGCGGGCGATGCACGAGGTCTTTTGCACGGCGTTCTTCCCCCTTGACGCGGTTGGCAGCCACAATCCCCCTATGTTGGGATTGTATCACGGCGCCAGAAAATGCCGTAGCGGTTTTTTCCCAACTTTCGATAGCACGACTTGGGGCGGCGAGGAATTCGCGAGCTAGAG
>CAZGKE010000259.1:0-2977 GCA_964526035.1 uncultured Gammaproteobacteria bacterium | reverse complement strand
AAGAGAAGGTGACCCGGCCGCCGGGAGGCGGACGGAAAATAGTCATGGATGACCAACAAACCCCGCTGTCAGGCGGACATACCCTCAAACGAGGAATCGCGAATCTCCGTGGTCGCGCACGGGTGCGCTCCTACCTTCAGGCAAAAGGAGAGAACGCGTCCAGCAGGCGCGGTCTCGCAAGACTGGCCGCGTCGACCACCGACGACCGCCGCGTCTCCGGCTACGCCGGCTCCAGCGCATGCGCGTGTTCACGCGTGGCTGCGAACTTCAGGTCTGGCCAGCGCTCTTCGGTGAGTTGAAGATTGACGCGGGTAGGCGCCAGGTAGACCAGCAGGCCGGCGGCATCCTCGAACAGGTTCATGCCGGCCTTGTCGCGGAACTCCTCGATCTTCCTCGACGGGCCGGTCACCCAGCGCGCGGTGGCGACCTGCACGTTTTCGAACCCGCACTCCACGGAATACTCGTGCTTCAGGCGATAGGCGGTGACCTCGAACTGCAGCACGCCGACGGCACCGAGGATCAGGTCGTTGCCGAGCAGCGGCTTGAAGAACTGGGTGGCGCCCTCTTCGGAAAGCTGCGCCAGGCCCTTGGTCAGCTGCTTCATCTTCAGCGGGTCGCGCAGGCGCGCGCGCCGGAACAGCTCCGGTGCGAAGTTGGGAATGCCGATGAAGGCCAGCGCTTCGCCTTCGCTGAAGCTGTCGCCGATGGAGATGGTGCCGTGGTTGTGCAGGCCGATGACATCGCCGGGATAGGCCTTGTCGACGATCTCGCGGTCGGAGGCCATGAAGGTCAGCGCATTGGCGATGCGCACCTCCTTGCCGGTGCGCACCTGCAGCATCTTCATGCCGGCTTCGAAGGTGCCCGAGCACACGCGCATGAAGGCGACGCGGTCACGATGATTGGGATCCATGTTGGCCTGAATCTTGAAAACGAAGCCGGACATCTTCTTCTCGAAGGGATCGACTTCGCGTCCGGTGGTTTCGTGTGGCTGCGGCTGCGGCGCGTGTTCGATGAAGAAGTCGAGCAGAAGCTGTACGCCGAAATTGTTGACGGCCGAGCCGAAGAATACCGGGGTCAGCTGCCCGGCCAGGTAGTCATCGCGGTCGAAGGCGTGCGATGCGCCCCGCACCAGTTCGAGTTCATCCCTGAGCTCCCTGAGCGCCTCGGCACCGATGCGCGCCGCCAGACCTGGATCGTCGAGGCCCTTGAAGATTGTTGAATCCTGACGGGTGAAATTGCGTCCCGATTCGTAGATGTGCACTTCGTCCAGGAGCATGTGGTAGACGCCTTTCAGGCGCTTGCCCATGCCGATCGGCCAGGTCACCGGCGCGCACTTGATCTTCAGCACCGACTCCACTTCGTCGAGCAGATCGATCGGCTCGCGACCCTCGCGGTCGAGCTTGTTGATGAAGGTCATGATCGGCGTGTCTCGCAGGCGACAGACGTCCATCAGCTTGATGGTGCGTTCCTCCACGCCCTTCGCGCAGTCGATCACCATCAGCGCGGAATCGACCGCGGTCAGCACGCGGTATGTATCCTCGCCGAAGTCGGCATGGCCAGGGGTGTCGAGCAGGTTGACGATGCGCTCCGCATAGGGAAACTGCATCACCGAGCTGGTCACCGAGATGCCGCGCTCCTTCTCCATCGCCATCCAGTCCGAGGTGGCGTGACGCGCGGCCTTGCGCCCTTTCACCGAGCCCGCCATCTGGATGGCTCCGCCAAACAGCAGCAGCTTCTCGGTCAGCGTGGTCTTGCCGGCGTCGGGGTGCGAGATGATGGCGAACGTGCGGCGGCGCGCCGTTTCGGTGCGGTGGTCGGACATGGGATGCAAAGCGCGGTGCGAAGCGGGTGGCGGGTCGCCGGGAGCGGATTATAGGGCAGCCGCGCCCTCACCCCAAGGCGGCTGGTTCCGGTGTGAGCCTCAGTCAGTACTGCGCTGACCGATTGCCGGTGTCATCGCGCCGTCGGGCCCCTGGAAGCGGAACGGTACCGTTTCCAGGCGCATGCCGCGGTTGACCTGCACGGCGAAATGCAGGTGTGGGCCGGTGGCAAAGCCGGTGTCGCCGGCGAGACCAAGGATCTGCCCGGCCTCGACCTGCTGGCCCGAATGCACGCGCACGCTGGTGTGCTCCATGTGCGCGTAGAGGCTCATGCTTCCGTCGACGTGGAGCAGGCGCACGTAGTTGGCGCGCGCGCTGTACTTTTCCGCATCGAGGCCCGATCCGTAGAAATCGGATTCCACGGCCATCACCGTACCTGCGCGCGCTGCGCGAACCGCAGTGCCGGCCGGGGTGGCGAAGTCCACCGCGTGGAAGGATTGCGCGTGGGTGTGACTGAAACTGCCGCCAAAGGCCTGGTCGATGCGCCACGGGTCATCCTTGGCGAAGGGAATCGCCCACAGGTGATCCTGGTCGATGCGCGCCCCCGGATCGCCGGGGACGGCGTCCATCTCCAGGCGAAATCGCGCATCGCCGCGACCAGCCGCTGCGACCATCATCACCGGGTGCTCGGTTTGAGCAGGCAGCACATGGTGCACCGGCGCGGGCGGTTCGCTGATCACGTTGTGCGCTTCAGTGAAGCGCAGGCGCACCTCCAGCGGTCCATGCATCAGGTTGCGCACGTGGTAGATGCGCCCGTCATCGACCTTTTCGTCGCGCAACTGCGCCGGCTGCTTGTTGTCGACCCAGACCAGGATGCCCTCCACCTCGTCGTCGCTGCGGTCGTCGGGCTTGCGGTCGCTGTAGTGGGTGATGCCATTGTCGTCGACCCATTTGTAGATGCGGCGCGCGTCGGCGGGGTGCCAGGGGGTCGCGAGAAGGGCGGCGAGGCAGAGGGCCAGGGCGAGGCGCGCTGCGCCGCATGCCGGGACTCGGGAACCGTTGGGAGCAGGGACCCGGGACCCGGGACCCGGGACCCGAGAGAGCAGGGCGCTCGCAGTCCGGGGCGCTGCGTACCCGGCAGCGCCTGGCTTGCTCGC
>CAZGKE010000258.1:0-3000 GCA_964526035.1 uncultured Gammaproteobacteria bacterium | reverse complement strand
GCGTGGCGCTGATCTTGGCCGCGTGCGTCGGATGGCGCAGCGCCAGCAGGTACACGGCCGTACCGAGCGCGATCCGCTCGGTGGCGCCTGCCGCGAACGAGAGCGTCGTCAGCGACTCGGCGATCGGCACGTGGAACGCGACATGATCGCCGACCCAGAGCGAGTCGAAGCCCAGCGCCTCGGCGCGCCGCGCCTGACGCCGGGCCATGTCGGCCTCCTGGGCGGCGAGCACGATGCCGCAGCGCCGCGCCTCGTCGATCCGGAGCGTTTCGTCCACGCGGCCGCTCAAAAACGGATCCGCGACGACGAGCGCCGGGCCGCCGTGCCGCGCATCAGCAACCCGCCGATGAAGCCGGCGCCGAGAATGGCGGCTCCCATGATGAGGAACGGCCAACGCTCTCCGGCGCGCAGCACGCGGTTCTCCTCGTCGAGCTGTTGGAAGAGCGTCTCGCGTTCGGCGTCGCGCGCTTCGATCGCCTGTTGGCTCTCCTCGAGCGCGGCGATCTCCCGGTGCGCCGCGGCGAGCTCCTCGCGCACCCCGTCGAGCTCCCCTTCGAGTTCGCGGAGGCGCTCGGTCGGGGGGCCTTCGGCATCGAGATAGCTTTCGGGGATCCAACCGATGTGGTCGTCGTCGTCCTGCACGCGCACCCAGCCGGCGCGCCGCTCGAGGATTGCGACGGCGTCGCCGGTCTCGAGGATTCCGAGCGGCGTGGCCTCGGCGTTCGGCGCCGAGCGGAAGTTCAGCTTGAGATCGCCCCGGATCCACGACTTCTCGTCGGGCGGAGCGACTTCCGGCTCTGCGGCGGGCTCGTCCTGCGCGCGGGCCGTCGCCGGGACGGCGCCCAGGCCGGCGAAGAGGGCGACCCCGGCGAGCAGAGGAAACAGGATGGCAACGAGCGCCGCGGCGCGAGCGGGTCGCGGGCCTCGCGGCCCCCGCGTCCTCCTCTGGCCCTGTCGATCTCGTCGCGTCATCGCCCCCCCCCGCGGCCGCCGGAGTGTATCCAGCTCACGCGGTGCCGGAACCGGTCGACGGGGATCGTCTCCGGTCTGGGGCGGCGCTGGCTCCCCGGGTAGGATTCGAACCTACGACCCATCGGTTAACAGCCGATTGCTCTACCACTGAGCTACCGGGGAATGGCAGGCGTCGGATTCTAGGAAGCGCGTCCCGAAACGCAACGAGACCGGACGATCGGCGACGCCCGAGCCGAGGCGCGGCTCTCAGTCGAAGCGGATCTGGCGGATCTCGAACTCGCGCGTCCCGCGCGGGACCTGCACGCGGACCACTTCGTCGACCGGCTTGCCGATCAGCGCGCGCCCCACGGGAGAGGTGACGGAGATCATCCCCTGCGCGGCGTCCGATTCGTCCTCGCCGACCAGCGTGTACGTGATCTCCTCGCCGGTCTCGACGTCCGTCAGCAGCACGGTGGCGCCGAAGCGCACGGCGTCGGGCGACTGGCCGGTCGTGTCGATCACCTGGGCGCGGGCCAGGCGGTCCTCGATGGTCCGGATGCGGCCCTCGATCTGCGCCTGGCGCTCCTTGGCGGCCTCGAATTCGGCGTTCTCCGAGATGTCGCCGTGCGCGCGCGCGACCTCGATCTCCTTGACGATCTGCTGGCGGTCCACGGTCTTCAGGCGCTTCAGCTCGGACTCGAGCTGCGCGTAGCCGCGGGGACTCATCGGGACGCGATCCGCCATGGCGCGGACCTCCGGGCGGGATCGAAGCCGGCGGCGACCCCAGTCGCGGACGACCCCGATACACTCTCGCCTCGCAGGGCGGAGGCGGGAGCCGGGAACGAGAACCCGACGCCCTCGGGGGAGAGCGTCGGGCCCAACCGGAGCCTACCCGTCGGCCTGCACGGTCGCAATGAGGGCGCGCCCTGCCGGCGGATGCGCCCGCGATCGCTTCGGCTGGAGAGGCATCCCTTCCGGGCTTCGCGAGATCGGAGGCAGCGCTGGAACCCGAAACCGACGCGGCGGCCCGAGACGCCGCGCCCCGACCCGCGGCGCCCTCCGGGCCGCCCGCGGCGGGTCCCGCCCGGCTCGTCCGGCTGGCCTTCCTGTTCTACGGGCTCCTGCTGGGCGTCGCGTGGCTGTGGCGGGCAGGCCTCCAGGGAGAGAGCCTCTGGCTGGCCACGCCCGATGCCGAGATCCGCTGGGCCCGGGATGGGGCGATCGGCCTGCTCGCAGCCGCCGGCGTCATCTTCGCGTCGAACTGGCTGACGCGACGGGTCCCGGCCGGCGAGCGGCTCGCCCGCGCGCTCGCCGACACCGTCGGCCCGCTGCGCGCACGGCAGGCCTGGTCGCTCGCGCTCGCGAGCGGCATCGGCGAGGAGGCGCTGTTTCGCGGCGCGCTGCAGCCGGTGGTGGGGCTGTGGTGGGCGAGTCTGCTGTTCGCGGCCGCGCATTTCGTCCCACGCCGGGAGCTGCTGCTGTGGAGCGCGTTCTCGCTCGGCGCCGGGCTGCTGCTGGGGGCCCTCTACGAGGCCACGGGAAACCTGCTGGCCCCGACGATCGCGCACGTCGTCATCAACGGCGTCAATCTGAATCGGCTCGTGCGCGACTACGGCGGGCGCTCCGGCGCACCGGCGATCGGTTAGAGCCGCGCGATCACCTCGATCTCGACCAGCGCGCCGGCCGGAAGCCGGGCGGCCTGGATCGTCGTGCGCGCGGGCTTCGGGTCGCTGGCGAACCAGCGCGCGTAGACCTCGTTCATGCGCGCGAAGTCCGCGAGGTCCGCGAGGAAGACGGTCGTCTTCACGACTCGCGCGAGCGACGTGCCGGCCGCCTCGAGCACGGCGGACACATTGGCGAGCACGCGCTCCGCCTGCGCGTCGACGGGACCGGCGACGAGCTGGCCGGTCCCGGGATCGAGCGGGATCTGGCCGGCGCAGAACACGAAGCCGCCGATCGCAATGGCCTGGGAGTACGGACCGACCGGAGCCGGAGCGGCGGCGCTGCGGATCTCGTGCAACTCGTCGGACACGGGATTCCTCCGACCGC
>CAZGKE010000257.1:0-3024 GCA_964526035.1 uncultured Gammaproteobacteria bacterium | reverse complement strand
GGAAGGTCGGGCCCGACGCATCCATGACGAAGGCGATGTAGTCGGGCTTCTCGCGAAGCGCCGCGCGCACCATGTTGAACACGCCGAACATGGCTCCGGTCGGTTCGCCGTCCTTGTTGGCCAGCGGCGGCAGGGCGTGGAAGGCGCGGAACAGATAGGCGGAGCCGTCGATCAGATAGAGTTTGGGGCGCGACATGGGCAATTTCGGCGCGATGGCAAGCTTGCGATTGTACGGCGACGCGGCGCTATGGGTTGTTGGTGTCGTCGAATACAACGGTTCCGTCCGCCTCCCGGCGGCCGGGTCGCTTCGGCGTGCTCGCGTTTCCTGTAGCAGCGGCGACAGCCGCGATCGCAGCTCCTACAGGAAGCGTAACAAAAGCACCTCAGCCGCCGGGACGAAACAAGGTCAAGGATGACCCGTCAAGCGGCGTCGCCCGCGCTCCGATGCCGACGTTCATCCAACACTCAATCAAGTTCGAATATGCGATGCTTCGCGGCACGGGCGCGACGGTCCGTGAATCCGTGTCGCGCCAGGAGGAAAACGATGCGCATTGCTCTGATCATCATGCTGTTCGCCGGCTTCAGCCTTGTCATGGCGCAGACGCCGCCGCCGACAACGCCGCCCGCGGAGGAGGAGTTGCCGGAGAAGGTGCCCCCGCCTGACGAGGAGGCGCCGGGCGTCACCATCCGCCGTGTCGACGGCGACGTGGTCGAGGAATACCGTCAGGATGGTCGCCTGTACATGGTGCGTGTCACGCCGCGTCGCGGCGTGCCCTACACCCTGATGGACACCAATGGCGACGGCCGCATGGATTCACGCGACGGCGAAGGCCCGGTGCGGGCGGTCTACTACACCATCTACGAATGGGATTGAGGATCACGGAAGCGGAGAGTGAGGCAGGCGTGCGCGCACTGTGGCCGGTGCTGCGCGAATTGCGCCCGCATCTCGATGAGGATGCTTTCGCCGCGGCGGCGGCGGCGCAGCGCGAAGAAGGTTATCGTCTGATCGCCGCATGGCGTGGCGACGCGCCGCTGGGGGCCGCAGGGTTTCGCGTCCAGCACATGCTGGCGCATGGTCGCTTTCTCTATGTCGACGACCTGGTGACCCGCGAATCGGTTCGCGGCGAGGGCGTCGGCAAGGCGCTGATCGACTGGCTGGTGGCTGAAGCGAAGCGACTTCACTGTGCTTCTTTGCAGCTCGATTCCGGCACCTGGCGGCACGCGGCGCACGCATTCTATTTCGCACGCGGCATGCACGTTTCATCGTTCCACTTCGCGCGCGATGTCGACGCTTGAGCGCGTGGCAGGCGCGGCCGACGCGCTGAACGCCGCCGTCGGCCGCCTGCTCACCTGGGTGGTGCCGCTGATCGTAGTGCTGGTGTTCGGCGTGGTGCTGTTGCGCTACGCATTCGACGCCGGCGCGACCGACCTGCAGGAGCTCGCGCTGCACCTGCACGCAGCGGTCTTTCTGCTTGGCGCCGCATGGGCATTGGGACGCGACCGCCACGTGCGCGTGGATGTGTTGCGTGTGCGCATGGGGCCGCGTTCCCAGGCCATGCTGGAACTTGTCTGCACCCTGTTGCTCCTGCTGCCGTTTTGCGTGTTCGCGGTGTGGATCAGCCTCGACTACGTGTGGGCCTCATGGCTGGTGCGCGAGGGTTCGCGCGAGGCGGCTGGATTGCCGGCGCTTTACCTGGTGAAAGCGCTGATTCCGCTCTCGGCGCTCCTGCTGATGCTGCAGGGCGCGGCGCAGGCGTTGCGTGCGTGGACAGCGCTGCAGGGGCCCAGACCGTGATGCCTCCCTGCAGGAAAGGACTCAGCCCCGACAAGCGGCTGTCGGGGCTGAGGCCCCTCCTACAAGGGTCGCCCGATTCGGAGTCGCCTTGGCCATGAACGGGGTGATGGCCCTGCTGATGTTCCTCGCCCTGTGCGCGGCGCTGATGGCCGGCTATCCGGTGGCCTTCACGCTGGCCGGCGTGGCGCTGCTGTTCGCTCTCGGCGGCGCCGTGTTTGGCGCCTTCGACATGGTCTACCTCGAAGCCTTTCCCAATCGCCTGTTCGGCATCATGGGCAACGAGACCCTGCTGGCCGTGCCGCTGTTCGTGTTCATGGGCGTGATGCTGGAGCGCTCGAAGATCGCCGAGAAGCTGCTCGACAGCATGGCTGCCCTGTTCGGTCGCCTGCGCGGCGGACTGGCAATATCGGTGCTGCTGGTGGGTGTGCTGCTGGCCGCCTCGACCGGCATCGTCGGCGCCACCGTGGTCACCATGGGACTGATCTCGCTGCCGTTGATGCTCAAGCGCGGCTACGACCCGAAGCTCGCGGCCGGCACTGTCTGCGCCTCGGGCACCCTGGGGCAGATCGTGCCGCCTTCCATCGTGCTGGTGCTGCTCGGCGATCAGCTCGGCAACGCCTACCAGCAGGCACAGCTCAAGCAGGGAATCTTTGCACCGAAGACGGTGTCGATAGGCGACTTGTTCGCCGGCGCGCTGGTGCCCGGCCTGGTGCTGGTCGGACTGTATCTTCTTTACGTGATCTGGGTGGCGTGGCGGCAGCCAGCGCGCGCGCCCTGCGCCGCCGTCGAGGCCGACGAGCGCGTCTGGCTGCGCGCGCTAGGCGCGGCCCTGCCGCCGCTGCTCCTCGTGGTGGCGGTACTCGGCTCGATTCTCGGCGGCATCGCCACGCCGACTGAAGCCGCCGCCGTCGGCGCAGTCGGAGCTACGCTGTTCGCCGCACTGCGACGCTCGCTGACGATTGCCACCCTGCGCGAAGTCGGCGAGACCACGGTGCTGGTCACCACCATGGTGTTCATGATCCTGGTCGGCGCGACCCTGTTCAGCCTGGTGTTCCGCGGCTATGGCGGCGACGACGCCGTGCACGCCCTGCTCGACAGTCTGCCCGGCGGCGTCTACGGCGCGCTGCTCGCCGTCATGCTGGTGATGTTCGTGCTTGGCTTCGTGCTCGATTTCATCGAAATCGTGTTCGTGGTGGTGCCGATCGTGGCGCCGGTACTGCTGATGATGG
>CAZGKE010000256.1:0-3074 GCA_964526035.1 uncultured Gammaproteobacteria bacterium | reverse complement strand
GATCGGCGCAATTCGAACTCGTTCATGATGCTTCTCCAAGGGCGCGTCGCAGCAGCGTGCGCGCCCGGTGCAGATGTGCCTTCGAGGACCCGACCGCGATCTGCAGTTCAGTGGCGATCTCCTCATGCTTCCAGCCTTCGATGTCGAACAGGATCAGCACCGCGCGGCTGCGTTCGGGCAGCCTGGACACGGCATGTTCGAGATCCAGGCCTGCGCCGGGGCGCGGCCCGCCATCGACGGCGAGCGCTTCGAGATCGTCCTCGCCCGACTCCAGGTCCTCACGGTTGCGACGCGAGCGCAGGTCCATCAACGCCACGTTCACCGCAAGCCGGTGCAGCCATGTACCAAAAGCGCTGTCGCCGCGGAAGTCGGTGAGCTTCTGCCAGGCGCGCACGAACGCGTCCTGGGTAAGCTCCTCGGCGCGCGCATCGACGCCGCCGGCGATTCGCCACAGGGTCGCGTAGACGCGCTCGACATGACTCCGGTACAGCGCTTCGAACGCCTGACGATCGCCGCCCTGGGCACGACGCACCAGGCCGCTTTCGTCTTCCGCGGGTGAATCGGCGCTGACATCGGTTTGCAAGGCGGCGGATCCCATATGCCGGATTGGATGGCGGGGGGTGGGGGAAGGTTTAGACGGGGATCCAGGAACCGTGGCACTTCATGGTCCAGGGCCCAGGGCCTGGAGGAAAAGCCCGCGAGACCATCAGCTTCCCGCATCTCATTCTGGATTCGCAAGCTGAACCACACGACCACGCGAAAGCGTCTCGCTTCCGCCAAGCCTAGGCCCCAGGCCCAGAGCCCTGAGCCTTGAGTCTACTGAGCCCCCGCCCTCCGACCTGCGCCGCCATTCGCACCGTCTCGAAGTGAATATCCACGATGTCCTCCACGTCCTCGGCATAGCCCCCGGCCATGGCGATCGCCAGCGGCAGACCGCGGCTTCGGCACGCGTCGATCACGCAAAGGTCGCGCTCGGCCAGCCCCTGCTTGCTGAGTGCGAGGCGGCCGAGGCGGTCGTGCACGAAGGGGTCGGCGCCGGCCAGATAGAGCACGGCATCGGGCCGTGCGGCTTTGAGCACCTGCGGCAGGTGCTCGTCCAGCAGTTCCAGGTACCGATCATCGTCACAGCCGTCGGGCAGCGGCACGTCGAGATCCGACGGTGGCTTCAGCGAGGGATAGTTGCGTTCGCCGTGCATGGAGAAGGTATGGATCGTCGCATCGGCTGTGCAGATCTCCGCGGTGCCGTTGCCGTGGTGCACGTCCAGGTCGACGACCAGTACCCGTTGCACCAGGCCGTGCGCCTGCGCGTGGCGCGCCGCCACCACGGAATCGTTGAACACGCAGTAGCCGCCGCCTGACGCGTATCCGGCGTGGTGCGTGCCGCCGGCGAGGTTGACCGCGATGCCGTCTGTGAGTGCCGCGCGCAGGGCGTCGATGGTGGCGCCCGAAGAGCGCCGGCTGCGCTCGATCATCAGCGGCGACCATGGAAAGCCGATACGTCGCACTTCCTGTGCAGTCAGCTCGCCACGGGTGGCACGATGCACGTAGTCGGGGCTGTGCGCGCGCAGCAGATCCTCGTCGCTGGCGGCGCGCGGCTCGGCCAGCGTAATCCCCATAGCGTCCGCATGCGCTCGCACCCGCTCGTAGAGCAGCCGGTACTTCTCCATCGGAAAGCGGTGGCCTTCGGGAAGTGGCAGTACGAAGTGATGGGTGTGGAAGGCGAGCATGGGTTGTAGAGGGCCAAGGGCTCAGGGCCTAGTGAAAAGCCAGCGAGTCCAACCCGCTCAGCCCGTTGAGCACTTTCGGCGCTCGGGAGAACGCAGGTGGGTAGAAATGCGCCTCAATCTTGCAACACTCCAGGCCCTAGGCCCTAAGCCCTGCGCCCTCAGGCGCCCAGCGCCTTCCCCACCCGCCCGAGCTCCTCACGCAGTCGCACCGGCAGGCGCGCGCCGTAGCCGTCGAGGTATTCGCCGATCGCCGCGACTTCGGCGCGCCATGCTGCGGTATCGACCGTCAGGAGGGCGTCGAGATCGGCGTCGGGCAGAATCAGACCGGCGAGGTTGAGGTCCCCGGGACTCGGCAGATGGCCAATCGCGGTGTCCACGGCGCCTGCCTCGCCCTTGCAGCGTCCGATGATCCACTCCAGCACGCGCAGGTTGTCGCCAAAACCTGGCCACAGGAAACGACCGTCGTCGCCGCGCCGGAACCAGTTGACGTGAAAGATCTTCGGCAGTTTGGCGGCGCGCTCGCCCATGGCCAGCCAGTGTGCGAAGTAGTCGGCGAAGTTGTAGCCGCAGAAGGGCTTCATGGCCATTGGGTCACGACGCACCACGCCGACCTTGCCGGTGGCCGCCGCGGTGGTTTCCGAGGCCATGCTGGCGCCGAGCAGCACGCCGTGGATCCAGTCGCGCGATTCGAACACCAGCGGCAGCAGGCCGGCGCGACGGCCGCCGAAGACGATGGCGGATATCGGCACGCCCTGCGGGTCCTCGGCCTTCGCCGAGTAGCTCGGGCACTGCCTGGCCGACACCGTGAAGCGCGCATTGGGATGCGCCGCGGGGCCGTTTGCCGGATCGTACGGTCGGCCCTGCCAGTCCATCGCCGGCTCGCCCTCGCCGATGCCCTCCCACCAGGGCTGGTTGTCGGCGGTAGTGGCCACGTTGGTGAAGATCGCATCATGGGTCAACGACGCCATGGCGTTCGGGTTGGTCTTCCTGCCGGTGCCCGGCGCCACGCCGAAGAAGCCGGCTTCCGGGTTGATCGCCCACAGCCGACCGTCGGCGCCGGGCTGCATCCAGCAGATGTCATCGCCCACCGTCCACACCTTCCAGCCGGCCTCGCGGTAGGCTTGCGGCGGAATCAGCATGGCCAGATTGGTCTTGCCGCAGGCGCTTGGAAACGCCGCGGCGATGTAGTGGGTTTCCCCGGCCGGGTTCTCGATGCCGACGATCAGCATGTGCTCGGCCAGCCAGCCCTCGTCGCGAGCCTGCCAGGAAGCGATGCGCAGCGCGTGGCACTTCTTGCCGAGCAGGGCATTGCCGCCGTAGCCGGAGCCGAAGCTCTGGATCGAAAGT
>CAZGKE010000255.1:0-3101 GCA_964526035.1 uncultured Gammaproteobacteria bacterium | reverse complement strand
GAGCCGAATCCGCAGCGCGATTTCGGCAACCCAATTACGGAACACCACACTAGCCAGCTCCCCGCTCCCCGATTCCCGATACAATGAGTCCGCTCCCGCACGCCGCACTCCCACCGTGACCACCCTCACCGAAGCTCATGTCCGGGCGCTGCTTTCCGCCCTTCTCGATCCACACACCGGCAATACCCTTTCCGAGGACGGCGCCATCCGCGGCGTCGGCATCGATGGCGACCGGGTGGCTGTCGATATCGTGCTCGGCTATCCGGCGAAAGGCTGGTTCGACGCGTTGGCGGCGGAGGCAGGCGCCTTGCTGGAGACCGATGCGGGCATCTCGGCAGCGACGGTCAGTGTGTCCTGGAAGGTGGTGCCGCACAGGGTGCAGAAGGACCTGACGCCGCTGCCTCAGGTGAAGAACATCATCGCCGTGGCTTCGGGCAAGGGCGGCGTCGGCAAGTCCACCACCGCGGTCAATCTGGCGCTGGCGCTGGTGGCCGAAGGCGCCACGGTCGGCATTCTCGACGCCGACATCTACGGCCCCAGCCAGCCGCGCATGCTCGGCGTCTCCGGCAAGCCCGACAGCCCCGACGGGCGCACCATCATTCCCAAGCGCGCCCATGGTGTGCAGGCCATGTCGATCGGCTTCCTGGTTGAGGAAGACACGCCAATGATCTGGCGCGGACCGATGGTGACCCAGGCTCTGCAGCAGCTCCTGCACGAAACCCGCTGGGAAGGCCTCGATTACCTCATCATCGACCTGCCTCCCGGCACCGGCGACATCCAGCTCACCCTGTGCCAGCGGGTGCCGGTATCCGGTGCGATCATCGTCACCACACCGCAGGACATTGCCCTCCTCGATGCCCGCAAGGGCCTGCGCATGTTCGAGAAGGTGGAGGTGCCGGTGCTCGGCGTGGTCGAGAACATGAGCACCCATATCTGCTCGAACTGCGGGCACGAGGAACCGATCTTCGGCGCCGGCGGCGGCGCGCGCATGGCCGAGCAGTACTCGGTTCCGCTGCTCGGCCAGCTGCCGCTCGACATCCGCATCCGCGAGCAGGCCGATGGCGGCGATCCCACCGTGGTTGCCGATCCCGGCGGAGCGATCGCACACGCCTATCGCGAGATCGCCCGAAAGGCCGCTGCGCGGCTGTCGCTGCAGGCGAAGAACCGCAGCCTGGCGATGCCCAGCATCGTCATCGAGTAGCCGGCTTGGCTTGCCGGGTCGATTCCCCCATCATCCCCGCCTTCGCCCAATCACCAGACGCCGCATGAGCATCAAGAGCGACAAGTGGATCCGCCGCATGGCTGCCGAGCATGGCATGATCGAGCCCTTCGAACCGGGGCAGGTCAAGCAGAACGCGGCGGGTGCGCGCCTGATCAGCTACGGCACCTCCAGCTACGGCTACGACGTGCGCTGCTCCAACGAGTTCAAGATTTTCACCAACATCAACTCCACGATCGTCGACCCCAAGGACTTCGATCGCGGCAATTTCGTCGATCTGGTCGGCGATGTCTGCATCATTCCGCCCAACTCGTTCGCCCTGGCGCGGACCGTGGAGTACTTTCGCATCCCGCGCAACGTGCTCACCATCTGCCTTGGCAAGAGTACGTACGCGCGCTGCGGGATCATCGTCAACGTGACGCCGCTGGAGCCCGAGTGGGAAGGACATGTCACCCTCGAGTTCTCCAACACCACGCCGCTGCCGGCGAGGATCTACGCGCACGAGGGTGTGGCGCAGATGCTGTTCTTCGAGTCCGACGAAACCTGCGAAGTCAGCTATCGTGACCGTGGTGGCAAGTACATGGGGCAGCGCGGCGTGACCCTGCCCTCGGCCTGACGCGGATACAGCCATGGTTGCGATTCCCAACAAGCGCCCGTTCCGTCCGCTGACCGAGCACGTCACCCGGGACAGCAACGACACCATCAGCCTGGTGGCAACCGTGCCGCGCTTTCTCAGTGCGGACGAATGTGCCGCGGTGATCGCCAAGGCGCAGCGCTCGCAGCGTTTCGAGGGGACCGTGGGCGAAGCCGGTGAGGCGGCTGCGCCGATTCGTCGCTCGGACATCCACTTCTTCTATCCGGACAAGGAGAGCGACTGGCTGTTCGCGCGCCTCGATGCGGTGGTCGCGCACCTCAACAAGGAGTATCGGTTCGCCCTGCAGGGTTTCTACGAGGGCGTCCAGGTGGCGAGCTACGAAGGCGGCGGCCACTACAACTGGCATATGGACCTCGGCACCGAGTTCGCGTCGGTGCGCAAGCTGTCGCTCAGCGTGCAGCTTTCGTCGGCGAGCGACTACGACGACGGCGAACTCGAGTTCATGCACACCGGTGATTGCGCATCGCGTGATCAGGGGAGTCTGATCGCTTTCCCTTCCTACATGGTGCACCGGGTACGACCGGTCACGCGCGGAACGCGCTGGTCGCTGGTATCGTGGATCGCCGGGCCGCCGTTTCGCTGAACGATCGGGCCCGCTTTGCTCCCGAGGAACGCCCGATGAATCATGTCCGAAACGTAATCCTCATGGTGGCAGCCATCGCCCTGACGGCGTGCGGCAGCGCCACGCCGCTCAAGCGCAGCGGAGACGCTGCGGCACAGCGGCTGGGGACCTATACGCGGGTGGTCATCGTGCCGCTGGCCGACGCCACGCGGGTCGATGTCGAGGAGGACAGCGAGGGGGCCGAAGAAATTACCCCTGCCGATCTGGAGGCGTATCGCCGCGAAGTGGCGGTCGCCGGCCGGGCCTTTGCCGATGCGCTGGCCGAGGAGCTCCGACTGCGCAGCGAGTTTCGCGAGGTAGTCGTGGGCGAAGCCGCCAGCAGGGGCGATCTGGTCATCGGCGGTGAAGTCACGATGCTGGTCACCGGCAATTTCGCCATGCGCTGGGCCATCGGCATCCTCGGTGCCGGACGCGCGGGGTTCGAGGCCACCGTCCGGTTCTCCGATGCCGCCAGCGGCGAGGAGCTCGGCACGCTGCAGGCCGAAGCGCGCAGTTCGCGTCTGGGTGGAGCCCTTGCCGCGATCCAGAGCGCCGAAGTGCTGGCGCGCGACGCCGCGTTCAAGGTGGCGGTCGAAGTAGGCAAGGCGCGCCGCGCGGAACGCTAG
>CAZGKE010000254.1:0-3103 GCA_964526035.1 uncultured Gammaproteobacteria bacterium | reverse complement strand
GTGGAGCGGAAGGTGGTCTCGTCCACCACCGGCATGTCCCACTCGTTGAACTCGAGGCCGATGTCGCGTTCGACCCAGGGGAAGGCGTTCTCCTGGCCGACCGCGATCAGGACTTCGTCGCAGGGCACCAGCTCGTCGGGCTCGCCGGTGGGCACCAGCTTGCGGCGCCCGCGCTCGTCGTACTCGGCGCGTACTTTCTGGAAGGTCATGCCGGTCAAGCGTCCGTTATCGTGCTCGAAGGTCTTCGGCACCCGGTAGTCGAGGATGGGAATGCCTTCGTGCATGGCATCCTCCTTCTCCCAGGGGCTGGCCTTCATCTCGTCGAAGCCGGAACGGACGATGACCTTGACCTCCTCGCCGCCCATGCGCCGCGCCGAACGGCAGCAGTCCATGGCGGTGTTGCCGCCGCCCAGCACGATGACGCGCCGGCCGACCTTCTCGATATGGCCGAAGTACACCGACGACAGCCAGTCGATGCCGACGCTGATGTGTTTGGCCGCCTCGTTTCGACCCGGCAGGTCGAGATCGCGCCCGCGCGGTGCGCCGCAGCCGACGAACACGGCGTCATAGCCTTCGTCCAGCACGGCCTTGAGCGAGTCGATGCGACGTCCGCCGATGAATTCGACGTCCATGCCGAGGATGTAGCCGACCTCCTCGTCGATGACTTCCTCGGGCAGGCGGAAGCGCGGCACCTGGGTGCGCATGAAGCCGCCGGCCTTGGGGTCCTGGTCGAACACGGTGATGTGGTAGCCGAGCGGCGCCAGATCACGCGCCACGGTCAACGAAGCCGGACCGGCGCCGATGCAGGCGATGCGGAAGCCGTTCTTCTGCTTCGGCGCGGTCGGCAGCCGATGCGTGATGTCGTCCTTGTAGTCGGCGGTGACGCGCTTCAGGCGACAGATCGCCACCGGCTCTGGCTTCTCGGCGTTGGCCTCCTCCACCCGCCCGCGACGGCAGGCCGGCTCGCAGGGCCGGTCGCAGGTGCGGCCGAGAATGCCCGGAAAGACATTGCTCTTCCAGTTCACCATGTAGGCATCGGAATAACGTCCCGCCGCGATCAGGCGGATGTACTCCGGCACCGGCGTATGCGCCGGACAGGCCCACTGGCAATCGACCACCTTGTGGAAGTAGTCGGGGCGACTCACATCGGTTGGCTTCAACGCACCCTCCCAGATACGGCTACGGCTGGCAAAGGGCCGTCGGCGGAAGTCTAGACCGGCTGCGGTGCCGGCGGAAGGCCGACCAAAGGATTGCCTCATCCACGCCCTTGCCGCAGCATTTGCTCCATGCCCTCACCGAGTCCCGCCGAAATCGACGCCGCGGTCGCCGCCCTGAGGCGTGGCGAATGCATCGGGCTGCCCACCGAAACGGTGTACGGTCTCGCCGCAGACGCGCGCAATCCGGCCGCGGTGAGGCGCATTTTCGAACTCAAGGGCCGACCCGCGGATCACCCGCTGATCGTGCACCTGCCCAGTGCGGCGGCCATGGCGGACTTCGCCATCGAAGTGCCCGAGGCCGCGACGCGCCTGGCCGAACGGTTCTGGCCCGGCCCGCTGACGCTGGTCCTCTGGCGCGCGCCGGGCGTCCCCGACGAAGTCACCGGCGGCCAGGATACGGTCGGACTGCGGGTGCCTGCGCACCCGGTAGCGCGCGCTGTTCTTGCCGCGTTCGGCGGCGGCGTGGCCGCGCCCTCGGCCAATCGCTTCGGCCACATCAGTCCCACACGCGCTGAGCACGTACGCAGCGAGTTCGGGGACGCATTGCCGATCGTGCTCGACGGTGGCCCCTGCGAGGTCGGCATCGAGAGCACCATCATCGACCTCAGCAGCCGCGAACCGCGCATCCTGCGTCCGGGCGGCATCCCCCGCGAGGCCATCGAGGCGCTGATCGGACCCTTGACCGAGGGCGATTCGCAGGCACCGCGGGTGTCCGGCAGCCTGCAGAGACACTACGCACCGCGCACGCCGCTGCGGCTCGCCGACCGCGCAATCCTGATCGAAGCCGCCAGAGATGCGGTGGTACTGGCACTGGAAAGCGTGCCCGCAACATGCCGAGGCATCGCGCTGCCGACCGACCCGGCGAGCTACGCCCGCGGCCTGTACGCCGCACTGCGCGACCTCGACAGCCGCACCGCCGCGCTGATCCTGGTAGAAATGCCACCCGAGATCCCTCAATGGCACGCCGTGCACGACCGGCTGCGCCGCGCGGCCGCGGGGAGTGGGATGTAAGCGCGACACTTCCGGGCTTCCCGGATCCGAATACGCAAATTGCACCTGGAGAACGAAACAGCATGGCACCCCTCCCCTCCATTCGCGTGATTCTGACGATGTTTTGCGCAGGTGTCTTCACAAGTTCGCACGCTGATACCGCCACAACGGCAGTTGAGTTGGACACCCTCGCGGTCCCGTCCTCCCTGGTCATTGAGCTCGGGCAGAGAACCGAGCGTGACAGCCTCATTTCGGCCAATTCAATCGTGGAGCCTACCTTTATCGTGTTCGGCGCCGACGGAACCATGCAGCGGGTTCACGCTGATATTCCACACTATTTTTACGTTGCTCCGTCCGACCTCAAACGCGATGAACTGCTCCGAGCCGGTCCGGTGCCATCCCTTTCCGAGTTCATCAACGTGCTCGTGGCGCCAACGGGCGAGACCGCGCAGCAGTCGCTCGATTTACTTCGGGCACAGATTCCGCCTTTCAGCCTGACGGTTTTCGTGATCGGCCGTCAGTGGATGAGCGACTGCGGACCATGCGGGGAACGGCCAGTGGTCGAATGGCTGCAGAGCCATTACAACGAGCGAGGAACGCGCGCCAAAGTCATTCCGCTCGATATTGCATGGGTTGGCAAAGAGCTCAAGGGCGCAGCAGACGACTAGCATCGCGTGTAGCGAAAGAAGGGCCGCTGCGCATCATTCCACTGGACCGCGCGCGTCACCCGCGTCAGCATAGGCGGTCTGCTTGACGGGTCCCGCCCATGAATCGAATCGCCCTGCTGCTCATTCTTCTCCTTCCCGCCCTTCCACGCGCCGAAAACGTCGCGCATCCGTTCGAACGCGTGCTTGCGCTGGGTCCACTGCCCATCGCTGGTGAGGCGCTGAACGAAG
>CAZGKE010000253.1:1437-3109 GCA_964526035.1 uncultured Gammaproteobacteria bacterium | reverse complement strand
TGGGCGGCATTGCTGTTCGAGTCATCCCGCGCCCTGCTGCTGCGCGGGTTGATGCTGGCCGCGTTCGGGGCAGGCATGGAGGGGGTGCAGGCCCTGCTGCCATGGCGAAGCGCCGACCTCGCCGATTTCATCGCCAACCTGAGTGGCGTTGCGCTTGGACTGGCGTTCGGGTTCACGCCGTTGGCGAAGGGGCTGTGGCTGGTCGAACGCAGGTTGGTGGGTGGGTCGGGTGGCGAGGGCTCCTGAGAAGAAAAACATCGGCTCCCGAAGGGGCGCCTCAAATTGCGCGAAGCACGGTCCTGGGCAGCGCCTATCGCGGCTTTCGCCGCTCCTACAGGGCGACCTGATCGGGGTAGGAGCGGCGAGAGCCGCGAAGTGTGCTGCGGTCGCGACGTCCGAGACGGTGCCTGCGGTGCGCACTGTGGACAGGATGCGCGACATCGGCTACGCCAAGCCGGACATCCTCAGCCACGCCTGCAGCAGCCCGTCTCCCCAAAGGAAATAGAACCAGCCTGCACCGGCGAGAAACGGGCCGAACGGAATCGGAGTGGCGCGATCCTTGCCACGGATTGCGAGGTATGCGCCACCGATGATGGCTCCGAAGAAGCTCGACAGCAACAGGATCGGGAGGATGGCCTGCCATCCGCAGAAGGCACCCAGCGCAGCCAGCAGCTTGAAATCGCCGTAGCCCATGCCCTCCTTGCCGGTCAGCAGCTTGAACGCCCAGTACACGCTCCACAGGCTGAGGTAACCCACCGCTGCACCGACAATGGCCGTCGGTGCGTCTACAAACACGCCGAACACCGATAGCAGCAGGCCGAACCACAGCAACGGCAGCGTCATGCCATCGGGCAGCAGGGTAGTGCGCAGGTCGACCATCGACATGGCGATCAGGAACCATGTCATCAGCAGTGCCGCCAGCGACTCCCAGCCCACGCCGAAGTGCCACACCACTGCCAGACTGGCGATCCCGGTCAGCGCTTCGACCAGCGGATACTGTGCCGAGATGGGCACCCCGCAGTAGCGGCAGCGTCCGCGCAGCGCCAACCACGACAGCAGCGGGATGTTCTCCCAGCTGGTGAGCTGCGTCTTGCACTTCGGGCAATGGGAACGTTCCCAGACCAGGCCGGGCGGCGCAGGAGTCTGGTCTTCGGGCAGCTCGAGAAACTCACGCGCCTGGGCGCGCCACGACCACTCCATGCGCGGCGGCAGCCGCAGGGCGACCACGTTCAAGAAGCTGCCGACCACCAGGCCAAGCAGCAGGGCGCCGGTGAGGATCAGGCCCGGCCAGGTGTGCAGAAGCTCCAGCAAGACAGCGGCGGACGCTGGCCTACATTGCAGCCGCGAGCTTGAAGATCGGCAGGTACATGCCGATCACCATGCCACCCACGACGACGCCGATGATCAACATGACCATCGGCTCGATGAGGCTGGACAGCGTGTCGACCGCGTTGTTCACCTCTTCCTCGTAGAACTCGGCGACCTTCATCAGCATCTCGTCGAGCGCGCCGGACTCTTCACCGATCGCCGTCATCTGCACCACCATGTGCGGAAACACGCCCACCTGACGCATGGCGAGGTTCATGGTGTAACCGACCGAGATGTCCTCGCGAATACGCCTGACCGCATCGCCGTAGACCACGTTGCCGGTGGCGCCGGCCACGGAATCGAG
>CAZGKE010000253.1:0-1337 GCA_964526035.1 uncultured Gammaproteobacteria bacterium | reverse complement strand
TCCAGCGCCGTCACCATCGGCACGCCGGATTTCATCATGGTGGCGATCTGGCGGCTGAAGAAGGCGATGTCGCGTGGCGTGACGCGCTTGCCGGATCCACCGAACAGTGGCTTGGGCTTGGCGCGAACCAACGTGGGGTTGATTCCCTGGCGGCGCAGTTCGGCTTTCAGCAGCAGATCGTTCTTGGCGAGCTGCTCGCCCTTCATGATGACGCCGCGCTTGTCCTTGCCCTGCCAGACGAAGACCTTGAAGTTGTCGGCCGGGTTTCCGGTGCGGGATGCAGTGGTGGTAGCCATGGATTAGTCCTTGGTCACGCGGTTGGCCTCGGCCAGACTTGTCAGGCCGTTCTTGACTTTCAACAGGGCGGATTTGCGCAGGCTCGAGACGCCGGCGGCGCGGGCCGCGGCGTCAATGGCCATGGCATTGCCGCCCTGCAAGACGATTCCAGAAATCTCGTCGCTCATCGGCATCACTTCGTAGATACCGACGCGCCCCTTGTAGCCTTCGTTGCAGCCCGTGCAGCCGACCTGTTCGTATATCTGCAGGCCGGTGTCGATCTCTTCCTGCGTGAAGCCCTCGGCCAGCAGTGCCGGTGCAGGCAGTTCGATGATGCGCTTGCAGTCGTGCAGGCGTCGCGACAGGCGCTGCGCGGTCACCAGCGAAACCGAAGAAGTGATGTTGAACGGCGCGATACCCATGTTCATCAGACGCGCGATCGTCTGCGGCGCGTCGTTCGTATGCAGGGTGGAGAGCACCATGTGGCCGGTCTGAGCGGCCTTGATGGCGATTTCGGCGGTCTCCAGATCGCGGATCTCGCCGACCATGATGATGTCCGGATCCTGGCGCAGGAAGGCGCGCAGCGCCACCGCGAAGGTCATCCCGCGCTTCTGGTTCTGCTGCACCTGGTTGACGCCGGGCAGCCGGATCTCTACGGGATCCTCGACGGTGGAAATATTGGTCCCGTCCTGATTGAGGATGTTGAGCGCGGTGTACAGAGACACCGTCTTGCCGGAGCCGGTGGGTCCGGTCACCAGCACCATGCCCCACGGCCTGCCGATGGCGTCGAGAAACAGCTTCTGCTGTTCCGGCTCGTAGCCCAGCTTCTCGATGCCCAACTTGGCGGCGCCACCATCGAGGATGCGCAGTACCACCTTCTCGCCGAACAGCGTGGGGCAGGTACTGACGCGGAAGTCGATGCTCTTGGTCTTGGAGACATTGAGCTTGATGCGGCCGTCCTGCGGGACGCGGCGTTCCGCGATATCCAGGCCCGACATCACCTTGAGTCGCGAGGAAATGCGTGCGTTGAGCTTGACCGGCGGCGTGGCCACCTTGCGCAG
>CAZGKE010000252.1:0-3131 GCA_964526035.1 uncultured Gammaproteobacteria bacterium | reverse complement strand
TTTGTCGCTCGTGGGGCACTTGTGGTGCTGCTGATTGCGACAGGCGGTGGTTTGTGGTTGCATTGGAAACTAAGTGCTAGCCTACCCCAGCTCGACGGGGAGGTCGCAGTTGAAGGTCTTGCGGATGCTGTCCAGATTACTCGTGATGCAAATGGCAATCCGGCAATTGAAGCCAGCTCGCGCGCGGATCTTGCGTTCGGAGTCGGTTTTGCGCACGCGCAAGATCGCCTCTTTCAAATGGATGCCATGCGACGAGTGTCTTCGGGAAGGCTCTGCGAACTGCTCGGCGAAGCTGCGTTTCCGGCAGATCGCCATCATCGAAAACATCGGTTTCAGCAGCTCGCCAAGAAAGTCGTTGCGAACTCAACTGAGGAACAGAAGCGGCTGCTGACCTCGTACTCCGCCGGAGTTAATGCGGGCATCGCGAAGATGAAAGCGTTGCCCTTCGAATATTTGGTCCTGAATGCAAAACCCGACCCGTGGCAGGTTGAAGATTGCGTATTTGTCTTGCTAACCATGTTTTGTGAAGTCCAAGATGAAGATGGGGGCCGCGAACGCGGACTTGGCACTTTACATGAGAACGTGCCAGAGGAGGTTTTTCGATTTATGGTACGAACAGGCTCAAGTTGGGATGCCGCCTTGGATGAATCGACCATCCCCCAACCACCGTTGCCCTCGGGCGCAGTGTGGTCTCTGCGAAGTCCAGCGAGTGATGAGCGTGGCACGGCAGATTTGAGCAGCCCACATCAACCGACGCCGGAATGGACTCCGCCGGGCAAAGGGGCCAGCAACAATTGGGCCGTCAGCGGACGATTTACAGACACCGGACACGCGATGTTAGCTTCGGATATGCATTTGAAACTTGGCATGCCCAGTATTTGGTATCGCTTGTCAATGAACTGGACCGACGAGTCTGGATCCAAGAGACGCGCTGTAGGTGTCACCCTGCCGGGAACTCCGAATCTAGTGGAAGGCTCCAACGGCTCCATCGCCTGGGGGTTCACAACCAGCTTTTGTGATGTTGGGGATGTCATTGAACTCAAGATGGATGATACGGAACCTGACAGCTATCGCACTCCTGATGGTCTGAAAAAGCTCGAACGCTTTACCGAGGAAGTTCCGATTGGCGGCGCGAAGACGAAAAGCATCGAAAACGAGTGGTCGATTTGGGGGCCGGTAGTTGAAAACCGTGATGGACGCCGCTTCGTTTCGCGCTGGATCGGCCATGATTTTGAGGCCGTCAATTTTAACCTGTTCGCGCTGGAAACTGCGAATACAGCGGAGGAGTCACTACTGCTAGCCAATCAACTTGGAATACCGCCCATGAACTTTGTCGTGGCGGACTCCGCCGGTTCAATTGGTTGGACTGTGGCGGGACGGCTACCAAGGCGCACAGGACTTGCTCCCATGGTTCCTGTCGATTGGTCCGAAGCGAACGCGGCTTGGAGTGGCTACCTTAGCGCTCCGGAGTATCCTCGCATTTTGAACCCAAGCAGCGGCAAGATCTGGACGGCCAACAGTCGCGTTGTCGGCGGCGAAATGTTGGAGACGCTTGGAGATGGCGGCTACTTCCACGGTGCTAGAGCCAAGCAAATTCGCGCTCGTCTAAATGAAAAAGATCGTTTTACTGAGGCTGATATGCTCGCCATCCAGCTCGATAATGAAGCGATATTCTTAGCTCGTTGGCAACAACTTCTAATCCGCGTAATCGACAATCAGCCGGAGCTTGGTTCTTCAAAGATGCGAGATTTTGTCGAAAACTGGGGTGGCCGCGCCAGTGTTGATTCGATCGGCTACAGCATTGTTCGAGAGTTTCGAGTTCAGGTCATTGACTACTTGTTTGGCGTAGCTTCGTCGCGGGTTGGTCTCGGCAAGGATCAATCGCGAGTAGCGCAAGGAGCCTTTCCAGCCAAGACCGGCGTAACGGCCAATACGCCTTATGCCTATGAAGATGTAACTTGGGATATCCTCGAGGCCCAGCCTGAGAATCTTCTACCGCCGGAATTTCAGTCATGGGACGAGTTCTTGAGCAAGATGGTCCGTTCGACCGAAAAATACATTACCAACAAGTCGTCGCTAGCTGACGCCAGTTGGGGGTCTCAGAACACGGTCACCATCGATCATCCCATGAGTGCTAGTCTGCCGTTTCTGTCGAGTTTTTTGAACATGCCTAAAACTCCGCTGCCAGGCGACGAATACATGCCTTTGGTTCAAGCCAAAGATTATGGAGCGACGCAGCGCTTGGTCGTTACTCCGGGCCACGAGGAGAACGGAATATATCATCAAGCGGGAGGTCCATCGGGGAATCCCTACTCGCCGTTTTACCGAACCGGTTTCGAAGATTGGACGGGCGGACGAGTTTCGCCGCTGCTCCCCGGAAAGACGGTTCATCGCCTGACGCTCAAACCCTCAAACCAGGTTGAGGCGTCGAACTGAAAATCCTGATGAACCAACCGATTCAATCCATCGCTCGCTATTCCTTTTTGAAAGCTCGTTGGGTTCACCTCGTGATGCTCAACTACGAAGTCGATCCAAATGTACTCCAACCACTGGTTCCGCCCGGCACCCTGCTCGATAGCTTTCAAGGCAAATATTTTGCGAGCGTCGTAGGCTTCCAGTTTTGCGGTGCGAGACTTTTCGGTATTCCCGTGCCCTTTCATCAGAGATTCGAAGAGGTCAATTTGCGGTTTTACGTGCAACGCGAGCTGCCCGATGGTCCACGTCGTGGCGTTGTTTTCGTCAAGGAAATCGTGCCGAAGCTGGCCATCAGTTGGATGGCCCGAACACTGTACAACGAGAATTACGTGACCATGCCCATGCACCACGTTGACGAAATTGGCAACTACACCCGTCCTACGGTTTCGTATGGTTGGGAAATAGATGGACGTCAGCAGAGTGTTTCGGTCGAAGTGGAAGGTGAACCCTACGTTCCCGACGACGATAGCGAAGAGACGTTTATTACCGAGCACTACTACGGATATTGCAAGCAGCGCGATGGCACAACACTGGAGTACCGTGTCGAACACCCGCGCTGGAGTGTATGGCGCGCATTCAGCAGCGAACTGGACTGCGATGTGGCCGGTACCTATGGCCAGGCATTCGCCCCATTCCTGCATTATCCGCCAACGTCC
>CAZGKE010000251.1:0-3183 GCA_964526035.1 uncultured Gammaproteobacteria bacterium | reverse complement strand
ACACCCACCAGGAACGAAAGCAGGCCGACAATCGGCAGCGCGTTGAGTCCGGCCAATTCGAGTTCCCTGACCACCAGCGTGCCACGAATCCGCCAAGGGCGCAGCGCCGTCTGTCCCACCACCACGGCAAGATTGCCGATGAAATTCAATAGGTCGCGATACTGGCGCAGCTGGGATGCCGCGTGAATGCCAATGTTTTCGAGGAAGCCCGGAACATAGGGCTTCGGCGGCTCGGGAATGTCGCCGAGTCTCGCCTCCACTATCTCCAGCAGCTGAGAGGCCTGTTCACTGGCACCCTGCACGCGGACGGCTTTTCCGGCCCCTCGCAGCTCCGCGATTGTGCGACCAAGAAGCCAGGCACCCGGGGTATCCATTCTGACAACCCCGCGCAGATCGAATGCGACCTCCGAGCGCGGCCAGTTCAGTCCGGGCAACCGTTTCTCGACGGCATGGATGTGCGGCGCCGTCCAGTTACCGGAACAGCATGCCGTCGAATCGCGCAGCGTCAGTTCGGCGTTGCCGTCCATGGCTCAAGATTAATCGGTCGGTGACGAGCTTCGCTACTTGGTATTGCAATTTCCAAAATTATGAGACAAAATGTCTCATATAAGTCGAAACGGTCAGGCGAAAAAGAGCAAAGTCGGAACCCGGGTGTCAAAGCATGGACGGCAGTGATTAACGACAAAAATCCTATGAAAACCGCCGTTTGTGCGTTCTTCAGCCGCATGCTGACGCCCGTCGCACGCATCCTGCTGCGCCACGGCGTCAGTTTTCGCGAGATGTCCGACCTCTGCAAACGCGTCTACGTGGACGTGGCAACCGACGAGTACGGTGTGGACGGCCGGCCCACCAATGTGTCCCGAGTGGCTCTCCTCACCGGCATGACGCGGCGCGATGTACGCAAGGTGAGACTGGGTTCCGACGAGAACGAGCAGCAGGCACTCGGACGCATGAACATCGCGGCGCGGGTCTTGTCCGGCTGGTACCAGGACCCGGATTTCTGCGATTTTGCCGGATCGCCATTGCCGCTGCAGGAAACGGGCTCTTTTCCCTCATTTGCGCATCTGGCCAAACGCTACGCCGTCGACATTCCCGTTACAACCACGTTGAAGGAACTGCGAAACGCCGCAGCGATCGAATCCAACCCCCAGGGTTTGCTGTTGCCCAAGACCCGTTACTACATGCCAGGCAGCACCAACCCGGCGGCGCCGGAAGCAATTATTCGTGCGAGCAGCGTGTTCGAGGATATCGGCAATACAATCGACTACAACCTGACAAGAGCGGACGGCGATGTCACCCGATTTGAGCGACGTGCGGCGAACATAAATATTTCCACAGATACCGTTGCTGAATTCCGTTCTTTCGTAGAGAAGGAAGGTCAAGCGTTTCTGGAGCGCGTCGATAGCTGGCTGAGCCAACACGAAACATCAACTGATGAAAATATAGACGACAAACCGGGACTCCACCCAACCATCAGGCTGGGTCTCGGAATGTACTGGATTCAAGATTCACCCGACTGGAGTAAACCATGATTAACCGAGCGATTGACCTCCCGGCCCCCGGCAGCATACTTATTGCCGCAATTGCAGCAGCGTTCGCGGCCGGTTGCTCAGGCGGCGGCGGGTCCGACCCGGATCCATTCGGAGGCATCGACGCCGGCGGTTCTCCCACGAGTGTGTTCGTTGCGGGGCCCATCAACGGGTTCGGCAGTGTGATTGTCAACGGCGTGCAGTACGACACCAGCGACGCCGAAATTATAGTCAACGGTGAAGTCACCACCGAGCAGGCGCTGCGGGTCGGGCAGATTGTCCGCATCAGCGCTACCGCCGACGGTGCAGTCATTTCTGCGAACAAGGTCAGCTACGACGACAATGTCACGGGGCCGGTACAGTCTATCGACACCATCGGCAATTCCATGGTCGTCCTGAGCCAGACCGTGCTGGTGACATCCGCAACTTCGTTCGACAAGGACATTGCGCCCCGCTCGCTCGAAGGGCTCACTGTCAATGACATCGTCGAAGTCAGCGGCTATATCAATTCGAACAGGGATATTGTTGCAACACGCATTGAACTCGATGATGACGACGATGATTTCGAGGTGACCGGATTCGTCAGCAACCTCGATAGCGGCGCGATGACCTTCGATATCAATGCCCTTACTGTCGACTATAGCCAGGCCACGCTCGAGGATTTTGGTGGCAACGGTATTGCCAATGGCGACCTCGTGGAAGTAGAAGGCGAGCAGTTCGGGCCCAACGGTGAATTTATCGCGGACGAAATCGAACTGGAAAGTGACTTTCTCGACGACGATGCCGACGAAATCGAAATCGAGGGGTTGATAACCCGGTTTGTGTCGTCCACTGACTTCGACGTTGCCGGCGTTCCAGTTACTACCACTGCCGACACCGAATACGATGATGGCACCGAAGCCGATCTGGGTCTCGACGTTCTCGTTGAGGTCGAGGGTCAACTGAACTCCAGCGGCATACTCGTCGCCGAGGAAATCGAGTTCGAAGACGACGGGCCCATCGAGATCGAGGCAGCGGTCGACAGTGTTGATGCATCCACCAACCAGATTACGATGCTCGGGATTACTGTCGAGATAACTGCCGAGACCCGCATGGAAGATGACTCTGTACTGGAACTGCGAGTTTTCACCATAAACGACATCAATGTCGGCGACTGGCTGGAGATTCACGGGGCAGAGAGTGAGCCCGACAGCAATATCGTCGTTGCAACGGGTGTTGAACGGGAGGATTCGGATGACGATGAGGCCAGTATTCAGGGCTTCGCAAAGAACGTCTTGGACCCCAGCTTTGAGATCCTGAGCCTGCCAATCGACACCGATGGCAATACCGAGTTTGACGATATCGACCGCCAGACCTTTTTTGCGATCGCCGAAGGTCGCCTGGTCGAGGTCGAAGGCAACCTCAATGGCAGCCGCTTTCTTGCCACCGAGGTCGAGCTCGAAGACGACGATGACGACGATGACGACGATGACGACGACGATGATTGATGGTTGCAGCCGCCAGAGTTGCGCCCGCATCCCTGGCTCCCGGCCCCATTCAGCTCAACGAGGTGCACTGTGGGTTCTCTTCCGCAAACGAACAGCCGTCGGTCAAGGGACTTTTCGACTGGTGTAAAGGCCGGCGCCGGTCAACTTGGTGGTTCGGGTGCGCACAC
>CAZGKE010000250.1:0-3194 GCA_964526035.1 uncultured Gammaproteobacteria bacterium | reverse complement strand
CTCGCCGGAACGTCACGGCTCTGTCGCCGACCCGTGTTTCGCTGAAGACGCGGGTGGGCGAGAGAGAGGGTGTGGACTACGACCTCGTCGTGATCGGGAGCGGCGCCGGCGGCGGTGCCGCAACGCACGCGCTCGCCCAGGCGGGGCGCCGCGTGCTGCTCGTCGAACGCGGGCCGCGCCAGCTCGCGGTCGAGGACGGACGCGACGAGCGCCGCATGCTGGTGGAACGCGCGGCCGGTGACGACCGGCCGTTGCTGCTCAATGGTGTGCCGAGCCGGCTCGTCACCGGAAGCCTCGTCGGGGGCAGCACCGCTTTGTTCGGCGCCGCGCTGCTGCGACCGGGCCGAGCGGACTTCTCGCCGGGCCGATTCTACGGCGAGCGCCTGCCGCGGTCGCTGTGGGACTGGCCGATCTCGTACGACGAGCTGGCGCCGTTCTACGACCGCGCCGAAGACCTGTTCCGGGTGGCCGGCGATGCGACGCAGTCGACTCCCCATCTGGAACGCCGGCATCATCCCTACAAGGCGCCGCTTCCGCCGCTCGCCCCGGCGAACGAGCGCCTCGTCGTCCAGCTGCGCGCGCAGGGCCTCGCGCCGTTCGCGATGCCACTCGCGATCGATGCGGATCGCTGCGAGCAATGCCCGGCCTGTCCCGGCTATGTGTGTCCGACCGGTGCCCGCTCATCGAGCGTGTCGGTGGCGATCGATCCCGCCACTGCGCGAGGCGCGGCGACGGTCTGGGCGGACTGCGAGGCGCTCGCACTCGTGCACGAGCGGGGACGCGTACATCGGCTGCGGGTGCGCCACCGGCGGACGGGGGCGACCGAGGAGGTCTGCGCGTCAGGGTTCCTCCTCGCGGCGGGGGCGATCGGCTCACCGGTGCTGCTCCTGCGCTCGGGACTCGGCGGGGCGAGCGATCAGGTCGGGCGAAACCACATGCAGCATCTCGGCGCGCTGGTCGTCGCCTTGTTCGCCCGGCGCAGCGAGGGCGCGCGCCGCTTCGTGAAGCAGCTCGCGCTGTCGGACCTGTACCTCGGCCGCGACGACTTCCCGCACAAACTCGGGCTCGTCCAGAGCGTGCCGATCCCGGGACCGCTGTCGTTGCGGGAGCATGCGCCGGTGCCGATCCCATCTGCGCTCGCGCGTTTCGTGCAGGACCACGCGCTGGTCTTCGCGGGCACGATCGAGGATCTGCCACGGCCCGAGAACCGCGTGACGCTCGGCAGCGAGGGGACGATCCGTCTCGATCGCCGCTTCGACCGATACGACGAGCTCCGCGCGCGTTGGCTGCTCGTCGAGATGCGGCGCTGGCTCCGCCGCGCCGGCGCCCTCGCCGTGCCGGGGCACGTCGCGGTGGACGCCCATGCCCACGCGGCCCATCAGGTCGGCACTTGCCGAATGGGAATCGACCCCGCGAGTTCCGTCGTCGCCCCGGACGGGCGCGTCCATGGCATCGAGAACCTGTTCGTCGCCGATGGGAGCGTGCTGCCGACGTCGCTCGGCGTCGGACCGGCATTGACGATTGCCGCGAACGCCCTGCGCGTGGCGGCGCGAGTGAGCGGAGAGCTGCCATGAAACGCGTCCTGATCACCGGCATCTCGGGAACACTCGGGGCTGCGCTCGGGCGACACTACCAGGGCCTCGGCTGGGAGGTCATCGGCGTCTCGCGGCGCGTCTCGAACGAAGGCGGCGCCGCCTGCACGCGTCTGGTGGCGAACGCGCAACACGATCTTGCGGATGCGCAGAAGCTCCTCGCCGAGGATCCGGACGTCGCGATCCTGAACGCGGCGCAGATCGAGACGGCGATCGGCGACGGAGGACTGCCGCTTCCGGAGCAGACGAGCGACATCTACCGCATCAATGCGGTGTTTCCCTCCCTGTTCGCGCTGGCGGCCGCCGAGAAGCGACGGGAACGCCGGCTCGACGTGGTTGCGATCGGCTCGATCGCGGATGGCATGCCTTCGAGCTTCGGACCGGTGTATCACGCGTCGAAGATCGCGCTGCACCACTTCTTCACCGGCACTGCGCCGATCGCCTACGGGCGCGATCCGCTGCTCCGCTTGCGGCTGTACCGGCCCGGCGCGATCCGCGGCCCGCTGTCCTGGGCGCCGGCATTGCGACTCGGCGAACGCGGAATCGCGCTGCGGCGTCGTCGCTGCGAGCGCGCTCCGGACGCGGAGCGCGTGGCGCGCGCGATCGCCCGATGGATCGAAAGCGACCGGTGGGTCGGCACGTGGGGCGAGCCGCTGTCCTTCCGCGCGCTCAAGCTGTTGTTCGCACTCGCACCCGATGTGTATGCCCGGCTGCAACAGCTCGGCTGGCAAAAGGGAAGTCGCTTCCCGCGCTGATCCCGAGCCGTCGCTTCGTCACTGGATTGCGACACGATCGAGACTGCTTCGTCGAGCAATCCTCGTACGATCGACGCCGGTCCGAGACGGATCGGGCCGATTCCCCCCTTAGTCTGGCTGTACGGCCTCGCGAAGCACACGTGGCTCTCGCGCAACAAGGGGGAACTCCGATGCGGATCGCGATCTTCTCCGAAGTGTTCCTGCCGAAGATCGACGGCATCACCAATCGTCTGCGCAACACGATCGAATGCATGACGAGCGGCGGGCACGAGGTCCTCGTGTTCGCGCCGGAAACGGCAGTCCCGGAGTACGCCGGTGCGCGGGTCGTGCGTGTCCCCGGCCTCCCCTTCCCTCCGTACCCCGAGCTGCGCGCGACCCTTCCGGACCCCCGGATCGTCTGGGAACTCGCTCGCTTCCGGCCGGAGGTCGTGCATGCGGTGGGTCCCGCGTGTCTCGGGATCTGGGGCATCGCCGCGGCCAAGGCGCTGCGATTGCCGATCGTCGCGTCCTACCACACGGACCTGCCCGGCTACATGCCCCTGCACGGTCTCGGCTGGGCGCAGCCGGCCGCCTGGCCGTTGATTCGGGCCGTCCACAACGCCGCCACGCTGAATCTCACGCCGTCCCGCTACACGCGCAACGAGTTGCTCTCACACGGGATCTGGAACGTCGGCCTGTGGCGCGGCGGCGTCGACACGGAGCTGTTCCACCCGGAACGGCGCTCGCTGGCCATGCGCGATCGTCTCTGCGAGGGGCGACCCGACGCGCCGCTGCTGCTCTACGCAGGACGCCTGTCCCCGGAGAAGAGTCTCGAGTCACTCGCCTGGGTGCTCGACGCGCTCCCGGA
>CAZGKE010000249.1:0-3219 GCA_964526035.1 uncultured Gammaproteobacteria bacterium | reverse complement strand
AAGCGCCTGGCGATAGCCGCCGACACCGAACGCCACCGGGTTGATCCAGCCATAGTCCTTGATGCCGCGCACGGCCGTGACCAGGAAATGGTTCTCGGGCTGGGCGAAGAAGTCCGGCATCTGGTCGATCAGCGAGGGCGCACCCGGCAGCTGGCCGCCGACCTCGACCCAGAGCTGGTCGGATTCGGGCAGCGACATGTACTCGAGGAACCTGGCCGCCTCCTCGATATTGGCGCCGCCCGACCACACGCCCACTGCCCAGCCCGCCATGATGCCCGGCGAATGGGGCTCGCCGTCGACGCCGGGCCAGATCATGAAGCCGACATTCTCCGGGCCGACCTTCGCCTGCATGGTGGAGATGCGCACGACCGCACCGGTGAACATGGCGAGCCTGTCGGCAGCGAACTGCTCGTAGAGGTCCTCCGCACTCCAGGTCACCGCCTGCGGCGGCGTGACCTCGTGCTCGGTGACCATGTCGGTCTGAAGCTCCAGGGCCTCGGCACCGATCGGGTTGGCCCAGTTGGCGCGGCCATCCTCGTGATAGAGATCGCCCTGCCGAGCCAGCATGATCGAGGTCATCATCTGGGCGTCGGCGCGGTCCTCGCTGAACTGCTGGCCGAAGCCCCAGCGGGTGACGTTGCCCGAGGCGTCGCGGGTGGTCAGCTCCTTCGCCGCCTCGATGAAGGTCGGCCAGTCGGTCAGGCTGTCCGGGTCAATGCCGGCCTCGTCGAGAAAATCCTTGCGGTAGATGACGCCATAATAATTGCGCGAATGGAAGAGGCAGTGGACGCCGCCCTTGTAGGCGCAGCGGCTCCAATAGCCGTCCTTGCGCTCCTCGATGGACTCTTCCGGCCATTCGTCGAGAAAGAGCGGGTTGAGGTCGGCGAGCGCCCCAGAGGCGAGCGCGTCGCCCAGGAGATCGGTGACCACCCAGATGATGTCCGGCGCGTTCCCGGCCCCGTGGGCGGCGAGGAACTTGGGCGTCATCTGGTCCCAGACCTGCGGCTCGACGACGATCTTGACCGCCGGGTTGGCCGCCTCGTAGCGGCCGATGATCTCCTTCAGCGCCACCTCGCGCGGCGAGGTGCCTTCCGGATTGAGGAACGTCCACATCCGGATCGTGGTGTCGGCGATAGCGCCAGCTGCCGTGAGCTGAACCCCCGCCGCCACCAGGCTCGCGAGCGTCAGCCGCTCGAGCAGTCCTCGGTTTTTCATTGTCAGTGCCTCCCTTGCTGTCTGGATGATCCGGGGTGAGATCGATCAGCTCGCCTCGATGTCGTTCAACGCGTCCTCGAGCGAGCGGTTGACATGGGCCTTGGCGGCGATGCGATAGGCATCCGCATCCTGTGCCATGAGCCCCTGAACGATGGCGCGGTGCTCGGTCGCTTCCACCTCGAGCCGGCCCCGCCAGGACGAGACGCCGCGCCGGATGCTGTTGCTGATGTAGCGGAGCTGGATGCTACGGTAGACCGTGATCAGCAACGCATTTCCGGACAGGTCCACGATGCCGCCGTGAAACCGCGAGTTGAGGTCGATCTGCTCACGGCCGGTGAGCTCGTGCCAGTTGCGCACCGAGTGCTCGACGATCTCGCTCAGCCGGTCGACCGCGGCCATCGGCACCAGTCCCGTCTTGAGCCGCTCGATCGCCAGCTCGCCGGCATTGACCTCGAGACCGGCTCGAACCTGCCAGAGCTCGGTGACCTGCTCGGGCGAGGGTTTGCGGATGCGAAAGCCCCGCCGCGGGATGGTCTCGATATAGCCTTCGACCGCGAGCCGCATGAGTGCCTCGCGCACCGGCGTCGGGCTCACGTTGAAGCGCTCGGAGAGCGCCTTCGGGTAGATGCGCTCGTCGCCGTCGTCGGTGCCGAAGACGATCTCGTCGCGAATGCAGGTGTAGAGGGCGTCCGACAGCTTCTCGCCGGGCCGGCCGATCAGGACGCCGGTGCTGCCGTCCTTATTCGGCGGCCCTGGCATCATCGCCACCTCCATGGCCGAACACGTCACCGCCGCGGAACTCGTAGCTGCTCGCCTTCTGCCAATCGATCTCGCAGCCGTGACCGGGGCGGTCGGCGAGCAGGGCAAAGCCGTTCTCGATCGTGATCGGCTCCATCGGGATGTCGTCGCGCAGCGGGTTGGCGAGGCAATTGGCCTCGTAGACCCTGAAGCCCCGGGCGGCACAGCAGGTGTGCAGTGCTGCGGCGATGCCGATCGCCGAGCCCACGCCGTGCGGTGCCAAAGCGAGCCCGTGCCGCTCGCAGAGCGCGCCGATGGCCAAGGCACCCGAGACACCGACCCGGGTGATGTTCGGCTGCAGCACGTCGACAGCCTCGTGGCGGACCAGGGCCTCGAAGCTGGGCAGGATATAGTCGTTCTCGCCGGTCGCGATCGGCATGTTCGCGACCTTGCGGATGCGGGCCAGGGCCTCGGGCTGTTCGGGCTTGATCGGCTCTTCGAGCCAGGCGACACCGAGACCGTCTAGGGCCTTCGCCAGGTCGATGGCGGTCTCGACGTCATAGGCGCAGTTGACGTCGAGCATCACCTCGACGTCGGGGCCGACCACTGCGCAGACCGCCGCGGTATGGGCCACGTCCTCCGCCACGCTGCGGCCGACCTTGAGCTTCAGCGCCTTGAAGCCCTGGCGCAGGAAGTCGCGGGCCCGTGCGGCGGACTCGTCGGGCGTGTCGAGGAACGGGATCGGGCTGACGTAGAGCGGCACCGGCCGCAGCGCGCCGCCGAGATGGACGGCGAGCGGCTCGCCCGCGGCACGGGCCTTCAGGTCCCACAAGGCGATGTCGATCCCGGCGAGCGCGTCCATCGAGAAGCCGCGGGTATGCCCCATGGAGACGAAGAAGTCGTAGAGGTCGGCGAGGCATTCGGCCGGGTGGTCGAGCTCGCGACCGATCAGCGCCGGCGCGACCACGCCGTTGATGAGGCTGGCCGTTGCCGGCGAATAGGGCAGGCCAAAGGCTTCGCCCGTGCCCTCAATCCCCCCGTTCTCGGTGACGGTGATGATGGTTGAGAACTGGCCCGAGCGTGGAATGCGCTGGAAATGCGCCGCTGGTCGGAGCACCGAGAGCGGTACCTTCTCCACGCCACCCCAGATCGCGGCGAACGACGCGTAGAGCGGGATGGCCCGGACGGTTTTGATCCGCATCGGAGGAAGCCTCGATGAAACGTAATTTACGGACCATGCAAAATAAAATATAAAAAATCAATCCT
>CAZGKE010000248.1:0-3282 GCA_964526035.1 uncultured Gammaproteobacteria bacterium | reverse complement strand
CTCTATGGAGCCGGGGTGACTCAGAGCTACCGGCGGCTCGTCTACGAGCGGGACGACAGCCACATCTTTTTTGCGGACGAAGGTGCCGGGCCGGCCAGGGAAGGCAAAGCACCACCTTTGCCGGTTGCAGCCTTGATCACTTTCTTCATAGGGCTGATTGCCGGCTGGAGACGTCGCAAGTAGCGGGAAAGCATTGGGCTTCTTCTCCGAAGTTGCCTCATTCACTGATCGTGAAGCTCTGGCGCCGCCCGCATCCGGTGGTGAACAGCTGTCCGTTGCCGCCAGATTCCAATATCCTCAGTTGTGATGGCCATTGACATTGCCGGCTTCATCGCCGACCTGAAAGAGCACGCAGTTGAGCACGGCTTCCATGTTCATGACGAGAGACATATCGTCGAAACCTATTCCCTGCGCCAGTCATGGGAGGTCGACCTTCATCCGGAGGCCGGCTGCGGGGGCCCGATCGATCTCCACCTCGCCCTCGACGTCGACCCCAAGGTATTGATCTCGTTGCTCGGCAAGGTCGAGGATCTCGGCCCCGATTTCGAAGAGCCCGAGGAGGAGTTCAACCTCGACCTCTACTTCAATTGGGCGGTCCCTCCTTTGGTCCAGCCGCCCGACCTGTTGGTCCTCGCCACCGATCTTGCCGGACTCGGGGGCCTCGACCTCGTCATCGAGGTCTCGGCGATCGATTCATACGGCGCACTGGCCGACGCCCCCGAGCGCAGGCTGCAGCTGGTAGGGAAGAGCACGGTCAACCTCGTCGACATCATGGTGGGCAAGGAGCAGCTCTGCGAGGTCCTCGACCGATCCCATGACGTCTCTGAATACATCCTCGAGCGCGTCGAGGAGTGGATGGACTCTTCGATCTGATCAGCCGATGATGCTGGTCAGGGCCCACACCGCCATCCCCACAGTTCCTGCAACCAGCAGGTAGAAGAGCACCAGCGTCAGCGGTTTGGCCGGTGGAGCCTGGCTCATAGGGCCAGGCACGGACCTTGGTGAGTCGCGCAGCTGCGCCTCGACCGCACCATTCATCGAAGCGATTGCGAACTCGTCGGGAAGAGCTGGCCTGAAGGTGAGGTCATCGCCCTCGGCTGAGAGCACGAAGGTCTCCGGGTCAACGCGACTCAACTGGTACATCGAGCGTTCCCAGTCACCGATCTCCTTGCCGTCAGATGTAAGCCGGAGTCGTGAGTCGCGGAATGCGATTACAACTTCAACCTCTCCGTCACCGAGATCGATAACCCCATGATGTTCGCTCAGATAGCACCCCGGCCGTAGCCTCGGTCAATGTAGGCGCAAGGAGGTTCGATGTCTACCGTCCGGGGTCTGAGCTGGGGCTTAGAACGGCAGCGCGATCGCCTCACAGAGGAAGGCAGCCAACGGCCGTGCCCTTTCCAGGTCGGCACTGAGGTCGTCGGCGAAACTCGATGAGGTGACCGCCTTCTGCGAGAGCGGCCGGCTGGCGATGAATGACTTCATCTTGATGTCGTCGGGGAAAGGGTGTTCGGGGTCGTATTGCTGAGGAAGCCGCTTCAGCGACTCCCCGCGATCGTCGAGGTTCCACGTACTCTCGAAGCTGTCGGTATGGGCGGCATTGCGCCATAGGTCGGGATGGTCATTGATGTGGCGCCTGATGGAGTGGGCAACTGCGGTTTCGGGGGCCCAGAGCCCGACTCCGGCGAAGTTGGCGTCGGGCTCGATGTGCACATAGATCCCCGGGGCGTGGACATCTTTGCCGGCCTCGTGGCGAAACTGGATTCCGACGTTGGTCTTATACGGGGTCAAATCGTTCGAGAAACGCATGTCGCGGTAGGGGCGCATCAGTGAACCCCCGACCGTCCTTGCATCCGCCACGAAGTGAGGAGAGAAGTTTTTCAGCCGAGCCGCGAAGTCGGATATGAACTCCAGCGCCGGATCGCGCACGATCGCGACATACCGTTCCTTGTTCTCTTCCCACCATCGCTTCTCATTGTTTGCCTCCAGTTCCCTGAGGAACTTGAAGATCGCCGGTTTGAAGTAACTCTTCCCCATTTCCCACTCCTTTCGTCGGCCTTCCGCCGGCAACCGCAAACCTTGCCGAACGTCAAGGCCGGTTCTCGACGTTGCCCGCGTTAGCGTCGTCTGTGTGCACAACATTGGTCTTCGCAGCTTCAGGAATCAATAGGGTCGTCTCATGTTCAACGCCCCGCCCTCCTGGCTGACTCGGACTTGGGAATACTCCGGAATCGCCGGTGCTGTCACCGCAATCGTTGCTGCTGTCTTCTTTGCCTTCGGGGTCGGCCCCTGGTTCCAGACACTTTCTGACAGTTTCGACGTGACGGCCGAAGGACTACGGGCGGTTGACAGCACTCTCGGAGTCGTCGACGAGTCCCTCGTGGTAGTCACCGACACGCTTGCCGGTATCGACGGTGTCTTCGGGGCGACGGCATCCGCTCTTGATGAGATCAGCACCGTGGTCCTGTCGTCGGGCACCCTGCTCCAGACCGAGATCCCACGTCAAATCGACGCTATCGAAACGGCGATGGACGGCTTGATCGACACCGCCAACGTCGTCGATGGCGTGCTCGGTGCGCTCTCTTTCTTCGGTGTCGACTACAACCCGGAAGTGCCGTTGGACCAGGCACTCGAGGATGTGAGTGTTCAGCTGGGTGAATTAAGCGACTCTTTGTCGGGCTATTCGGCGAACCTGTTCTCCTTGACCGTGTCGCTGAACCGACTCGAGGGAGAAGTGACAGTTGTCGCCGGCACCCTGGCGGGGCTTCAGGGCCAGGTCGACGCAACCAGGGAGTTGATCGCCGGATACCGGGTGACTGCCGGCGATGCCGAGGCTGTTATCGCCCATGCGTCGGAGCGATTGTCCGACCAGGTGTGGCTGGTGAGGATCATTGGTGTAGTCCTGCTGCTGCTGCTGGTGCCCGTCTTCAGTTTCCTCTGGTGGGCGGGCCGGTCAGCTGCTCCCCGAACTCCTGTGGGCCAGCTGACTGCCGGTAGCGGTACTTCTCCGACGGGCCGCTAGTAGAGGACCCGTTTACAGCTCCACGCTTGCCAGTAATAGAGGCCTAGCCGTTCGTATTCACCGGCGAGCCATGCCGCACTTGCGGTGTTGGCCGCTGGGTCGAAGACGCTCGCTCCCGGATATCCGGCAGACACCGAGGCTGATGCCCAGGTGGAGGGGATGAATTGGAACAGGCCTGAGGCACCCGAGTAGGGGTTGTAAGCATCAGGGTCACCGCGGCTCTCACACCACATGATGTGCAGCGCCTCGTCGACCCGATG
>CAZGKE010000247.1:0-3283 GCA_964526035.1 uncultured Gammaproteobacteria bacterium | reverse complement strand
CGGCGTCGAGGGCATGGCGCGCTTCCTGCGCCGTGTGTGGTCGCAGGTGCATCGGCATGTGGCGCAGGGTGCCGCGCCCGCGCTCGACGCCAGCGCGTTGAACGATGCGCAGAAGGCGATTCGCCGCCAGGTTCACGAGACGCTGACCAAGGTCGGCGACGACTACGGACGGCGCCACACCTTCAACACCGCCATCGCCGCGGTGATGGAGCTGACCAATGCGCTGGCGAAGTTCGACGATGCAAGCGACCAGGGCCGCGCCGTGCTGCAGGAGGCCTGGGAACTGGTGGCGCGCATGCTGAACCCGGTCACGCCGCACGCCGCACACGCGCTTTGGCAGGCGCTCGGCCACGCCGAGACCCTGATCGAGGACCTGGGCTGGCCGCAGGTGGACTCCGAAGCTCTGAAGCGCGACGCCATCACCCTGGTCGTGCAGGTCAACGGCAAGCTGCGCGGCCAGATCGAGGTGGCCGTCGACGCCAGCCGCGAAGACATCGAGAAAGCCGCACTCGCCGAGGAGAACGTGGCACGTTGGACGGAAGGGCAGACGCTGCGCAAGATCATCGTGGTGCCGGGCAAGCTGGTGAATGTGGTGGTGGGGTAGAGCGAAGTTTTCAGTTTTCGGTTTTCAGTTTTCAGACTCCGCAGCAACGTAGGTTGGGGTGCGCTGCGCTTACCCCAACCTACGCGTGGATTCTCTCGATTCCGAGCCGTGGCATCTTTTCTTGGCCGCGGGCTCCCAGGATGTCGAACGCCGGCACGGCTTGCTTTCGTCTGCAAACCGAAAACCGAAAACTGAAAACTGTGGCAAGGACTTTGCCCGCATCCCGCTCATGCCCTAAAGTGCGGTCTACTCCGGATGGCCTCGTTTTCATGCCAAATCCCCTTCGCATCACGCTGCTTCTGGCCCTCTGCCTCGCGCTGGTCGCCTGCGGTTTTCGATTGCGCGGCGAGGCGCAGCTGCCGGCGGGTTTCGAGAGGCTGCACCTGGATGTCGCGAATCCGGGCAATTCCCTGGGTGCCGATCTCGCCGAGGCGCTGGCGCGGGCCGGGGCGCAGATCGTGGCTTCGCCGGACAAGGCCAGCGCGAGGCTGCGAATCCCGGTCAACGAGATGCGTACGGAAATCCTCACTGTCGGCCCCGCCGCCCGGATCCGCGAATTCGAGATTCGCTACCGGGTGGAGCTGGAAGTGCTGGATGCGGCCGGGGAGCCGCGTCTGGCGCGGCAGATCATCGAGCTGAATCGCGACTACACCTTTGACGAGCGCGCCGCGCTGGGCGCCGAACAGGAAGCGGAACTGCTGCGCGTCGAGCTGCAGCGCGAAATGCTGCAGAACGTGCTGCGCCGTCTCGAACGCACGCCCTGAGTTTCGCCGATCATGGCCTGGACCCTTGACCAGTTCCACGCCCACCTGGCCCGCGATCCGCTGCGGCCGGTATACATGCTGGCTGGCGAGGAGCCGCTGCGCCAGCAGGAGGCGGCGGATGCCTTGCGACAGCGTGCTCGCGAGCTCGGTTACAGTGAACGCGAAGTCCTCGACGTCGAGGCCAACTTCGACTGGAACCGGCTTGCCGCGAGCGCATCAAACCTGTCGCTGTTTGCGACGCAGCGGCTGATGGAACTGCGGCTGCCGAGCGGCCGCCCCGGCGTCGAGGGCGCCAAGGCCATCACGGCGTGGTGTCAGTCACCGCCGCCCGACACCGTGCTGCTGATCACTGCGGGCGCCTGGAGCTCGAAGCACGAAGGCGCCTGGACGCGCGCGCTGGAAAAGGTCGGCGTGCTGTTGCCGGTGTGGCCGCTGCGCGGCGGAGAGCTTTCCGACTGGATCGGCAAGCGCATGCGCGACAAGGGCTTGGCGCCCGATCGCGACGCGGTGCTGGAGCTGGCCCTGCGCATGGAAGGCAACCTGCTTGCCGCGGCCCAGGAGATCGACAAGCTGGCGTTGCTGACCGGAGACGCGCCGCTCGACGCCGAGCGCCTGCGCAGTCTGGTGGCTGATCAGGCGCGGTTCAACGTGTTCGACCTCAGCGATGCCGCGCTGGCCGGCGACGGCCCGCGTGCGCTGCGCATCGTGGCCGGACTGCGTGCCGAGGGTGACGCAGTGCCGGCCCTGGTGCCCTGGCTGGCCAATCAGCTCACGATGATGGCGCGGCTCTCCGCCGAAGTGGCCAACGGCAAGCCTCCGCACGCGGCGATGCAGGCCGAGCGCGTGTTCGGCCCGCGACAGGCTGCGGTGCAAAACGCCCTGAAGCGCGGACCTGCGCGGTTCTGGCAGCGCTGCCTGGCCGATCTCGGCCGCGTCGAGCGTCTTGGCAAGGGGCGCAGCGCGGACGGCACCAGGGTTTCCGAGCATGAGCCGTGGATCGAACTGGAACGGCTGCTGGCACGCGTCGCGATCGGCGCCAAGCGGGCTGTTGCGCTGACGCCCTGATGCAGCCGCTGCTGATCTTCGGGGGCACCTTTGACCCGGTGCACCGCGGTCATGTCGCGGTGGCGAGCGAAGTGGCGCAAGCCTTTGGCGCTGCGGTTCACCTGATGCCGGCGGCGCTGCCGCCGCATCGCAGCGTTCCCGGTGCCAGCGCCGCCGAACGTTTGCACATGCTCAGGCTGGCGATCGCCGGCCACCCCGAGCTGCGCATCGACGATCGGGAACTGCGTCGTGAAGGACCCTCGTGGACCGTGGAAACCCTGCGCGAAGTGCGTGATGAAGTCGGACCGGCGCAGTCGCTGGTGATTCTGGTGGGCGCGGACGCCTTTGCCCGATTCGACACCTGGCGCGAATGGCGCACAATCCTTGATCTGGCGCACGTGCTGGTATTGACGCGACCGGGTGCAGGACGCGATGGATCGGCCGCCCTCCAGGAGGCGCTCAGGCCACGCTGGGCGCAGGCCAAGGATGATCTGTTGAGCCGACCCGCCGGTCGCGTGCTTTCCTTTTCAGTCACGCCAATCCCGGTGTCCGCGAGCGAGGTGCGTCGGCGTCTGGCAACCGGCGAGCCGGTTGAGGACCTGCTGCCTGCCGCGGTGCTCTCCTACCTGCGGTCAAAGCCGATCTATCGCTCGCCCGGTTGACTCGGGATCGCTTCCAGCACCGACTCCAGCGCAATATCCGCGACATCGGGCGCTTGCAGCACCCGTAGCTGCCGCCGATCCATGCCGGTGATGCGCGCATCGGCATGGTCGCTGCCGAACAACGCCAGCCCGGGACGGCCCAGCAGCGCAGCGAGATGCGTCGGACCGCTGTCGTTGCCGATCACGAATGCCGCGCGGTCCAGCACGCC
>CAZGKE010000246.1:1488-3329 GCA_964526035.1 uncultured Gammaproteobacteria bacterium | reverse complement strand
TGCACCGAGATCAGCTTGTTCGTGCCGGGATTGCCGAAGGCCTGGCCGAGACCGGTGAGACCGGCGGCGGTGATCAGCCACAGGTAGGTCGGGGCGGAAGCGATCGCCAACATGCCGAGTCCCCCGAGAAAGAAGATGGCGGCCAGCGCCTTCCGTCCTCCCATCGAGTCGGTGAGCCTGCCCACTGCGGGCGAAGCCAGCGCCCCGACTGTCGAGAATGCGGCTACCACCCAGCCGAACCCGGCACGAGTGAGCCCGAACTTGTCGATGAGGAACCGGGCCAGCACGGCGAAGGCGGGCCCGGCGAAGGTGGCCACAGCCATCGCCGCACCGAGCAATAGAGTGAAAGCAGTTCGCCTGATATTCGGTTCACTACCTGGCATGGAGCGACACTACCCACGCCTCGGCATGTGTTTGGCGGTGTGCGCCGAAGCGGTCCAGACCCCTTCCAATCGCGTTTTTGTTTCGGCACGATCGGGAGGGAAGGGAGACTATGTATTCGTTAGACAAACACGAGAAGATCCTGGCCTTGAGCCAGATGCTCGATCAGTGGGCGGAGGAGAACCTCGATGACAGGCCAGACTGGAAGCCGCTCCAAGCCGCGTTGCCTTTGGAATGGTGCGGCGGATTCATGTGGATGAACCGGGTGGTGAGCGGCGGGGTCGTCGTCGAGCTGTACAAACACGGGATCACCCGGCGCTACCTGAACCTCGACGGTGACGGCACTGCGTATCGATGGACGGGGACGGGTTATGAGCCAATGCCCCTCGACGATGCGACTGATCATGTCTTCGAAGAGCTCGAGGAGATGGGATACGACACCGCCACGAGGTACGACGATGTATCCAAAGCAGAGAAGCACCGATCTCTCCGGGAGGCGGGTTGGACCGTGATCAGCGTCGGGCCCGCCGGGGCCGCCGAACCGATGTCCGCTACGAAGCAGGAAGGTCCTTCCCCTGCCGGTAGATGAGGTGATCTCCTGCTGGAGATGCGCGGTCTATCAACCTGGAGAATCTCAATCTCCAACCTGTAGGTGTACCTCGATCATTGGGGCTTCGTCGACAAGGCGGTCGAGTTGGGCTTGGGTCGTATACCACCTGGTGTCGGGCTGGTTGAACACCTCGAGGCGGTGCTGCCTGTCCTCGATCACCCTCGCAGTGGTCTCGATGTCGTGGCCGTCGACGTGGATCACCACCGAGGGTTTCGCTCTTACGTTGGCGAGCCAGTCGCGTCGTCCGGGTGTCCCGGTGATGATGAAGCGGCCGTTGACGTGGAACCACCAGATCTCGATTCGGCGCGGCTTGCCCGACTTCCGGCCGTAGGTGGTGAGTTCGATGGTACGGATCGACGCCAAGTGCTCCCGGTCCGCCGGTGCTATTGCCATACCGGACAAGTTAGAACCTCAACCACGGTTGAAGTCAAACGGACAAGAGAGAGGGGGACCGAGCGGTCCCCCTCTCGCCCCAAGGTCTGCCTATTTGGCGAGCTCGGCTGCCTTCTGCTTGTGGATCCGGTCGGATGGGTCGGCGAGCGCAGCGCCCTTCTGCTTGAAGAGCAGATCGGCCTTGTCTACCTCGATGGCTGCCGCACTTCCGCCGGTCACAACACGTCCTGTGTGCGTCGGGTTGGCAGTCCCGGCCAGGAACGGTGCGTTGGTTGCTTGCGGCCTTCCGATGTCGGCAATATTCAGAGCATTCCCTGCTTCGAGTTGTGCCGAGCTCAAACCCTGCGGTTCAGTGTTCGAGTTCACCGCGAATACCACGCCGACTGCGATTGCCCCGATGGCCAGAGCTTTGCCGACGGTCCGCGCCAGTTGACCGACGTCGATTCCGGTTGCTGCG
>CAZGKE010000246.1:0-1388 GCA_964526035.1 uncultured Gammaproteobacteria bacterium | reverse complement strand
GTCCTCCGCCTGACGAATCTCGCCGGGGTGCTCAGCGCCCGCTGGGCCAGGCTGAGAAGGACCGCACCGGCCGCCACGACGATGACAGCCAGCGAAACTGAGCGAGTCTGCGCCCAGTAGCCGACTATCACCGGGAACGCTCCCCAGCTGACGGCGAATCCGAAGTCGGTGTGCACCACCGGCCACTCCAGGGCATACCCAACCGCAAGCAGGACACCGGCCGCCGCCCAGGCATAGACCCAGGGAGATACTTCGAGCGCCCCGAGTGCGGCGATCCCGAGGGTGGCCGCCATCGCACCGAGGCCCAACACCCAGAGGGCAAGATCAGAGAAGCCGGTCCGTAGTGGGCGGGTCTTCACCTCATCGAGGGCATGGGCACCGATGCCGAGCCCGAAACCAAATGCGGTGAGGGTGCCGGCGAGGATCCGCCAGTCGAGTTCGGGAGCAACTGCGGCGCCGATCGTCACATAGGCCAGGTGCCAGAGTGTGTAGGGGATGTGGAGCAGCGAGACGAAATCGCCCCAGCGCGACCCGGTGGGCGCGTAGAACGCCGGGCGTTCACTCACGCTTTCCGGGCCCACATGACCAGCCCACCACCCAGCGACATCGGCTCGACCTCCACGTCGGTGAATCCGGCCGTTTCCCACGCCTTGGTTAAGCGATCGGGTGGGTAGCGGTCGGCGAATCCGTCGATGCTCGGACCGAGGAAGCGACCAACCCGGTACCAGCCGCGACCTGCCGCCAACCCGGCGGCCGGGAGGACGAGACGGGTGTATCCCCACCACAGCGGTCTCCAAAGACCTCGCGGGCTCCCGAACTCGACCATACCCACCCTCCCCTGGGGTCGGAGGACACGGGAGATCTCGGTCATGCAATCGGTGACGTCGTCGACATAACGGAGCAGGTAGCCGAAGGTGACGGCGTCGAACGAGCCATCGGGGAAGGGGAGGGCTTCGGCTGTGGCGACTACTCCCACCGCGCCTCGATCCAGTGCGGGCCGCAACATTCGCGAGCTCTGATCGAGTGAGATCACCCCGGCGCCATTTGATCGGAGCAGCCTGGTGATCAGCCCGGTGCCGGCCGCAATGTCGAGGACCTTCAGCCCCTGAATTACGTCGAGGCCGTCGACCATCCGCCGCCGCCAGCGGGGGTCCTGGCCCATGCTGAGTAGGTTCCCCCAGCGCTCGTAGCCGGGAGCGAGAGGGGCGAACAGCTCCTGGGCGTCCCGTGTGGTCGAGTCGGTCACCACCACGACGCTACAACCCCGGCCGGGGTTCGTGTGTCGGTCGTATCATCTTGGATCATGGACGCGGCAATCATCGACTGGCTGTTAGAGGGTGATCCGTCGATCCGCTGGCAGGTGCAACGCGACCTTCTCGACGCTCCAG
>CAZGKE010000245.1:0-3394 GCA_964526035.1 uncultured Gammaproteobacteria bacterium | reverse complement strand
AAGCGGTGCGATTGCGCTTCCATTGCTTGCGCACGTCGCGCAGCGCGTCCTCGGCACCGCGGCGGTCGAACTTGTTGAGCACGATCAGCTCGGCGAAGTCGATCATGTCGATCTTCTCGAGCTGGCTGGCGGCACCGTAGTCGCTGGTCATCACGTAGACCGGGAAATCCACCAGGTCGATGATCTCCGAATCGCTCTGGCCGATGCCGGCGGTTTCCACCAGCACCAGGTCATAGCCGACTCCCTTGAGGCAGGCGATGCAGTCCTTGAGCACGGCGTTGGTAGCGACGTGCTGACGGCGCGTGGCCATCGAACGCATCAACACGCGCTTGCTGCGCAGCGAGTTCATGCGGATGCGGTCGCCGAGCAGGGCGCCGCCGGAGCGCCGGCGGGTCGGATCGACGGCCAGGACTGCGATCCGCATTCTTGGAAAATACTGGAGAAAACGGTTCAACAATTCGTCGGTAACGCTTGATTTTCCAGCACCTCCAGTGCCGGTGAGACCAATGACAGGGACGCGCTGTCCGGCCATCTGCCATTCCTTCCGGCGGCGTGCCAGCTCTTCCTCGCCGAACAGACCGTCCTCGATGGCACTCAGCAGGCGACCGATTGCGATCTCGTCGTCGAGGTCGGGCAGCGCGTCGGCGGTGGTCGCGAATTCCGGTCCGGAATCCCGCGCAGCGGTGGCGCGACGCACGACATCTTCGATCATCGCCACCAGCCCCATGTGCATGCCGTCATTGGGGTGATAGATGCGCTCGACGCCATAGTCCTGCAGCTCGCGGATCTCCTCGGGCGTGATGGTGCCGCCGCCGCCGCCGAAAACCTTGATATGCGAGGCGCCGCGCTCTTGCAGCATGTCCACCATGTACTTGAAGTACTCGACGTGGCCACCTTGATAGCTGGACAGCGCGATGGCATCGGCATCCTCCTGCAGGGCCGCACGCACCACGTCTTCCACCGAACGGTTGTGGCCGAGATGAATGACCTCGGCGCCCTGCGACTGGATCAGCCGGCGCATGATGTTGATGGCGGCATCGTGGCCATCAAACAGGCTGGCAGCGGTGACGAAGCGCAGCGGCGGCTGGTCCGGCGACGTCTGGCTGGCGGGAAGCTGGCGTGCTGGGGTGCTCATGGAGCCCTCTTGGCGCGATGTGGTTCCGAGCCGGACATTGTACGCGCTGGGGTTTGCGGCGTTCAGGGGGAAGGCCCGAAGCGCGCATCGAGAGCGGCGCAGCCCGGCAAGGGGCCTCCGCACGGTCCCCTATCTGCGCATGCGACTACTGCGAAATCCGGTCGGCCAGATGCCCTCGGCGCGGAGGTCGCCGGTCGTCGGTTCGGTCGCCGCAAGCACGCGGCTTCGCAGCCGTTCACGACGGTCGCTGTCCACGCACAGGGGCGTCACTCCGAGGACGAGCGCAACCAGAACCGGATCGAGGATGCGTGCAGCTCGCGATCGCTCAGGGATCATCGACGCTGCTCCCATCTTCCAGCATGCCCTTCAGCGCTGCCAGACCGCGGCGGATGTGGGACTTCACCGTACCCAGCGGGATGCCGGTGGCTTCGGCGATTTCAGGGTGCGACATGCCGCGCAGAAAGGCCATGCCGATCACGGACCGCTGCTCGGGTTTGAGCTGGGCCAGGGCATCGTGCACCCGTGTTCCGGCCTGGATGGCGTCGAGCAGATCCTCGACGGGCCGCTGGTCGGACGGCGCGCCGATCGACTGCAGCGAGTCCGGATGCAACGCCGCCTGGTCAGGTCGTGCCTGACGGCGGCGCAGTTGATCCAACGCGCGGCTGTGGGCGATCACCATGATCCAGCCGATGGCGCTGCCGCGTCCGGCGTCGAAACGCGCGGCACGCTGCCAGACCTGTCGGTACACGTCGACCACCACTTCCTCGGCATCGGCGGCCACGCCGAGCACGCGCATGGCCATGCCGAACACACGGTCGACGGTGCGGTCATACAGACGACCGAGCGCGGCCTGTTCGCGCGAGATCAGCGCCTCGATCAGTGATTCCAGACTCTCTCCCGCTGCGGGCTCATCCTGGTTCTGCGGTAGCGGCTGCAATGACATCCGTGGCGGGCTCGTCAGCCGAGTATGTCGCCACGGATCAGCAGCAGGGCACCTCGCGGCGAGTGCACGTTGTGCTGGCGGGTCCCGGCGCGCGCCAGCAGGTAGTCGCCGGAGCGGTAGATCTCACCGCCGTGGTGGATTTCACCCTGCAGCACCATGCACTCCTCTTCCATGTGGTGAGCATGTGCCGGGATGCTGGCGCCGGGGGCCAGCCGCCACTCACATGTCTGGGTCTTCGCGCCTGCGTCACGGCGCAGACAGCGGATCTCCACACCGGGCAGAACCGTGTGCCATGTGCCCTCGTCAGCACGGACGACTTCGGTCCCGTCCGCAGCCGCAGCCAGCACCCGCTCACGCAGCCTGAGGCGCACCGGAGGCGCGGGCGCCCATGCAGTGATCGCGGAGGCCAGGGAGGCAGTCATGGTGCCGCCCCAGGTGTCCAGATGCTCTTCGTCAGAATGCATATGCTGTGGTTCGATGGCGGAGGCTCCAAGACTGTGGCGCAGACGCAGAGAAAAGGCCAGCATCCGGCGTTCCGCAACCTCTGAAACAGTCCTTGCCCGTCGCGCGCGGATTGGTTCGAAGGTTCCTCAATACGCAGCGCAGGCAGGGCCGGATGCAGCGCGGCTTGCCGGAAACCGCCTGCCGCATCACACTTCCGTGGTGGGGATCCTGGCTGGAGCGATGCGCGAAGATTTCGATTTCACTGACCTGCTGGGCGCGGCGAGCGATGGTGACCGTGAGGCCAGCGCACGCCTCTATGATCTGGTCTACGCCGATTTGCGCGACATCGCGCGGCGACACCTTCGCGGCAGCGACGACGCGGCGCCGCGCACCACGTCGCTGGTCCATGAAGCCTATCTGCGTCTTGCGCGCGTCGATCCGGGCGCGTATCAGAATCGCGTCCATTTCCTGTCCACCGCCTCGCGAGCCATGCGCCAGATCCTGATCGACCATGCCCGTCGTCGCCATGCCGACAAGCGCGGCGGTGGCAAGGCCAATGTCGAGATCGACCAGGTCCAACTCAGCGTCCACGATCGCGATGTCGACCTGCTGGCACTGGACCAGGCCATTGCCGCATTGGAGCAGGAAGACCCCGATCTTGCGCGGCTGGTCGAGTGGCGATTTTTCGGTGGGCTGACGGTGCCTGAGATTGCCGAAGCCACCGACAGCTCTGCATCGACCGTCAAGCGCGATCTCCGCGAGGCCAGTGCCTTCCTGCGCCAGCGCCTGGATGGCGCGTTGCCATGAACGATCGCGCGTCCCTGTGGCCACGGGCGCGCGAGCATTTCCGGCGCCTGTGCGACCTGCCGGAG
>CAZGKE010000244.1:0-3411 GCA_964526035.1 uncultured Gammaproteobacteria bacterium | reverse complement strand
ACCGACCCCATCGTCAAGTTCCTGGTGGTCGCCATCTCCTTCTACATGATGTCGACCTTCGAAGGACCGATGATGTCGATCAAGACGGTCAACGCGCTTTCGCATTACACCGACTGGACCATCGGCCACGTGCATTCCGGCGCACTGGGCTGGGTGGCCATGATTTCCATCGGCGCCCTGTACATGCTCTATCCGCGCGTGTTCGGGACCAAACAGATGTACTCGATCAAGGCGATCGACCTGCACTTCTGGGTGCACACCATCGGCGTGCTGCTGTACGCCTCGGCGATGTGGATCGCCGGCGTGATGCAGGGCCTGATGTGGCGCGCCACCAATGCCGACGGCACGCTCACCTACACCTTCGTCGAGTCGCTGAACGCCACCTACCCGTACTACCTGGTGCGCCTGCTGGGTGGGCTGCTGTGCATCGCCGGCATGTTGATCATGGCCTGGAACACCTGGAAGACCTGGCAGATGGCGAACGGCGTACCGGATGAAACACCCGTTCCGGTGCCGGCGCACGCCTGAGGAGACCCGACATGAGCAAGAGCCACGAGAAAATCGAGAAAAATGTCGGCCTGATGGGCATCCTGATCGCGGTGGTGATCAGCTTCGGCGGCCTGGCGCAGATCCTGCCGCTGATGTACCAGGCGGAAGCGGTCGAGCCGCTGCCAGGCGTCGAGCCCTACGCGCCGCTGGAGCTCGCGGGTCGCGACATCTACGTACGCGAGGGTTGCTACAACTGCCACTCGCAGATGGTGCGCACGCTGCGCTTCGAGACCGAACGCTACGGCCACTACTCGCTGGCCGGCGAATCGGTTTACGACCGACCGTTCCAGTGGGGCTCCAAACGCACCGGGCCTGATCTCGCACGCATCGGTGGGCGCTACAGCGACGAGTGGCACCGGGTGCACATGATCAATCCACGCGACGTCGTGCCGGAGTCGAACATGCCCGGCTACCCGTGGCTGGAACAGCGCGAACTGGATGCCGAGTTGATCGTGCGCAAGATGCGCGCCCTGCGACGCCTCGGCGACCCTTACAGCGACGAGGACATCGCCGCAGCCCCGGACGCCGTGGTCGGCAAGACCGAGATGGACGCCATCATCGCCTACCTGCAGGGGCTGGGTCGCCACGCTCCAAGGACGAGGTGAGGCATGGACGCTGGAACCATCAACGGCATCTTCACTGCGGTCCTGCTGGTCCTGTTCGTGGGCATCTGGGCCTGGGCCTGGAGCGCGAAGCGCAGGAACGATTTCGACCAGGCGGCACAGCTGCCGCTGGAAGACGATAGCGAGAACACCCCATGAGCACTTCCTGGTCCATCTTCGTCGCCGTCCTCGTCATCATCAACATCGCCGGCTGCCTGTGGCTGATCTGGTACACCTCGCGGCGTGACCCGAACGAGCCCGAAACCACCGGCCACGTCTGGGACGAGGACATCCGCGAGTACAACAAGCCGCTGCCGCGCTGGTGGGTGGGCCTGTTCTACCTGACCATCGTGTTCAGCATCGGCTATCTCATCTACTACCCCGGCTTCGGCAACTACGCCGGCTGGAGCGAATGGACCTCGGTGGGCGAGCACGACGAACAGCGCGCGGCCAACGAGGCCCGCCTGGCGCCGCTGTTTGCGCGCTTCGACGGCATGTCCATTCCCGAGATCGCCCGCGACCCCGAGGGCCTGCGCCTGGGCGCCTCGGTCTTTGGCAACCACTGCGCCATGTGCCATGGCTCCGATGCGCGCGGCGCGCGCGGCTTTCCCAACCTGACCGACGGCTACTGGCAGTGGGGCGGTACGCCCGAGGCAATCCTGCATGCGGTGACCTCGGGTCGCGAAGGGTTGATGCCGCCGTTCGCGCCCGCATTGGGTAGCGACACCGCGGTCACCGAAGTAGCTGTCTACGTGCAGAGCCTGGCCGGCCAGCGCGTCGATCCGACGCTTGCCGCCGGCGGCAAGCCGCGCTACGAAATGATCTGTGCCGCCTGCCACGGCGTCGACGGAAAGGGCAATCCGGCGCTCGGAGCTCCGAACCTGACCAGCGGCGCGTATGTCCACGGCGGCAGTTTCGATGCCATCCGCGACGGCATCGTCCACGGTCGCCATGGCATCATGCCGGCGCAAGGTGAAATCCTTGGCGAATCGCGTTCGCGCATCGTCGCGGCGTGGGTGTGGAGCCTGTCGCAGGATGCAGAGGCGGCGCCCTGAAAAGCTCCCTGTAGGAGCCCACCCGTGGGCGACCGGCGCATGGTTTCACAGCGCGACTCCGCGGGTCGCCCACAGGTGGGCTCCTACAAGAAAGCACTGGACATCACCGCCATGACCCAAGACATCGACCACCCACCGCGCCCCATGGCCCAGCGCCTCGGCGCCATCCTGTGGCCGAGCTTCTTCGCTGCCGGCGTGGCGACCATGGTGTTCTTCGCCCTGGTCGACCCCCTGGAATTGAAAGACATTACCTTCGTCGACTGGGAAATCAGTCGCGAAGCCGGCTATACCATCGGATTCTTCATGTTCTGGCTGGCCACCGCGGCCTCCAGCACCTTCACCTGGATCCTGCTCCGACCGGCAAGCCGGTTCAATCGCAGGATGGATTGAGAGGCTGACCGTAGCCTGGATGAAACGAAGTGGAATCCGGGGCCGTCGCCCCGGCCCGGAGATCTCCCGGATTCCGCTGCGCTGCATCCGGGCTACATTCTGCTCCCACGCAACCGGCTCCATCGCGTAGCACCATGCCCAAACCGATCCCCATCGTCGTCGACCAGAGCACCTCGATGTACCAGTCCGAGGGCAAGGTCTATCCGCGCGAGATCAGGGGGCGCTACCAGACGCTGCGCACGGCGGCGGTGTTCTGGCTGCTGGGGATGTTCTACCTGTTCCCGTGGTTCAGCTGGGACGGGCGTCAGGCGGTGCTGTTCGACCTGCCGGCGCGCAAGTTCTATGTGTTCGGGCTGGCGTTCTGGCCGCAGGATTTCATCTTCCTCGCCCTGCTGCTGATCATGGCCGGGCTCACCCTGTTCTTTTTCACCGCGCTGGCCGGGCGTCTGTGGTGCGGCTACGCCTGTCCGCAGACGGTGTGGACCGAGGTGTTCCTGTGGTCGGAACGCTGGTGGGAAGGCGACCGCAACAGGCGCATGAAGCTCGATGCCGGCCCTTGGACCCGTGAGAAGCTGTGGCGCAAGGGTGGCAAGCACGCGACATGGCTGGTCTTTGCGCTGTGGACGGGCTTCACCTTCGTCGGCTTCTTCACCCCGATCCGCGATCTCGGCGCGCGTCTGTTACCGTTTGAATGGGGCGGATGGGAGACCTTCTGGGTGCTGTTCTATGCGCTCGCGACCTGGGGCAACGCAGGCTTCCTGCGCGAGCAGGTGTGCAAATACATGTGCCCCTATGCGCGCTTCCAGAGCGCGATG
>CAZGKE010000243.1:0-3489 GCA_964526035.1 uncultured Gammaproteobacteria bacterium | reverse complement strand
CGCGCTGTTGCTGACAATGCCGGGTGATTCCGGGGCGGCGGCGATTGCCGACTGACCCGCAGGAAGGGCATCGTCCAGCTGATTCCCACCTGTCTGCCCCCGGAGCAGCTCGCTGCGCGGCTGTCCGCGCGCTGACCGAAGGCGAGCGCCCGCAGGGTTCCTTTCTGAAATGGTCCGGTCCCGCGGGGTTTCGCAGAGACCGTCCGGTGAAGGAGAGGATGAACGCATTCGATTTTGCCGAATGACCCGAACGGGCGTATAAACGCGTCAGGGGTAAATGGATGGGCCTGTTGCGTGACCCGTCCTGGCGTGCGCACCGCACCTCGTGTTGCAGTTCGCATGATTCACCGGGAAGCAGTTGCCCGTCCAGGCAGTGGCGTATCCCGGTCAATTCTGGAGGGAGGCGTCATGAAACGAATTTGTCTGGTTTCGATACTGCTGGTGTGGCTGGCAGGCGGATGGGCGGTAGCCGCCGATCACGCCGATTCACCCATCGTCACGCGCGATCCGGCGGCGGATCTTCTGGATCTCTACGCGTTCGTCAATCCCAACGATGCGACCGAAACCATCCTGGTGATGACGGTGTTCAACAACGCCGGCTTCGACGCGCGGTTCTCCGATGCTGTCGAGTATCGCTTCCACATCGACAATGGATCGGGAAACAGCGAGATCCTGTGCACCTTCCCGCAGTCCGGGCGATACGAATGCAGCGGTCCCGGCGGGCTGGAGGTTTCCGGCCAGTTCAATCGCACCGAGACCAATGGCGACATGCGCGCCTGGGTGGGCCTGCGCGACGATCCGTTCTTTTTCGACGGCGCTTCCTTCAACGCAACGCGCAATACCGGCACCCCGCAGTTCTGCATGCCCGGCCAGAACACCTTCACGGGCAACGTGCTGGCGGTGGTGGTAGGCGTGAAGTCGGAGCGCCTGAGCAACAGCGGCGCGGACCCGGTGCTCGCCGTCTGGCTGTCGACGGAGCGGATCGGCGGGACCGGGGTCGGTCCGGGAATCAGCGGATCCTGGTTTGATCCGACCGAGCCCGGGTACGGCGCTTTCGTGCAGTACATCGCACCCTCGCCGGCCGAGCTGGAGCGCGGGCCGCGTCTGAATGTCGGCGCGTTCTTCCCGGACACGCCTGGCGGCAGCGGCGAACAGTTCTGGCTGGTGTCGACCGGTTTCCTCGATGAGTCCGACAGCGGCTCGGTGATGACGGCCTACCGTGCCAGCGAAGGCGGATTTCCGGGAATCAATTTCGACCCCGACAACGTCGTTCTCGAGCAGTGGGGCACGTTGACCTTCGACTTCGAGAGCTGCAGCGCCGGAACCATGAGTGGAGAGTCCGGCGACGGCACGGTGATGTTCAGTGTGCCGATCAGCCCGCTGACTTCGATCGACGGCATTCCCTGCAGCTTCTTCGTCGGTGGACAGGTGGATCGCGCCGGACGTCCGGCCATTGGTCCGGCCACGATCGGGCTGATCCCCAGTCCGGCTGGCAACGCCCTGAAGGACGCCTATAACCAGGCGGCCGACCCGTCGCAGTGGGCAGTGCTGTTCCAGGACGAAATCACTGCGAATCTCACCATCCTGGCCGGCCTCGACGGAAACCCCGGCAACGTCTTGCTGCCGCCTGCCACATTGGCTTCAGTGCTGGTCGACGACCGCTTGCGCATCGACACATCGCAGGCCACGTGCGACCAGTATCTCGGGGTCGAACTGGGTGTGGCCAACGACTGCGGCGGCCGGACGCTGGAACGCGACGTCATCGACGATACCCTGGGTGCAGTGGTTGGCCCCGGCGTGACCGATTGCGTAGCCAACGACAGCACGTTCCTGGCCAACTTCCCGTTTCTGGGTCCCCCCGATCTCTGATCGCCTGCATGCGCTGGACGCGGCGCCGCCGCGTCCAGCACAGTTTTCCGGAGTTTGCTCATGACGCGAAAGTCCCTGGTGTGGCGTGGGGTAGTGCTCTGTGCGCTCGTCCTTGGTGGATGCCGTGGGGATGCGACACGCGATTCGGAGGCGGCATCCGAGCACGCCGCGCCTGCGTCGTCGCCGCAAGCGGTACTTGCCGAACTCGAAGCCAGACATGGCAGCGCAACCTGGCCGGTTCGACCGGATCTTGTGCGTACGACCTCTGGCGAGATCTATCTCGGCAATCTCGACAGCGGAATCAATGCACTTTCGCTGCGTTCGGACCCGGCCGCGGCGCGCGATCAGGCCGCTCTGCTGGCCTATCGCTACCGCATCCGAGGGCGCATCGAGGATGCAGAGTCGGCGCTGGTGCTGGTCGAGTCGTATCTCGTCGGGAATCCGGCGGACCGTTCCGCGTTGTTGCTGCGCGCGAGCCTGCTGAGCGGGTTTCATCGCTTCGAAGAGGCCAGGCGGGACCTTGAATCGCTGGTGTCCGACGAACCGGCCGCGCAGCGACTGCTCGACGAAATGGACCTGGCGGGCGATGGGCACAGCGAACTGGCGCAGCGACTCGCGGGCCGCGACAGCGACGCCGAAGGGCTGTTCGAACTTGCGCTGCGCGGCAACCTGGCGGTCCAGCAGGGCGATGCCGGCGCTGCGGAGAAGTGGTTTCGACTGGCCCAGTCGCGCTATGGCGACGTCAGTCCGATGCCGCTTGCGTGGCTGCACACGCAGCAAGGCATCGCATTGCTGCGGGCGGGGAACATCGAACGCGCAAACCTCTTCTTTGCCGCCGCTCATGCGCGACTCCCGCAGTACTATCTGGCGACGGAGCACCTGGCGGAAACCGAATTCCTGCTTGGGCGGCACGCGCGTGCCCTTGAGCTCTACCAGTCGGTGGTGGCACAGACCGATCACCCAGAGTTTCATGCGGCAATCTCCGGCGTGCTCACCGAACGCGGCGAACACACGGCGGCGGCCGATCACCTGCGTCGCGCCCACGCCGGTTACGCATCTCTGTTGGCGCGGCATGCGAGCGCTTTTGCCGATCATGCAGCGGGCTTCTACCTGGAGCAGGGCAACCACGCGCGCGCGCTGGAGCTGGCACAGCTCAATGTCGCCGCGCGACCGGGCGTGATGGCGTGGCTGCTGCTGGCCGAGGTGCAGCAAGCGATGGGCGACGCGTCTGCGGCCTGCAGCGCACTGCAGCAGGCCCGCCGCTCGGGACTGCGGCCTCCGGAGTTGAAGGATCTGCAAGAACTGCTGCCGCACTGTTGAGACGCGCCTCGTCGTATCGGGATCTCGGTTACCCATCGGCGATTGACAGCGGTCGTCCATCGGTCATTCGGTTCTACGTGATTGAGTCCAATGACGGGCCTGCGGTTCCGCGTGTACATTCCTGAGCATCCGTAGATCCGGAGAACCTCGTGGTCATGCCTCGCAGAACGCAATCTGTGGCGGACAGGGCGACGTCGATGAGCGTCGCCGAGCGTCTCGGGCTGGCGTCGCTCGACCTGGTCGTGGCGCTGGCATTCCTGGCCACCTGGTGGTCGCCATGGCCGCAGGGCCCGCTCTCGC
>CAZGKE010000242.1:0-3571 GCA_964526035.1 uncultured Gammaproteobacteria bacterium | reverse complement strand
TCACCAGGGACCAGGTCATGGCGCGCGCGATGATGCGGTCGTCGGCGGGCACCTCCTCGAAGTCGAGATTCTCGTCCTCGTCGATCCGGTCGTCTCGGCGCTGACGCGGGGTTTCGTTCATGGGCTGGCGGTCCGTGTATCGGCGAGTTCGTAGGCGCCGGGGCGCTGCAGGTCGTAGATCACGACGGCATCGGCGGCATGGTTGGCGGCCGGGTCGGCACGACGTGCCATGGCAATGGCCCGGTCGCGCGCATTGTCGTCGACCCGGTAACGATCGTGCTGCGCACGGTGGTAGGCCACGCCCTCGGCGTCGCCACGCTGCGCCAGCACCTGCGACAGCGCGTAGTGCGCGACGGCGTTCTCCGGATCGATGGTGAGGGTCTGGCGAAATGCCGCCGCAGCCTCATCGAGCAGGGCGTCGCGTTCGGCGCGGCGCGCATCGCCGCGCTCCTGCTTGGCGCGCTCGAACAGGGCCGCGCCGAAATCGTTGAGCAGGGTGTAGTCGCGGCTGAAATCAAAGCCGCGATCGCGCGCGTCCTGCCAGCGCGTTTCGAGCACGGTGCGGAAACTGTCAATGGCTTCGTCGAGATGGCCATGCTGCATGTTGACCACGCCACTGAAAAAGGTGATCGACCAGGGGTTGGCCGGCGGATTGTGTTCGGCGGCGCGTGCCAGCGCAGCTACCGCGTCGTCGAGCCGCCCCTCACGAATGTAGACGCGCGCCAGGTTCAGGGCGCCGTCGGCCTGACCCAGAGCTTCGACGGCGGCAAACGCGGCCTCCGCCTGGCGTAGCTCGCCAGCGCCCTCCTTGCGGAACAGGCCGATGGCATAGTCGTTCCAGCGCTGCCACAGCGGAATGTCCGGCAGCGGGTTGTCTACCGGCGCGCCTCCGACCAGCGGCAGGATCACGCGGTCGACGGCGATGGTGGTGATCGGCAGGTCGTTGTACACGAACGCCTCGCCTTGGAACTGACGCATGTAGGTGGTATCGAACTTGCGGTACTGCAGGCGCACTTCGATCTCGATCGGTCCGCGCGCGGCCTCCGGCACGTCGAAGGCAAAGTGCACCGCGTCGGCCGCTCCTGGCGGAATCTGGTGGTTGTACAGCGGCACGAAGATGTCTTCCGGATTGCGCCGGTCGATTCGTTTTCCGTTGCGATCGAGCATGTAGACGTTGATGAAGTGCGACCACGGATCGACACTGCCATCGCTGGGATCGAGTCCGCCGCTTCTTCCGATCACGCGTCCACCGTCGCGCACGGTCACGTCCAGCCAGACCTCATTGGAATCGGCGGTGCCCTGGGTAAAGGCGTGCCCGAGCTTGAGCGTGCGCACCACGGTTTCCGCCAGGTAGCGTTGCCCCGGCTGCAGCGCCGGGACATCGGGCCGCAGCGGCGCCATCAGCTCGCCTTCGATGCTGCCGTCACGCTTCAGCCCGAAGATGTCGACGCGCAGGCTGCCTTCGAGGAACTCGCGGTGCGCCTCATTGACCCAGTCGGGCATGCCGAGCAGGTGCGGGATCGCGGTATTGGCGCTGGGGAACTGGTGGTTGTGGACCTTGAGCACGCCACTGCCGTCGAAATCGCGCGCGGCGAAATCGGCGGACGGCTCGAGCGGCATGTGGCAACCGCTGCAGTTGGCCTGCGCCTTCGGCGGATAGTAGAAGGCGCGGATGAAGTGACCGGAGACGCCGGACAGCAGGAAGGTGTCGTAGTGGTTCTGCCCGCGCAGCCACTTGTAGCCGTTGAACTCCTCGGCCAGGTGCACCTTGTGGCAGGTCGAGCAGAACTCGGCGGTCTCGTGCAGCGGCTTGAGGAAGGTGCGCTTGTGGAACTCGGGCTTGGCCTTCACCAGCAAGCGGTTCGTCCAGGCCAGCAGCGCGTTGTCGCTGAAGGCAAAGGGATAGTGGATCGGCTCCTCGATGGTGAAGTCGGCATTGCCACGCGGGCTGTTGACGTGGGTGATGGCGTGGCACGCGGTGCAGGTGATGCCGGCGTGCGCCGTGGGATGATTGACGTCGTCGAACTCGGGATCATCGAAGGCGCCGCTGAAGAACGGCACCAGATCGTGGCAGCCAGCGCAGAAGCGCGAAGCCTGCACCGTGCCATCGCGCTGCATCGAGAACTCGCGCGTGTTGCGCACCGAGAACAGGTAGGCCGGATTGTTGAACGAGGCAAAGCGGTGCACGCTGTGCGACCACTTCTCGTGGGTGTCGGCGTGGCACTCGGCGCAGTAGTCATCCATCATCAGGGTGCGCGCCGGAATGAAGCCGCCGGTGGCGGTGCGCGCCAGCGACGGGAAGAAATACTGCTCGCCGCTCGCCGGCCCCTCCACGTTCCACTGCCGCGGATCCTGCATCTGCATCACCAGCATGCCGATGGCGAAGACTCCCGCCAGTGCCGCCACCGCGCCACCGACGCGCCAGCGGATGCGCGGTCCCGCCAGGCGATGCAGCACGAACAGCCAGACCACCAGCAGCGGCGTGACAACGTGCAGCCAGTAGGCGACCTCGCGCGCGCCGGGATGCTTCAGTTCAAGCAGCGGCAGGCCGCGGGTCAGTACCAGTCCGCTGACCAGCAGCAGCAGCGCCACCACGAACAGCGCATAGCCGACCCGGACAGCACGGCGGTTGGGGCGGTCGTGGGCATTCCTTATGTGGATGGCACCGTAGACCAGCACCGGCAGCAGGATCAGCAGCCCCACCGCCAGGTGCAGCAGGAACATGTACTGGTAAAAGTAGTTCTGGTAGGTCGCGCCGCTCAGCCACTCGGCGAAGGTGATGCTGCCGAGGTAAGCGGCGTTGACACCCAGCAGAGCGAACAGTCCGAGCAGGACGATCAGCAACTTGCGCAGCTTCGGCCCCACGGCGGGCACATAGCGGCGCCGGGGCGGCGCAGGCGTGGTGGACATCGGAAGGGCGGCCTGAGCTTGAGGTGACCCCCATTCTGGCCCATGCCCCACAGCGCCAGAAGATCCTTAACAAAGATTTTACAGACGCGGCGGCCCCTGCCGCCGCGTCCGCGGACTGCTCAGTACTTGATGGTGCACCCGTAGGGCTGGGTGACCGCAGGCGAAGGGGACTGGTCGGCGGCCAGCATGGCGAGGCCTTCGCGCACGTACTGTGTGGCCTTGTCGATGTCGGCCGGATTGGAGCTGCGGATGGAGTCGATGCCGCCGTTGTAGCGCAGCACCCCGTCGCCATCGATGATGTACATATGCGGGGTCACCAGCGCCCCATAGGCGCGCCCGACCGTGCCGTCAGTGTCGAACACGTACGCGGCCTGTGCAGCCTCATGCTCGGTCATGATCGTCCTGGCGCGCTCGGCGCTGACGTGGCCCTGCTTGCCCACGTTCGACGAGTTGATGGTCAGCCAGACAATGCCATCCTCGGCGGCGGCGCGCTGTTGGTCCTGCATGTTGCCGGTGTAGTGCTTCACCACGAAGGGACATTCGTGGTTGGTCCACTCGAGGACCACCGTCTTGCCGCGGAAATCGGACAGCGCGTGCTGGTTTCCGTCCCAGTCGGTGACGGTGAAGTCGGGCGCGGCCTGGCCGATTTCCGGCTTGCCGG
>CAZGKE010000241.1:0-3623 GCA_964526035.1 uncultured Gammaproteobacteria bacterium | reverse complement strand
CCAGGGGTGTCGACGATATTGATGCGCCAGTCCTTCCAGCGCAGAGCGGTGTTCTTGGAGAGGATGGTGATGCCGCGTTCCTTCTCCAGGTCGTTCGAATCCATCACCCGGTCGGGGATCTGGGCGCGCTCGTCGAAGGTGCCGGACTGCTTCAGAAGCTGGTCGACGAGCGTGGTCTTGCCGTGGTCCACGTGGGCCACGATGGCGATGTTGCGCAGTTTCTCGATCATGGCAAAGGCGCGCCGGGGCCGGCGCGTGAGGTCTCGACTGGGGGAGTGGGCGCTGGCGTGCAGCCAGGCGGTCGGCCATTATAGCGGGCTAACCCCTCCTTCCACCATGCTTTCGGAGTCACACATGGCCGACCTCACCGCCACCATTGCTACCGCCCGCGGCAATATCCGCCTGCGCCTGTTCGCCGAGAAGGCGCCGATCACGGTGGCCAACTTCGTCAATCTGGCGCAAAAGGGCTTCTACAACGGGCTGACCTTCCATCGCGTCATTCCCGATTTCATGGTCCAGGGTGGCTGTCCCAACGGTGCCGGGACCGGCGGCCCGGGCTACCGTTTCGAAGATGAATGCCGTGCGGACCTGCGCCACGACAAGCCCGGCATCCTGTCCATGGCCAATGCCGGTCCGGGCACCAACGGCAGCCAGTTCTTCATCACCCACGTGGCGACGCCCTGGCTGGACGGCAAGCACACCGTGTTCGGTGAAGTGCTCGATGCCAGCGACCAGTCGGTCATCGACCAGGTGCGCGCCGGCGACAAGATGGACTCGGTGGGCATCGAAGGCGATACGACCGCGCTGTTTGAAGCCGCCGCCGATCATCTGGCGCGCTGGAACGCCGTACTGAAACCCTGACCGGGATCAATAAGCTGCCGGCCGTGCCCGGTAGGATAGGGGTGGTCCCGTTCAGCGAACTCGCCGATTGAGCCCCGAGGTCGATTCCACCAAAGCCTGGCATGCGCAGTCGGCCGATGCTGTCTGCGAGGTGCTTGCCACGGGACCGCGTGGACTGTCGACCGAAGAGGCCAGTTTGCGACTGGCGCGCCACGGCCCCAATGCGCTGCCGGCGTCGCCGCCGCGCGCATGGTGGAAGCGCCTGCTGCTGCAGTTCCACAACGTCCTGATCTACATTCTTGTTGTGGCCGGCTTGGCGTCCGCACTCATGGGCCACCTGGTGGACGCCGTGGTCATCGCGGCAGTGGTGGTCGCCAACGCGCTGATTGGCTTCGTGCAGGAAGGCAAGGCCGAGCGGGCCATGGAAGCCATCGGTCGCATGCTGGCGCTCAAGGCGCAAACCCGTCGCGGCGGCAAGAGCATGGACATCGCCGCCGAAGAACTGGTGCCCGGCGATATCATCAGGCTCAAGGCGGGCGACAAGGTTCCGGCGGACGTTCGCCTGATCGAAAGCCACAGCCTGCGCGTCGAGCAGGCGGCATTGACCGGTGAATCCCTGCCAGTAAGCAAGCACGTTGCGTCGCTGCCAGGGGACGCCGCGTTGGCTGATCGTGCCTGCATGGCCTACTCGGGGACCATGGTCGCCGCGGGGCAGGGGCTGGGGGTGGTGGTAGCTACTGGAACCGCAACGGAACTCGGGCGCATCAGCACGCTGCTGGGCTCGGTGAGCACGCTGACCACGCCGTTGCTGCGCGAGATTGCCCGCTTCGGGCACCTGTTGACCGTGGTCATTCTGCTGCTCGCCGCGCTGATGGTGGGGCTCGGACTGTGGTGGCACGGCATCGGCCTGGGCGAAGGCTTCATGGCAGGCGTGGCCATGGCAGTCGCCGCAATCCCCGAAGGCCTACCCGCCATCATCAGCATCACCCTGGCGATCGGCGTCCAGCGCATGGGGGCGCGCAAGGCCATCGTGCGCCAGCTGCCTGCGGTGGAGACCTTGGGGGCAGTGAGCGTGATCTGCACCGACAAGACCGGCACCCTCACCCGCAACGAATTGAAGGCCGAGCGCATCGGTGTCAGCGGTGGCCAGGTCGAGGCCGGGGACCTGAACGTGCGTGACGCCGAGGTTGCGGCATTGCTGGAAGCGGCTGCCCTGTGCAATGACGCCGAAGTCGGCGGCGAGGGTGGCGATCCGCTGGAGCGGGCCCTGGTCGAGCTGGCGCTGCCCGCCGGCCTGGATGTGGCCGCTCTGCGCCAGGCCTGTCCGCGCCGCGCGCTGCTGCCATTCTCCTCGGTCAACAAGTTCATGGCCACGCTGCATCCGCGACGGGTGTGCCTGAAGGGGGCGCCCGAACGCGTCATCGCGCGTTGTGACAGGCAGTTCGAGAACGGCGAGGAGCGCCCTCTGCAAGCGGAGCGCTGGCACCGGCAGCTGGAGAGCATGGCGCGTGACGGGCTCAGGGTGCTGGCGATCGCTCAACGCCGCGTCGGCGAAGGCAAGCACGCGCTCGACGAAGAAGACGTCGCAGACGATCTCTGTCTGCTTGGTCTGGTCGGCTTCGACGACCCCCCGCGGCCCGAAGTTCCGGAAGCGATCAACGCCTGTCATCGTGCCGGAATCACGGTAAAGATGATCACCGGCGATCATGCGGCGACCGCGACGGCGATTGCGCGTCAGCTGGGAATGGCCGGCAGCGGAGGCGTGCTCACCGGGCCCGAGATCGATGCGCTGTCGACCGGGGCGCTGGCCGCGCGCGTGACGGACGTGAACGTGTATGCGCGCACCACGCCCGAGCACAAGCTGCGGCTGGTCACCGCCCTGCAGGCGCGCGGACTGGTGGTGGCCATGACCGGCGACGGCGCAAACGACGCGCCGGCGCTGAAACGTGCCGACATTGGCGTGGCGATGGGCCTCAAGGGTACCGAAGCCTCGCGCCAGGCGGCCGAGATGGTGCTCGCCGACGACAACTTCGCCACCATCGTCAGCGGCATCGAAGAAGGCCGAGGCGTCTACGACAACATCCGCAAGGCCATCCTCTTCATCCTCCCGACCAATGCCGCGGAAGCCCTGGTGATTCTGCTCGCCGTGCTGGCCGGGTTGGCGCTACCGATCACGCCGGTTCAGATACTCTGGATCAACATGGCGACTGCGGTCACGCTGGCGCTATCGCTCGCGTTCGAGCCGCCGGAGGGCAACGTCATGCGGCGGCGGCCGCGGCCGCTCGGTCGCGGATTGATCACGGCCTATGTCGCGTGGCGGATCGCCTTCGTCGGCGCGCTCCTCACCGCCGCCACGTTCGCCCTGTATCTTGGCGAAATGCTGGACTCAGGCAACGAAGCGGTCGGGCGAACGGTTGCGGTCAACATGCTGGTGTTCGGTGAGATCGTCTACCTGTTCAACGCACGCCGTTGGGTGGCACCCTCGTGGACGCGCGAGGCGCTGCTGTCCAACCGATGGGCCTGGATCTCGGTCGCCGTCCTCATCGTGCTGCAGCTGCTTCTCACCTATACAGCGCCGATGCAGAAGGCGTTCGGCACCGCCGGGTTGAATGCAGGGGAGTGGGCATGGATTCTCGGTATTGCGGCAGTGGTGTTCCTGGTTGTCGAGATTGAAAAGACGGTGCAGCGTCACCTTTCGCGTCGGCGAAAGCGGGGAGTCGTCGGGTCCGCCCACGGCTGAGGTCTGACTCAGCTACGCATACGCGCCGGCTCACTAGTGTGGT
>CAZGKE010000240.1:0-3752 GCA_964526035.1 uncultured Gammaproteobacteria bacterium | reverse complement strand
GAGCGGGTTTGTGAGCCGCCGCGAAGCGGCTTAGTTCAACTACTATTCGATTTCAGAGAAACGACGTGTAGCGCCGACGTGTAGCGCCCGACGCTCCAAGGGATGGAGTCGGCGACAGGCGCGAAATCAGTAGCTTGCGGCTGCGAATGATGCGTAGCGCTGACGTGTAGCACGGCGGTGTTCCCTCCGCTCCTTCAGGTGTGCTCGGTCAAGCTACTGCAGAACCAGGAACGCGGCAAGCCGTGTCTCGCGCGGGTTGTCGTCCTTCGGTCGGTCGGGCCGTGCGCTTTGTGCGGTGGGGTGCGTTGCGATAGCCCCTGGGAGAGGGGAGCAGGGAGTCGGGAGCAAGGAGCAGGGCCGACCCTGCATGGATGCGGATGGTTTGATGGCGCGGCGCACAATGGGGGTTGCGTTGCGCTGCGTCATAATCCGGGGATCATGACCTCGATCTGCACATGGCTGGCCTGCGCCCGCTGAGCGGCCTTGATGCCGCCTTCCTCTATCTGGAAGGTCTGGGTACGCCGATGCACGTCGGCAGTCTGATGATTCTCGATCTTCCGAAGCGCTTCCGCGGCGATTTCCGCGAGCGGCTGCGCGATCACATCGCCGGTCGGCTGGGTCGCGCCGCCGCGCTGCGTCGTTCGCTGACGCCGGCACCCATGGGTATTGGCCATCCGCTGTGGCAGGAGCAGTCGGCGCTCGATCTCGATCGACACGTGCTGAAGCGGCGTTTGCGTGCGCCCGGTTCCCGCGCCGCGCTGCTGGGTCTGGCCGGACGTTTGCACGCCGAACCGCTCGATCGCGAACTGCCGCTCTGGCAGCTGGTGGTGATCGAGGGTCTGGATGACGGCCGCATCGCGCTCTACAGCAAGATCCACCACGCCCTGCTCGACGGCCAGGGTGGCGTGGCGCTGGCGCGAGCGCTGCTCGATCTCGATCCTGCTGCGGTGGGTCATGGCCGCGCTGCCGACAGCGCGCAGGGGTCGGAAGCTGCAGGCACCCTGAGCATCGCGCGCGAGGCGGCGCGGGCCACATTTGATCAATTCGGTCGCCTGCTGCGAGGCATTCCCGGCGTGGCGAAAATGGCCGCTGCCGGTGTGGCCTCGCCACGTCGTGCGGTGGCAGGTATCCGCGACAGCGTGCTGGTGGCACCGCGCACGCCGTTCAACGTACAGGTCGGCGACAGCCGCGCCTTTGCAGTGGCCGATATCGAGCTTGCTCGGGTCAAGGCCGTCGCCGCGGCTCACGGCGTCAGCCTCAACGATGCGGTCATGGCGATGTGCAGCCTCGCTCTGCGAGAGGCGCTGCTGCGGCAGAAGGCGTTGCCGGGCAAGCCGCTGGTCGCCGGAATGCCGATCTCGCTGCGCGGAAGCGGCGACGGCGAGGCCAACAACCAGGTGTCGATGGTGCAGTGCGAACTGCCCACCGACGAGGCCGACCCTGTCGCGGTGGTGAAGCGCGTGCACGCCGCCACGGCGCAGATCAAGGCCCGCGTGCACGCCTTCCGCAGCCTGATTCCCACCGATTTTCCGGGTCTGGCGGCGCCGCTGTGGGCTACCGGCCTGAGCCGCCTGTGGGCACGCGGGCGGGTGTCGGAGCGTCTGCCGCCGCTGGCCAACGTGGTGATCTCCAATGTGCCGGGTCCACCGGTGCCGCTGTATCTGGCCGGCGCACGGGTGCGCGAGTACTACCCGATGTCCATCGTCACCCATGGTCTGGCGCTCAACATCACCGTGCAAAGCTATGCCGGTCGCCTGCAGTTCGGCGTGCTGTCGTGCATGGAAGCGCTGCCGCGTCCGCAGAAGCTGGCCGATGGTCTGATGGACGCGCTGGCTCAGCTCGAGGAGCATGCTCCGCCATGAGCCGCGACGTGCCCATTCGTGCACCTTCACCGCTGCTGATGGCGCTTGAAGGCCGAGCCGTTTTCGAATGGGCCTCGCTGGCCCTGGCCTGGCCGCTGCTCGGTCGCGCCGCGGAAGGCGATGGCCATCCGGTGATGGTGCTGCCCGGCCTGATCGCCAACGACGCCAGCACCTGGCCGCTGCGCCGGTTTCTGACGCGCCAGGGCTATGTCGCCTATCCGTGGGATGAGGGCTTCAACCTGGGGCCGCGCGGCAAGCTGGTGGAGCGCCTGCAGTCGCGCCTCAAGGAAATCGAACGCCGCCACGGTCGCAAGGCCAGCCTGATCGGCTGGTCGCTGGGCGGCGCCATGGCGCGGGCGCTGGCGGCCAAGCTGCCGGAGCTGGTGCGCAGTGTCATTACATTGGGCTCGCCGCTCACCGGTCACGCGCGTGGCACCAACGCGTGGCGGGTGTTCGAGCTGGTCAGCGGCTGGAAGTCCGACGATCCGCGGCTCGCCGAGTGGATGGCCGAACATCCTTCGCTGCCGATGACATCGTTCATGAGCAAGACCGACGGCGTGGTCAACTGGCGCATGAGCCTGGCGCCGGAGCACCCGCTGGCCGAGAACATCGAAGTCAGCGCCACCCACCTCGGCATGGGCGCCAACCCGGCCGTGCTGTGGGCGATTGCCGACCGCCTGTCGCAACGCGAGGGCGAGTGGCGGCCGCTGGACCGCAGCGACCCGCTGCGCGCGCTGCTGTTCCGCGATCCGCTCGAACCGCGACTGGCGGACTTCATCGCGCCCTGAAGCACGCGGCGGCGGTGCGTCGATCCGCGCGGGTGGGGACTGCCCACCGGCGGGTGCCGGATGCCGAACATGCCCGCCAGCGGTTAGCATGGGACCCCCGAAGCGGAAGCCGATCGCCATGACCCTGTGTCCCGTTGCACTCGCCGTCGGCTGCCGACGCTGCCCTGTCTTCTCCGTGTGTCCGGCCAAGGGCACCATCGGCGATTACACCCCGGACAAGCCGGAAAAATCCAGTTCAGCCACGTCCAGCAAGAAGGGCAAGGGCGGACGTGGTCGCTGACGGCAGCGCGACGTCGTGGGTCGATGCCCACGGCGTCAGCACCATCGACAGCGGTTTCCACCGGCCGCGCTTCGATGCCGCCTACCTGGTGGTGGAGCAGGGCAGGGGCGCGTACATCGACACCGGGATCAATGCTTCGCTGCCACGCCTGCTCGGCGAGCTGGAGATGCGTGGTCTGGAGGTCGGCGATGTCGACTGGGTGATCCTCACCCATGTCCATCTCGATCACGCAGGCGCGGCTGGCGCGCTGATCGAGGCGCTTCCCAACGCGCGCCTGGTGGTGCACCCGCGCGGCGCGCGTCACATGATCGATCCCTCCAAGCTGGTCGCCGGCGCGTCCGCCGTCTACGGCGCGGCGCAGGTTCGCGAGACCTATGGTGAACTGGTGCCGGTGCCGGCCGAGCGCGTGATCGAGGCCGACGATGGCCACATCGTGAATCTTGCGGGACGCGAGCTGCTGTGCCTGGATGCGCCCGGTCACGCCCGCCATCACATCGTCATCCGCGATCCGGCCAGCGCCTGCTTTTTCACCGGCGACACCTTCGGCCTGTCCTATCGCGAATTCGACAATGCGCGCGGCCCCTGGATTCTGCCCACCAGCACGCCCGTGCAGTTCGAGCCCGACGCGCTCAAGACCTCGATCGCGCGCATGCTGGACCACGATCCGCCAGGCATGTATCTGACCCATTTCGGCCGCGTCGGTGACGTCTCGCGCCTGGCGGCGGAACTCGAGCTGCAGATCGATGCCATGGTGGCGATCGGCCATCGCCACGCCGCCGCCAGCGACCGCCACGCGCGCATCACCGCCGATCTGGCCGAGCT
>CAZGKE010000239.1:0-3754 GCA_964526035.1 uncultured Gammaproteobacteria bacterium | reverse complement strand
TCCTCACCCGCTCGATGATCATCTACGGCCAGGGCGCGATCCGCTGCCATCCCTTTGTGCAGCACGAGATCCGCTCCATCGGCGCCGGTGACCTGAAGGCCTTCGACAAGGCCATCTGGGGCCACATCAATCACTTCGTCACCTGCACCACCCGCGCCAAGCTGCTGGCCTTCACCGGCTCGCGCATCGCTGGCGTGCCGGAGATGGCCGACGCACCGATGACGCGCGCCCTGCAGCACCTGTCGCGCTTCTCGGCAGCGTTTGCGCTGGTCTCCGATGTCGCCATGGGCGTGCTCGGCGGCTCGCTCAAACGTCGCGAGAAGATCTCCGGTCGCCTGGCCGACGCGCTGGGATGGATGTACCTCGCCTCGGCCGCCATCCGTCGCTACCACGACGAGGGCAAGACAGTCTGGGGCTATGCGTTCGCGCAGTGGAGCGTGTACACCGCGCTGTATCGGATCCAGGAAGCGCTGCTCGGCGTGATGGAGAATTTTCCGGTGCGCTGGATCGGGGTGCTGCTCAGGCTCACCGTGTTCCCGCTTGGCGCGCGCTTTCGTCCGCCCGGCGACCGTCTCGGCGGACGCGTGGCGCGCGAACTGCTGGAGGACCGCGATGCGCGCCGCGCGTTGACCACCGAGATCTTCCTGCCGCCTCCCGATGAGCTGGGGCTTGGTCGTCTGGAAGCCGCGCTCGACAAGGCGATGGATGTGCTGCCGATCGAGACCAAGTTGCGTGACCTGGTGCGCGCCGGCGAACTGGATCGCGCGCCGGGTCACATGCTCGACGACATGGCATTGGCGGCAGGCCTGATCACCCAGCAGGAGTTCGACAAGCTCAATGACGCCCGCGATTTCCGCAACGAGGTGATCCTGGTGGATGCATTTGATTTCGAGGACTATCGCGACATCCATTGAGCTCCTGTTCTGCGGACGCGGTGAACGCCTCGACGGGCGCTCCGTTGGCAGTGAACGATCGCGGCTTTTGTCGCTCCTACACGTCAGAGACAGCATGACCTACGACACGTTTCTCGACGCTGCCATCGCCGAGGCCGAAACCGGACTCGCCGAGGGTGGCATCCCGATCGGCTCGGTGCTGGTGCACGGAAATCGCATCCTCGGTCGCGGTCACAACCGCCGCGTGCAGAGCGGCAGCACCGTGCTGCATGGCGAGATGGACGCGCTCGAAAACGCCGGCCGGCAGCCGGCCAGCGTGTATCGCGAGTGCACCCTGTACACAACGTTGTCGCCGTGCGCGATGTGCTCAGGCGCCATCCTGCTGTACGGCATCCCGCGCGTGGTGATCGGCGAGAACCAGACCTTCCTCGGCGAAGAGGCACTGCTGCGCAGTCGCGGCGTGGATCTGCGCGTCGTGCAGGACATGCGCTGCATTGAGCTGATGAAACGTTTCATCGAGGCGCAGCCGGCGCTGTGGAACGAGGATATCGGGGAGTAGCCGGGACCCGGGATCGGGACTTGGGCAAAGCGTGACATGGCGGCTGTCACGGTGGAGCGGCGACACCTACAGATCACAGCCCCGCTGCGGTTTCCTCGATCAGCCAGTCGACCACTTTGCACAGCGCCTTGGGATCGTCGGCCCCGCGCTCGCGCGCCTCGTTGAAGATCTCCACCTGTCGATGCGCGCTGGTGCCACGCTGCACGATCTCGGTGGCGCGGCAGACTTCATCGAGACAGCCGAGCGCTTCGGCGTCTTCGCGCACCAGGTCGATCAGCTCTTCCAGCAGTTCGGAATAGGGCACCAGGCTGCCGCGGCCGAAGTCGAGCAGCGCGCCGTCGCTGCCGTAGCGCTGCGCGCGCCAGCGGTTCTCGGCGATCAGCATGGTGGAATAGCGCCGCCATGTGACGTTGCGGATCTTCAGCCGCCACAGGTGACGCAGCAGCGACACGAACAGCGCGGTCACGGTGATGGCGTCGTCGGCGCGCGTGCAGATGTCGCAGATGCGCAGCTCCAGCGTCGGAAAGCGCGCCGACGGCCGGATGTCCCACCATAGCTTGCTGGCGTCCTCGATGATGCCGTTGTCGACCAGCATGGCGACGTGTCGCTGGTACTCGCCGTAGCTGTAGAAGGGCTCTGGAATGCCGGTGCGCGGCATCTCGTCGAAGGCGGCCAGGCGATAGCTCTTCAGTCCGGTATCGCGTCCACGCCAGAACGGTGACGAAGTGGTCAGGCACAGCAGGTGCGGCAGGAAGTAGCGCACCTGGTTCATCAGATCGATGCGCAGCGCGTCGTCCTCCAGCCCGACATGCACATGCTGCCCGCAAATCAGCATGCGCTGCGCCGGCGCACCGATGTCGCTGAACAGACGCGTGTAGCGCTCCTTGTCGGTGGCGCGCTGCGGCGTCCAGTCGGCGAACGGATGGGTGGAGGCGGCGATCGGCGCGGCGTCGATGTCCGCCGCGGCCTCCACCACCGCCCGGCGCAGCGCCTTCAGCTCGCGCGCCGCTTCCTTCAGGCAGCTCGCCGGCCGGGTACCGATTTCCACCTGGCAGCGCAGCAGTTCGGGACTGACCTGGTCTTCGAGGCGCTCCTTCAGGGCCTCCATGAACTGAGGCGGCGGATCGCCGACCAGATTGCGGGTGACGCGATCGACCAGCAGGTATTCCTCTTCGATACCGACGGTGAACGGCGGTGTCTGCACCATGTCGAACTCCTCAGGCAGGCGCGGTTTCGGCGCGGAAGGCGGTAAGTGCATCGGCCAGCAGCGCGGCCCAGCGCTGCTGTTGGGCATCACTTTCGACCAGGTCATGGCGGATTTCTATCAGCAGATGGTCGAGCCCGCGCGCGGTGCCGTGATGTTCAAGCGTGTAGCCGAGGCGGTCCACGCCCGAGTACGGCAGATTCTCCTCCACCTCGATGCCGCGCTCGCGCAGCAGGGTGAGGAAGCGACGCGACGGCGCCTCGCATACCCGCCACAGCACTCCTGCGCGCCACGGTCGCAGCTGGCCGCCGTAGACCGGCGTGAAGGTGTGCACCCCGAACAGCAGCGGTACGTGCCCGGCATCGCATGCCTGGTCGAGCCACGCGGCGACGGCGCGATGATAAGGCTGGTGGTATCGCTGCCAGCGGCGCGCGCGCTCACCGTCGTCGATGTCCGCGTTGCCGGGAACCATGCTGCCGTCGGACTCGGCGAGAATCAGGTCGGTATCATCGAAGTCGCGATTGGGATCACACACCAGCCGCGACCAGGCGTGCAGGAACGCCGGAGCGTCCAGCGCAGCGGCAAGCTGCCGGGTCACCCCCGCTGCACCGGGATCCCAGGCGACGTGCCGGTGACGATCGTCGTCGCGCAGTCCGAGTCCCGCGAACTCCGTGGGGATTGCACAGGACGCGTGATCGCACAGCAGCAGCAGGCCCGAGTCGGCTCCTTGCAGAAAATCAAAGCCCTGATCGGCGCCCGCGTCGTTCATGCCAGCAGGCTACCTGCAGCGATGCTTGGCGGTAAACCCTTTCGAACCTCGGCCGTTGTTCCGACGGCCGGCTTGGCTTGAGCAGCACGCAAACAGCTGTCAAGTGAGGCCGCCGAGGCCGGCCCGCAGAAGCCAACGAAGCGTCCGGTGCGTTGGGTAGCGCACATACATCCAGTTTCAACGCCCGCAATGTGGACCCGCAGAGCACAGTTGCGGGCCCTTTGACAGGGACGCGCTACCGACGAGGACATCACCGTGAGCGCACGCTCAGCAGGGCGGACGCCGCAGGCCATGGTGGTTCCATGGGCAAGGCGTCCAACGCGGCTGCG
>CAZGKE010000238.1:0-3805 GCA_964526035.1 uncultured Gammaproteobacteria bacterium | reverse complement strand
AACACCTGGATCCGTGCCCGCTGGCTGTCCGCCGACGAGATCGACGGCACGATCTACGACGTGACCGGCCCACTGGCGCCGCTGGCCATCGACGTACTGCAGGTGGACCTGAATGCGCAGTTCTAGCTTCGCTGCCTGGCTCGTAAGTGCAGCGCTGCTGGTCGGCGGCGCACCGCTGCATGCCCAGGACGACCAGCTCGCCCGGGCCCAGGCCCTGTTGCGCCAGGTGTCCGGCCAGAAGCAGGAACTGGAAGTCGCCAACGCCAGGCTGACCGCCGAGCTGGATACGCTGAAGCGGCAGCTGGCCGGTACCGAGGCCACCCTGAAGGGCGCCGCCCAGAACCTGGAGGCCGAAAAGCGCAAGGTGGAGCGGAGCGGTGGCTCGCTGGAGGCGACCCGCGCGCGCCTCGAGACCACGGAGGACCGCCTGCGTGAAACCCAGGACAGTCTGGGTAGTCTCACGGTCGAGCTGCGGGAGCTGCAGCGCTCCGGCGCTGAGCGCGACGGCCGGCTGGCCCAGCTCGAAGCGGAACTTGCCGAGAGCGAGCGGCGCAACCTGCAGCTCTTTGAGGCCAATGACGAGCTGCTGGAGCTCTACCGGAACAAGGGTCCGCTCACCGCGTTGCTGCAGAAGGAGCCGGTGACCGGCCTCAAGGGCGTGGCGATGGAGAATGAGCTCCAGGAATACCGCCTGCGGTTGATGGATTCGCTGAGCGAGGGCAATCGCCAGCGCATGCTGGACGGCGTGCCGGCGGGCGAGGCGGCCGGCAGCGCTACGCCGTAGATGCGTCGGGTATTCGCGACGATGCGGGCTACTCTGCTGGCCACCCTGTCGGCCGCGCTGCTGCTGACGGGCTGCGCCTCCAATCGCGAAGTGCCCGACCAAGCCCCCGACGCTCCGGCGGAACTCCCGGCGCGTACCTATGCGGGTGAGGTTGAGGTTTACCTGCTGCCCTACGACGAGCAGGGCGCCTGCTCGATCACCGTGGGCCTGCGCAACACCTCGGGCGTCCGCCAGCGAGAGGCCCGGTTCCAGCTCGCCTGGCTCGACGCGGAAAGTCAGTTGCTGGCGGACCAGTCCCTGTGGATGGACGGGCTGCGACCCGGGCGCTACGACGCCAAGAACCTGAGCCTGCCAGTGCGCTGCGAGCGGGTGAGCCGGCTCGACATGAAAAGCGCTGAATGGACGCTGTTCGAAGGCTGGGACAATCCCCTGAAGGTGGTGGTGCCGATCGCCGGCGCGCACCGGACGGCGTGGCAGTTCCGGTGGGACGCGGCGCTCGGCGCCTTTGTGGGCGAAGGCCACCGCGCCCTAGGCAACTAACTGAACCCGGGTGTCGTTGCTCAGGTACCAGCAACGGGACGAGTCCTGACTAGTGAGCGTCTCGGTCTTCTTGATTGGTACTTGATCACGGCGAACAGTCCTCGAACGGCAACTTGCTGCCCAGCCTGCAGCTTCAGCCGCCAGGGTCAGTCAATGGCAGGACTGTCAGGCGGGTACGGTCCGGCTCGACAGTTACCAGCGCCCCCGACGCCAAGGGTCCTGCGAGTCGGTCCAGAGCGGCCAGTATCAAAGACCCGATGGCCGTCACGGCGAGATTGTCGGCGCGGATCTGGACGACGCTGGGCTTGAGGCCACCAGAGGCCGCCAGGATCGCGCTGAAATCGAGGTCATGGGTGAGCACGATGGCGTCGCGACTGGCGGCCCACGCCATGATGTTGGCATCGGGTGCATCCGGAGGCCCGATCGTTGACCAGTGGACGGCAGTGTGGCCAGCCGACTGGAGCAGGTCGATCCATGCCGGCGACAGGTTCATGTCGACGACCAGCTTCACGCGCGCTCGAGCGGCACCTCGCGCTCTTCGGAACGCCATGCCGCGTAGCGCAGGGCCTGCAGGACGTCCTCGCGGTCGAGGTATGGGTAGTCCGCGAGGACGTCGTCGACTGTTCGACCCGCTCCGATCTGGCCGACGATCATCCCAACGGTCACCCGCAGTCCCCGGACACAGGGCCTGCCGCCCATCACGCCCGGCTGGTGGGTGATACGGTCAAACGCGTTCATCGTCGCTCCCCTGACATGCGCCCCTCAGGACACTGACGGCCATGAGCCTAGCATGGAGCGGTTGATCTCCTGTGGTAAGTTCGCCAATTTGCCCAGCGGAGCCAGGCCGAGCTCGCAGTGCTCCGGGAGTGGCTCCTGAAGCGCGACTGGTCGGCCCGGGACGCGCAGATCGAAGCGGACGAGAAGTCCAGCAAGTTCGACAGAGTGCTCGTTCATCAGGCGCTGGACTTCCCGGCGCAATGCATCGAGTTTCAGCCGCTGCGGCATGAGGACGATGGCATCACCGATCACATCAGTCCAGAACTTCTAGCAGCTCCACCTCGAAGGTCAGCGCCGACCCTCCCGGGATGCGGCCGGTGGTCCGCTCGCCATAGGCGAGCTCCGGCGGACAGGTGATGCGGGCTTCGCCGCCGACTTTCATCAGCGGCAGGGCCTCGGTCCAGCAGGGGATCACCCGGTCCAGCGGGGTTTCGAGCGGCACGCCCCGGTCCCGCGAGCTGTCGAAGACCCTGCCAGTGCGCAGGCTGCCGGTGTATTCCACCCGGACCCTGGAGGTACGGGTAGGCTGGGCGCCGGTCCCGGCGCGCAGTTCCAGGAATACCAGCCCGTCGTCGGTCAGGATCGCGCCCTTTTCCCCGGCCATGCGCCGGACATAGGCCTTGGCCTCGGCTGCCTCGACCTTGGCGGCCTGCTGGCTGCGGCGCACCAGCAGGTTGTTGAGCAGGGAGGGGTATTCCTCGCCGAATTCGGGGCTCTTGCGGGCGGCTGCGTCGGTCAGTCCCTTCAGGATCCACTCGATTTCCTTCGGGTCCGAAATGCCCACGGCCTCGAGCTGCTGGCCAAAAGTGGTGCCCCAGAAGTAGAGGAGCTGTTCCTCATCGCTGCCGGAGGTCGGGTCGGCCGGCGCCTGGGCGATGGCATTGCCGGTGAGCAGGAGCGCAAGGCCGAGTGCGGCCAGTGGCCCGGAACTACCGGGCACTTGTGATCTATTTGTCATGAACGGGGCCTAGCATTGTTTCGAAATGTGAACGGGCAAGGTAACCCGGCGAAGTTACGCTTTTGTTGCCCCGTCGTCCTTCCGACCTCAAGGAGCTACCCATGGCCATCGTCCGGTCCCCCGGTCCTGCCCGGATTTTCTTTGCTGCACTGCTGATCACCATCCTTGCGGCCTGTAGCGGTGCGCCGGGCGGTGGTGGCGTGGCAGTCGTCGACCTGGCCGCAGTGGCGAAGGCCACCGGCCATGACCTGATGCTGGACCAGGAGGTCGCCAAGGCCCGCCAGAGCCTCGAGGCCCAGCTCGCGCAGGTCGCGGCCAGCCTGGAGCAGCAGTTGCAGGCGGAGCAGACCCGCCTCGGGGGCGCGGCCGCCGCGGCGAAGGAGAAGACCTTCCAGGAACTCACGGCCCAGGCCCGGCTGCAGCTGGCCCAGACCCAGACGCTGGCCCAGCAGAAAGCCCAGGAGTTCCAGGCCGGGTTGGTGGGCCAGTACCGCCAGGCCCTGCAGCCCGTGACGGGAAAGGTGGCACGCGACCGCAAGGCCCGGGTGGTGCTGGTAACCGATGCCACCCTGCTGTGGTTTGAACCCGAGGCGGATATCACTGCCGACGTGATTGCCGAGCTGCGGTCGAACCCGCTGGATTTCCCGGCAGCACCCGCTGCCCCGGCTGCGGCGCCAGCGGTGGAGTCGGCTCCGGCCGACAGCGGCACGGCAAATGAGCAGTAGACAGCGCATCGCCGCACTGGC
>CAZGKE010000237.1:0-3835 GCA_964526035.1 uncultured Gammaproteobacteria bacterium | reverse complement strand
GCGGGCAAGGCCGCCGAAGATCGCCTCGATTGTCGCCTCTCTGCCGTACGAAAACAGGCGTGTTCCTGCCACGTGGGTTCCACTGATGGCCACGTGGGTGCCCGCAGGACCCGCGTGGCACCAGTCGGAACCCGAAGTCTGCGGGCGTTGACCAACGACCCGTCTGATCAGTCACGCGATTCGCGACCTGCTAGGATGGTGGTCATGAGCGAGACTATTCCTGCCGTGTTCGAGAACGGCGTCTTCCGGCCGCTTCGCCGTCCCAGAGGCCTTGTCGAGCATCACCAGGTCACGCTGACGGTGGACGTCGAGGAAGGGGTGTCGCCGCTCGCTGAAGTCGCCGGCTCGCTCTCTCTCGAGGACGCGCAGGAACTACGGGAGATCATCGATCGTGAGTTCGAGCGCGTCGACCCCCGCGAGTGGTGATCGCGTCGCGCTCGATACGAGTGTCGCGATCGATGTCCTGGCCGCCAAGGCCGACGCCCTTCTGCTCTCAAGCGTGAGCGCGCACCTTTTGCCGGCTCCCGTTGTCGGCGAGCTGCGCTACGGAGCGCTCAATTCGCGGAAGGCGCCTGAGAACCTCGCCAAGGTTGAGGCGCTCGTCAGTCGCTGCGTCGTCCTGAATGTCACGGTCGCCACCGCCGAGGTCTACGCCCGGCTGCGCCTCGACCTCAGGCAGAAGGGCAGGCCTATCCCGGAGAACGACCTCTGGATCGCGGCTCTCTGCGTCGAGCATCATGTGCCGCTGGCGGCCTCAGACGCTCACTTCGATGCTATCGACGACCTGAAGCGGTGGCTGCCCGAGGCACGTCGATCCGAACCCGACGCGCCGTAGCTGATGTGTGGTCCTGGCGGCAAGCGATCGCGAGTCTGTTTCGGACCGAAGCTGTCGACACATGGTCCCGTTGCGTGGTGACTGCGACGACCAGGAAGGTGCGGATCAGAAGGCCGCTCTGAGCACCCCCGAGACGAGGACGTAGCAGGTTGTATGTCCATGCCGAGTAGCGACCCGCTCGCGGCGTCTCCCCGCGCTGGCGATCACGTGCTCAACCGGCAGTCGCCGGCTGCGGCGAAGATCGCCGTCTTCAGGTCGTTGTTCCGGGGCCGCGCCGACGTCTATCCCCGGCGATTCGAGAGTCGGAAGACCGGCAAGTCTGGCTACGCGCCCGCCTGTGCAAATGAATGGGTGCAGGGCATCTGCGAGAAGCCACGTATCAAGTGCGCGCTGTGCCCGAACCGCCGGTTTCTGCCAGTCACTGACGAGGTCATTCGCTGGCATCTGTCCGGCAGAGATGCGAGCGATCTGCCGTTCGTCGCTGGCGTCTACCCGCTACTGCTCGACGAGACGTGCTTCTTCCTGGCCGTCGATTTCGACAAGGAGGGCTGGCAGGCCGATTCAATCACGTTCCTCAGAAGCTGTCGGCGCCTCGGCCTCACCGCCGCACTCGAGCGTTCGCGGTCGGGGCGCGGCGGACACGTGTGGCTGTTCTTCGAGAACGCTGTTCCGGCGGCTTTGGCGCGTCGGCTTGGGTCGCATCTCCTCACGGAAGCGATGGAGGATCGGCCTGACATCGGACTGGACTCCTACGATCGGCTCTTCCCGAGTCAGGACACCCTGCCGCAGGGCGGCTTCGGGAACTTGATCGCACTGCCCTTGCAGCGGGGCGCGCGTGACCAGGGCAACAGCGTCTTCGTTGACGACGACCTCGTGCCGTGGGCGGACCAATGGGCGTTTCTCGCGGGCATTCGGAGGATCGACCGAACCGAGATCGAAGCGATCGTTCAGGAGGCGGAGCGCCGTGGCCGAGTGCTGGGGGTTCACCTTCCGCCGCAGGACGACGGAGACGCCGAGCCGTGGATGGCGCCGCCTTCACGTCGTCGCCAGGAAGCGCCAATCCTGGGCGAGTTGCCTGGCTCCCTTGAACTCGTCCACGGCAATCAGATCTACATTGCCAAGAATGGATTGCATCCTGGCCTGCGGAACCGCCTTCTCCGGATGGCGGCCTTCCAGAACCCGGAGTTCTACAAGGCGCAGGCGATGCGGTTGTCCACCTACGACAAGCCCCGAATCGTCGCCTGCGCCGAAGATCATCCCCAGCACATAGGACTGCCACGCGGATGCCTGGACGACATTCGCCGGGAACTGAAGACCCTCGGCGTCCGCGCCATCATCCGCGACGAACGCCACGACGGTTGTCCCCTCGACGTGATGTTCAAGGGCGAATTGAGACCTGAGCAGACGGCCGCGGCCGAAGCGATGATGTCGCACGACATCGGTGTGCTGGCCGCCACGACTGCGTTCGGCAAGACGGTCGTCGCCGCATGGCTGATCGCCAGGCGCGGAGTGAGCACGCTGGTCCTGGTGCACCGCCGTCAACTCCTCGATCAATGGGTCGAGCGACTCTCGACCTTCCTCAGCCTTCCGGCGAAGTCGATTGGGCGTGTGGGCGGCGGCCGCACGCGAACGACGGGACTGGTCGATGTCGCGCTCATTCAGAGCCTCGTTAAGAAGGGCGTCGTCGACGATCGGGTCGGCGACTACGGCCACGTCATCGTGGACGAGTGCCACCACCTGTCGGCGCACACCTTCGAATCCGTCGTGCGGCAGGCGAAGGCCCGCTTCGTGGTGGGGTTGTCGGCCACCGTGGCCCGAAAGGATGGCCATCATCCGATTGTCACGATGCAGTGCGGGCCGGTGCGCTATCGCGTGAACGCGCGGGCCCAGGCCGCCTCACGACCGTTCGAGCACGTCGTCCTGGTGCAACCGACCGGGTTCCACTCGGGTCGGGTGCCGGATCCCGACAGGCGTGTGGAGTTCCAGACGCTCTATCAGGACCTCGTCGACGACGTGGCGCGCACCCGCCGCATCGCGGATGACGTGATCGACGCCGTAAACCACGGCCGATCTCCCCTGGTGTTGACGGAGCGAAACGATCACCTCGCCAGCCTCGAGCAACTGCTCGCGGCGAAGGTGCCCCACTTGGTCGTCCTGCGGGCAGGCACAGGGAAAAAGCAGCGACAGGCCGTGGCCGATCGATTGGCGAGGGTTCCCGCCGATGAGGGGCGGGTGGTGCTGGCGACGGGCAAGTACGTGGGCGAGGGCTTCGACGACGCGCGCCTTGACTCGCTGTTCCTGACGCTTCCGGTGTCGTGGCGCGGCACGGTGGCCCAGTACGCCGGTCGCCTGCATCGCCTGCACGACACCAAGCGTGAGGTTCGCATCTACGACTACGCTGATGTCAATGAGCCGATGCTCGCGCGGATGTTCGACCGGCGTTGCCGCGGCTACGAAGCCATCGGCTACACGGTATTGTTGCCAGCCAGCGCCATTCCCGGTTGGCCCAGTGACGTCGCACTGCCCGCGGATCCGGTCTGGAAGCGCGACTATTCCGGAAGCGTCCGGCGGTTGATTCGCGATGGCGTCGACAGTCCGCTGGCTCAGCTCTTCGTGCACGCTGTGCGCTCCATCTCGCCCGACGCGGACGGACTCACGAGGGCCCGCAGCGCTACAGAGGCGTTCCTGTACCGACGTCTGGAATCGCTTCCCGAGACCAAGGGTCGCTTCGGGCTGAACACTGCTCTGCCGATTGCGTTCGACGGTGCTGGGACGCTGGAAGTGGACCTCTTGTGTGCCGAGGCACGCATCGCCGTGGGCCTGGATGGCGCTCAGCACCTGTCGGATCCGGTCGCGTATCGCCGGGACCGTCGAAAGGACCAGTTGCTGCAGGAGAACGGCTACTTCGTCCTGCGGTTTCTCGCCGAAGACGTCGGCAGGGAGCTTGACACCGTACTTGACGCGGTCCTACGTGCGCTGAGCCGCCGGCGGACCTGACAG
>CAZGKE010000236.1:0-3924 GCA_964526035.1 uncultured Gammaproteobacteria bacterium | reverse complement strand
GGGGCTGAAGACCAAGCGAGTTCGGTAAGGTAATTGCGGAACACCACACTAGCGCCATATTGCCCCTCGGGGAAGCGCTGCGCTGCATGTCTGAGCAGGCCTCTACGTCGCGCAAGGACTCCAGGAATCCCCTTCCGCTAGCGCGCGTCCAGCTCGTGGTGGATCAGCACGACGCACTGCGAGGCGAACAGCATTCTTGATCCCAGCGATATCTTCCTGGCGCCCAGTCGCTCGAGGCCGTGGAACGTCTTTTTGGGCATCGGGATGTGGTCGGTCAACAGGAAGCAGGGCTTGCCTTCAAATGGCTGCTCGCGCATCGGGGTGCCTTTCCTGTCCATGACGAACAGCTGATGGTCTTCAGCGAGCTCCGCAGCCAGTCGCTCAAAACCGACCGTGCGTACCGTGATGCCCGACTCAACCGGCCGCATCTCGTCCTTGCCCATGCCTCTGGACGCATTGAGCGCCTTTGCCACCTTGCCGAGCAGTGCCTGTTCGTGAAATCCGCCCAAGTCCTGCATCGTGTTCGAGTCAAAACGGATCGCTCGGGAGAAATCCGTGGTGCTCTCCAGCACCAGGTGCACGGTCACGTCCTCGCGGTGCGACTGCGCCACGAAGATCGCATTCATCAGCGTATGCGCCAGAATCTCGACATGCGCCTCAGTGCCGACGGAAGCCAGCAGCTTGCCGCTTTCCGTCGGTGCCGATCGCGCTCTCAATACAAAGCATCGCACGTGTGTGTGGGTCCGGTTCGCGACTGCGTCATCACTCCATCATCGCTATGCCGCGCTCCGCATTGGAACCCGAGCGATCCCGGCGCCAGTGGCATTTCCTTTGTGCATTCAAGTTCATGGCGCGCCTGAAGTTTGAGCCAGCTCTGCGCGTCGGATTCGACCGACACGTCCCAATCGCCACGCGTTCATCGTATATCGCCATGCGGACCAGCAGCCAGCTTTCGCGCGTCAGTCGTGCCGCAGAGCCGCCATCGGGTCGACCCTCAATGCGCGAAACAGCGGTGCCAGTGCGGCGCATGCCGTGACGACCACCACCAGCGTCACGACACCCACGAATATCACGGGGTCGTAGGCGCGGGTATTGAGCGCCGGATCGGCAAGGAGCGCCGACCAGGGCAGGGCGAGTCCAATCCCTATGGCCAGTCCAAGCGTCAATTGGCGAAGAACGCGTCGAAACACCAGGCCGGCGACGCCGTTGCCGTCGGCGCCGATGGCCCGGCGAATGCCGATCTCGCGTGTGCGTTGCTCTACCGAGAATGCCAGCACCCCGTACAGCCCGGCGGCCGCCAGGATCAGCGTAAGCACGCCGACGATCACGAACATCTGGGTCAACACCACGGCACCGGCCCGTCCCAGCCGGGTCGCCTCGGCCTGGGTCCGCAGCCAGTAAGCTGGCACGTCCGCGTCGACTTCCTGGACCGCACGCGCCAGGGTCGGCGCGAATGCCTCGGCATCACCCTGCACGCGCGCCGCGATGGTAGCGAAACGCACCGGTGACTGCGCCATCGGCACCAGCACAGACCCGCGTCGACTGGCAGTCAGCGGGCGCAAGTGGAGGTGGTCGATGACGCCGACGACCGAATGTGCGCGCCGTTGACTCTCGCTGTCGGGGTCCAGCACCAATCGCTGTCCCAGCGGCGAACCGTTCGGCCACAGACGTTCCGCCACGCGGCGGTCGACAATCACTACCGGCGTGCTGTCGGCACCATCGCTGCTGTCAATGAAGCGCCCCTCGCGCAAACGCAATCCGTAGACATCGGCGAATCCGACATCCACGTGGGCGACATCGGCACTGACGTAGCCGCGCTCCGGCTTGCCTTGCCCCTCGGGCAGAAGGTCCACGCCGCCGCCGCTGTTCCATCCCGGCTGGCCACTGGCTGCGCTGACGGCCAGAACCTGCGAGTCTTTGCGCAGACGCTCGACCACACTTTCGAAGAAGCGGACCTGATCGACACCCTCGGGATAGTCGCTCTCGAACACGCCGATCCGCCCGCTGATGATGCTTTCAGGGTCGGCCGTGCTGCCGAGATCGAAACGGATCATGCCGTCGATTCCGCGGATGAACATCGCAGCGCCCACCAGAAGCACGACGGTCAAGGCGATTTCTGCGACCACCAGTCCGCGCGACACGCGTGCGAAGAACCCTCCGTGGCTGCCCTTGTTGCCGTTCCTTAGCGCCTCCTGTGCGTCCGTTCCTCCAGCCCGCAGGGCAGGGATCAGACCCGCCAGGAGACAACTGAGCAATGCCACCACGGGTACGAAAAGGAAGTCGCGCCAGTCGTAACCCATGTCGACGAAGAACGGCAGTTCGAGGCCGCTTGACTGCATGGACACAGTGAACGCGCGACTGAGAAGATCGTTGCCGATCGCCGCCAGCAGCGTGGCCATGCCCGCCAGCAGGAGAGCTTCGGCCATGAGCTCGCGGATCAGGCGGCCGCGGTTGGCACCAAGCGCGCTGCGTACCGCGAGTTCCCTGCGCCTTGGCAGAATGGCGGCAAGCTGGAGGTTGGCGACGTTCATGCAGGCGAGCAAAAGCACCAGAACACCGGCACCGAACATCATCCACAGCATGTATCGCGTGGTCTCGTCGACGAAACTGTGATGCAGTGGATGCACGCCGAGCACACTCCCGTCGGCAGCACCCACAAGCTGGCTGCCCAGCGTCTTGCCAAGTTCGGTCAGCCGAGTCTGCGCCTGCTGCAAGCTGACGTCCGGCGCCAGGCGCGCGGTCAACTGATTTGAGCGATCGTCGCCGGGTGCAAGTTGACGCGGAATCCAGGCGTCCTGATCCGTGGGGTAGGTGAACCATGCCGGCATCACGCCGATGATCGTGGCAGCCTCGCCGTTGGCCCGAATCGCCTGCCCGACGATTGCGGGGTCGGCATCAAAGTCGTTGCGCCACGCCCGCTCGCCGATCAATACCGTCAGCGGTGCCCCTGATCGATCGTCGTCTTCGTCGAAAGCGCGCCCCAGCAAGGGCAGGGCGCCCAACAGCGACAGCAGTTCAGCGTCGATTATGGCGCCGCTGTAGCGCTTCACGCCGACGTCTCTTGCGATATTGATCGTTGCCTGGCCGGAGTCGACGGCGATGCGGTCGAACATCTGCATCGATTCGCGCAGCGTCAGCCAGTCCTGCGTGTTCAGGGAATCGATCTCCGAACTGCGCAACGGCTGCATCCAGCCCACCCGGACCAGGCGCTCAGCCTCCGGAAACGGCAACGGTCGCAGCACCATCACGTTGATGCTGCCGAACAGGAACATGGTCGCCAGCAGGCCGATCGAAAGTATGCCGACCGCCAGTGCGCTGTTGCCAGGACGCGCACCAATGCGCCGCCAGGCATTGCGAAAATCGTTGGCACTGATCAATTGGCCGCTCCCACGCAGGTTCCCATGTCTAACGCAAAGCAAGGCCCGTGCCACCTTTTGAATCATGGATTTGCGGCGTTCCAGGGCGTACACGGTGACCGAAGATGGACGCTGCTGTCCGGTTCCGGCCCGCGACAAGACCTCGTGCCCGCTCTTTGCGAACCGAGACAGCCACGGAACGCTTTCGCAGGTTGGCGGTGAGCGAAGCGAACCGCAAGGTTGCGTGGTCCAGCGTCACGCCCCATTTAGCCACTCCGGACACGACACATTGGAGCCGTGAGCATTCCGCCTGCATCACCGATGCGCCAGGGTTGACGAAGAGTGCAGGCAAACCCGCAGCCGGGTAGATGCTATGCGGGTTGCGAGCGCTTAGCCTTGAACTTCCGACAAAAGAAGAGGAGGCGAAGTGATGCACGCAACCCGCAATAACGAAGTGTACGGCAAGGTTGAGGCGCTTTACGTGTCGCAAGAGTTGTCGCTGAAGACGTGGAAGCTAGTGTGGTGTTCCGTAATTAGGTTGCCGAAATCGCGCTGCGGATTCGGCTCC
>CAZGKE010000235.1:0-3989 GCA_964526035.1 uncultured Gammaproteobacteria bacterium | reverse complement strand
CTCCGCGGTCGCGGCTTTCGGCGCTCCTACAGGAAGCGCAGAGAAAGCTGACCCACCCGTCGAGAGGCGGACATGCGAACGCCGACGCGTGCAGCGGCGCTACCGCTCCCGCGAGAAATCGAGTCCCACGATTGCCGGGTCGTGGTCTGAACTGCGGAACGCATCGGGCCGATACCAGCGGGTGTCATCCCCCTGGTAGCCAAGCACCGGTGGCTCGTCGGCGTTGATGTGCCAGTGCGCGGCACCGGTCAGGTAGGGCGCCAGTGCGGGGCTCAGCAGCACGTGATCCAGCCGTCCGGCGAGGCCGCGATACGCGAAGCTGTAGGGTTGTCCGTCCATGAGGTTGCGGGTGAAGGCATCGACATAGCCCTGCGCATGCAGCAGGCGAATCGGGTCCTCGCGGCCGTGCGCGTTGAAGTCGCCGGCAATCATCCACAGCGAAGTTCCGCTGCCGGTGGGATCACGCAACAGCCAATCGTGCATGGCGCGCGCCGCCTCCACCCTCGCGGGGTTCCAGCAGGCCTGGCCGTCGCCCTGGTCGGCATTGGGGCCGCCGTCCTCCGGACAGGAACCTTTCGACTTGAAATGCACCGAGGCGACGGTGAAGACCGGTCCGCCGTTCATCGCGCGAAAGGCCGCAGCAATCGGAACGCGACTCCCGGTGGCGAACGGACCGCCTTCGCGCACCGCCGGGGCGCCGACCAGCGCTACCCGCGAAGCGCGATAGATCAGGCCCACCGCGATGTCATCGTCGCCCAGTCGCGGCAGGCCCGGATCGACCACCCGCCAGTCGCCCTGCTCGTCAAGCGCCGCATTCAGGCGTCGGGTGAAATCCGCAACGGCGCTGCGCTCGCCGTAGCCGTCGTTCTCCAGTTCACTGAGCGCAACGATGTCGGCGCCGAGCGGCGCCAGCGCTGCGACCAGCTTGGCCACCTGGCGCTCCATTTCGGCGGCGGTCTGCGCGCCGCGTTCGGTGGGGAAGCCGCCGCCAGAGCCGTCGCCGTTGAAAAAGTTCTGCAGATTGAACGCGGCTACGCGCAGCGCGCCCGGCACCTGCGGCGCCTGTCCGGGACGCTGTGCCTGCTCGATGGCGCGAAGCGGCGCGCTGAGCTGGATGCGGTGACTGCCGAAGCGCTCGTCGACGATGCCGGTCACGCCGCGCACGCGACTGCCGGCACGCACGCTGTTCACCGTTTCCGGCAGGAACCACAGCGAGCGCGGATTCTGCTGGCTGCGCGCATCATCGACCAGGATGCTGCGGCGGATATTGTCGGCGGCCAGAGCGCGCGCCTGCGGACCGGGCGGATACAGTTCGGTGGGCTGGAAGGTGCGCTCGCCAAAGCTGAGCAGCAGCTCGCCGAAGCGATGCAGGGTGAAGTTGCCGCTGACCGCCAATGGCCCGGGCAGCTCGACCAGCATGCCCTCCAGCGTTTCCCAGTCCTGCGGAGGTCCGGTCAGCACGCGCGCGGCCACCGGCGCGCCCGCGCCGCACACCCGCACCTCGACGGGGGCGGCCAGCGCGGTCAGCGTGCTGGCGTCCTCACCGAGCTCGGTCACCCGCCCGCGGGCGCGGATACGCACGCCGGTCTTCAGATCCTCGGGGCGCTCGCGCATCTCGATGAACAGGCCACCGGACACATCCTCGCGGGCGTGCTGCGGATCCTGGATGAAGATGCCACCCAGGCCGCTGGCAAAGGCGCCGGTGACCACGCCCTCGACATCCACCTGCCGCCCGCTCAGCGGACTGGCGTGGTTCGGCCCCTGGACGTCGGCGATGGCGGTGTGCACCGCGCCGCAATCGAAGGCGCCCGATGCGTCGACACCATCGGGCACCGGAGCCGGCGCGCAGGCGGCCAACAGCAGGCAGGGCAGGAGGGCTCGAAGACTGTGCATGAGAGTTGCCATGATGTCGCAACAGGGTGGCAGAAATGCGAACGCCGCCCGCAGGCGGCGTTCTGCGCGGCGCGGGCGAAGACGATCAGTCCAGGTTGTCGACCATCCAGCGCACGGTGACCTCGATCTGCTCGTCGGTCAACGCCGGATTGCCGCCACGCGCCGGCATCGGGATGGCGGCGTCATTCTGGAAGCCTTCGATGGAATGACGCACCAGGGTGTCGAAACCCTGCTCGATTCGTGGCGCCCAGGCCGCCTGGTTCATCATTGGCGCGCCGCCGGTGCCGGTGCTGTGACAGGTGCCGCACAGGCGACCGTAGATGTCGCTGCCGTCGAGCGTGCCGCCGTAGGCTACCTGACCGACCGCCGCGGCGCGCGCCGCCTCTTGCGCCTGAAGCATCGCCGCGCGTCCGGTCTCGCCGGCAAACACGCCGCCGACCGGCTGGATGCGCGCCTCGACGCGGGCCACCTGATCGGGATTGGCTTCGGTCGGACGCTGCGTGTGCAGGAACAGGGCGAACAGGATCAGCACGACGGTGAACACCATCATGCCGGCGATCAGCGCCGAAAAGCGCTTCATGAACTGGAGATCGTAATTCTTCACGCGGAGACCCTGTGCAGGCGGGTTGCGGACGGTAAAAGGCCGCCGATTATAGCCGTGGGCGCGCCATTCACGGAAGCGCGGTCACGCTGCGCACTCGGCAAACGCGCCTTTTGGCACATGCGCGCCGGCCCACTATGCGACAGTTTCCGGGCTTGCCCGTGCGCGAGCGGGTACCCTTGAGCCTATTCGACCCCTCGGAGAGCACCGTGGACAGACGCGATTTCATCACCATCACCGGGCTGGCCGCCGGAGGCCTGCTGCTGGCGCGACCCTACCGGCTGATCGCAGCCGAAGCGCTGGTCGACGGCCGCCTTGACGTCGCCGTCAAGAAGGCGCTGGCCGACGGCGCGCTGCAGGCTGCCACAGAGGCTGGTGCCAGCTACTGCGACATCCGCATCGGCCGCTATCTCAACCAGTTCGTGGTGACCCGCGAGGACAAGGTCCAGAACGTGGTCAACACCGAGTCCATCGGCGCCGGCATCCGCGTCATTGCCAACGGTACCTGGGGCTTCGCCGCCACCAGCGTACTCACGCCCGAGGCGGTTGCGGGCGCGGCGCGCGAGGCGGTCGCCATCGCCAAGGCCAACTCGAAGGTGCAGACCGAGCCGGTGCAGCTGGCCCCGGTCAAGGGTGTCGGCGAGGTGAGCTGGGCCACGCCGATCAAGAAGAATGCGCTGGCCGTTCCGCTCAAGGAGAAGGTCGACATGCTGCTGGCCACCAACGCGGCCGCCATGGGCGCCGGCGCCAGCTTCGTCAACTCAACCCTGTTCCTTGTCAACGAGCAGAAGTACTTCGCTTCGACCGATGGCTCCTACATCGACCAGGACGTGCACCGCACCTGGATGCCGCTGAACGTCACCGCGGTCGACAAGGAGAGCGGCAAGTTCCGCGCCCGCTCCGGGCTGTCCTCGCCGGTCGGCATGGGCTACGAGTATTTTGACGGTGATCCCGCCGAGCGCATCGCCATGCCCGGTGGCGTGATCGGCTACCGCTATTCCTACAACCCGGTGGAAGATGCCGCCGCTGCCGCGCGCCACGCCGTCGAAAAGCTCAAGGCGCCGTCGGTGAAGCCCGGCAAGTACGACCTGGTGCTCGACCCAGACCACCTGTGGCTGACCATCCATGAGTCGGTCGGCCATCCGCTGGAGCTCGACCGCGTACTCGGCTACGAGGCCAACTTCGCCGGCACCAGCTTCGCCACGCTCGACAAACGCGAGGCGAAATTCCAGTACGGCGCCGACATCGTCACCCTGTTCGCCGACAAGACCCAGCCGCACAGCCTTGGCGCGGTCGGCTACGACGACGAGGGCGTGCCAACCAGACGCTGGGACCTGGTCACCGACGGCAAGCTGGTCAACTACCAGGCGATCCGCGACCAGGCGCACATCATCGGCGAGAAGGAATCGCACGGCTGCTGCTACGCCGACTCATGGTCCAGCGTGCAGTTCCAACGCATGCCCAACGTGTCCCTGGCGCCCGGCAAGAAGGAGCT
>CAZGKE010000234.1:0-4034 GCA_964526035.1 uncultured Gammaproteobacteria bacterium | reverse complement strand
GCGAGGCCGCCGCCTACCCGGCAGACTCGCCGAAAAGGGCGTTTGAACTTCCTATGCCTCCACTAATAAGTATATCAGTCAATGACGTCCTCTACGGTATTTTTCCTCTCTTTTGAAATACTTGTAAGACATTCTAAAAACTTGGCTGAAATTTTAATTTACAGCAAATTAATGAAACAATTTCGTAGTATATGATATGATGTATCACTATGTTTGATACATATAAACTTTTTGGACTCTTCACGCTCATTTTCTCCTTCTTTTTTATTGTCGTCATGGGTAGTGATGCGCCGCCGTATGTTTTTTATATCGGTCTTCCCTATGCACTTGTCCTCTTTTTCCACAAGCGATTCGAACTCTTAGCACAGAAAGTACACAAACCGCTTCTCTGGTTTGGTATCTTAGTTTTTTTGGGTGGGATGCTCATTGAGTTTCTTGCCTATAAAACAAGTGTGTATCTAGTAGCTCAAGGACAGAATCCTGTAGTATTTTGCCCTGATAGTCTCGCGTGTGATCTTTTTCTCTTTGGTATTCCCCACTACCTCCTTATAACATACGGTTTTACATGGACACTGAAACGCTATGACTTTTCAGTATTTAAATTTGGGCTCACTATCTTTTTATTTTGGGCTGTTGTAGTAGATCAATTTACGCACTTTATCGGCCTCTTTATAGGAGGAATTCCAGGGATCATTGGGTTTATTCAAGCGGGTTTACTTATGGTTTTTGCCTTCCACGGACCATATATCATATTTGAAAAAAGAATTCGTGAGATGTTTCCGGATAGAAGTACTTCAAGACGGAAATACATCCCCATGATTCTATTCCAAGCAACATCAATACTCCTTGTACTCATGATTGCTCTTGTTCGTCAGTTCATCATCTAGAACAGATCACACGCTTACTTTGGCTATCAAACCGCATCCACTCAGCGCATAAAAACAAAATCCCCGTCGATCGACGGGGATTAAAGGTAAAAGCAATCCCTATGCTTCGCAACCATTATGAACTCATGGCCATTCGCGATGCCAGAGAAGTCTACGCGCATCATCAATGTATGGAGGAAACTGTCCATCAAATTCCGATCCACGAAACCGATGTAACATCCAGTCCCACGACGTAATGTGACCACGGCATCCTTTTTCACCGCATTCGCAAATGAAACTCCACTCCTCGGGAGCATTGAACGCCCAGTACAAAGCGGAACTTGTCCAAAGATACGCGTAGTCGACCGTCAAATATTCTCCCGGCTCGATGTCATGCACAGCCTCCCACCGGAAGAAATCTCGACGTCGCAAATTTGGGTTGCACGAATGGTTTGCGAGGAGGCTATGGTCAACTCTTTCAATGATCACACCCTTTTCAATTGCTCCTTCTTGTAGATCCTGATACTCCGGGTCATCTGGATCATACGGCGCAATAACATGCTCCTCGTCAAAAGTGAATGCGAGCTCTCATGCCTCACCCGAACCATGTCGCGCAGATATCTCTGCAGCGGCTGCGCATGCGGCCGCGCGGTGGGCGTGTTGCGATGCACATGGGCGCGCTCGGCCAGTTCGTGGACGCGGTATCCAAACAGGTCGCCGACCTTGGCGGGCGACAGATACGGCGTGTCGCGTTCACGGAACCGATCAGCCAAGGGCTCCTGAAGAACTGCATTCATGGCGGGTCATTAATTGCAAGTGACTGCACGCATTATGCACCCCGTGAGACCTTTCAATGCATCACAAGCGCTGGGTAGCCCGTGTTCGCGGGATGGCGTCGACTCGCTCGCAAGCTCTAGGCGTCTCGCGCTGGGGTCAGCGCGAATCTGAATCTCGACTCGCGGCCTAAGCCCGCGTACCGAACCACGGCTGCGGACCGCTGGGATGCTGCTGGCTGGTCCACGCGCCGTACAGGGTGTTGTCATCGGCCGAGATGAAAAACACGGCGGTGCCCTGATCGCCAACGTGCGGCTCGCTGAGCTGCGCCGTCCAGACGATGCCGGTGCCATCGACGGTGCCGAACAGGGTTGCATCCGGACCGGGCCTCGCGTAGGTGCCGTCGAACGCGCCCGGCTGGGCGTCGGCGGTGATGGTCAGGACGATGGCTTCGGGATTCTCGGGATCGTTGTGGCTGTAGCGGGTGGTATTCCAGACGCCGACGAAATTGGGCATGGCTGTGCGCTCCTGCGATGTGGAGGGGTGATTCTATCAAACGCGCATGTTCTGACCGGGTCTCAGCGCGACTTGGTGAATGGCCAGCGGCCGCGCCAGCGCTGAATCAGCAGAAACGCGTCGTGAAACGTCCGGGCTAGAACGTGCTCTCTGTTTCGCTAGCGCGCGGTGCGATCCTGCCGGCGGCCGGCGTCGGCCTGGCCGGCAGTGCGGCGGAGAAAAACTCGATCGCGTGCGCTGCCTCGGTCGCGTGGAGTTGCTCGCGATCAATGCCTTCGCCGTCACGGCAGATCGGGCCGGCAAATAGACGGCCGCGCTGCGTACAGGGGGCGAGGAACACATAGTGCGTGGCACCCTCGATGCGACGTGCCTCGACATGTGGCAGCAGCGCTTGCAGCCGCTCGATATTCTCGGCCGGCGGCGTCTGCGGGTCGTCGTCGCCGACAACCAGCGCAAGCGGGATCGACAGCGCGCGCAAGCTGTCATCCGCGAGCGCTGGCACCAGTGCCGGTGCCATCAACCACAGCGCGCGCACGCGGGGCTCGCGGTAGTCGGCTTCCGCGCGCTCCAAGCTGGCAGAAAACTGCGGATCGTCGGTGGCGAGCCGGGTCAGCTCGGCAGCGTCAAAGCCAGCTTCAGGCGGCAACATGCAGCTCGGGCTTCGTGGACTGCTCGCGCAGTATGCCGTGAACCCTTCGCGTGAATGGCGCGCGCCGCCAAGCAGCAGAGTGGTGTAGCCGCCAAGCGAGAAGCCCGCCGCACCGATCCGCGTTGCGTCGATGCGAGGGCCGAGTTCGCGGTTTGACAACACCGCCGCGAGAGCGACGCGCAGATCCTCGGCGCGTTCCCAAGGCAGTACAAAACCGTGCGGATAGTTGCGCTCCTCGGCGGCGGTGTTGCCGTGGTGGCTGACCGCCAGCGCCACGAACCCGGCTTGCACCAGCGACTCCGCCAGCCACGACAGCTGCGCGGACGATCCGCCGGTACCATGCGACAGCAGGATCAGCGGGTGCGCTCGCCCGTCGCGCCAGACGGCCTGCGACGCGCTGCGACCGAACATGAATACCCCGGCTTCCCATACGGACTCCAGCGCACCGTCGGCCGCTGGATACCACATGGTGACCGATACCGGCCGCGCGCCGGTGCCGGACCAGTGCGAGCGCTGCGCATCCTCGAGCGCGAGATGCAGACGCCCGACGGGTACCTTGCGCTCGGGCTGGCCGTCACAGCCGGCGATCAATGCGGTCAGCAGCAGCCAAGGCAGCCAGCGCCAACTGCAATGAAGGATCGGCATGGAAGCAACTTCGGATGGCGGCGTGCTGGACCTTAGCAGTAACAGTGACCAGGTTGCAGGCCCCAAAGGGCCAAACGTGGTCGGACGGCGTCCGTCGAGCCGGGGCACGCCGGCGCACAGACGGCCGCCCTGTCAGCGCTCAAAGGCCGATGCCACTGGACCGCCTGTGCGCACGGACGACGGCGGAGGAGGGCGGCGTTGGATGCATCCACGTGGATGTACTGCAGTAGCCGCAGGTTCGCAATTCGCCCGGCACGTTGGCTTCAGGCGGAAACGTGGGCAGTACGCCCGCCTGGAAAATCTAGTGTAGTGCTTCGTTTTTCTTGGAACTTAAGCGCCTGTTGGCGCGGATGACCTTTTGCAGGATGTCGTTAGCCTTCGCCGTCCACACGAACGGCTTCGGATTCTCGCTCTCGGACAACCGCATCAGGTAGGCGATTTCCTACGCTACGCCGCGCCAATGTCTTACCCATACGCGGGAGAAACGCCGATGGGCGGCGATGAGGCCGCGCGGAACACTGTGCAGCCATCGATGCGCAGGAGCGTTTCGTGCTGTGCTTCACCGCGCCAGAGGGACGCGCAAC
>CAZGKE010000233.1:0-4130 GCA_964526035.1 uncultured Gammaproteobacteria bacterium | reverse complement strand
TTCGCTGCTGTCTCGTGCTGGATGAAGCCGACCATCGTGCCGGCTGGGGACGTGTCGTCACGCTCGGCGCTCCGGTTTGCATGCCGCCCTGGCTTTTCCTGTGCGTCTGAAACGTGATGGAGCAATCCAAGCGTGGGAGACACAGTAGATGGCGGACTGCGCCCGGTCGGTTCGATAACGACATTGGAATCCGCGAGGCTTCGCAAGGTCCAGCTGACGTTCAGATCGATCGGGGTGATCAAGCGCCAAACTTTCCATGGCACCGCTGAACCGCTGAGCGAGCCGGTGTACGCTACCGAGTGTCGTCTTCCGGAACCGAATCGACATGTCCGATATCCAGGTGCGCCAGGCGGTGCTGGCCGATCTCGATGCGCTTGCCGGCCTGTTCGACGGCTATCGCCAGTTTTACGGGCAGCCTTCGGACCTGCCCGCGGCGCGCGATTTCCTGCTGCGGCGGTTCGAGCACGGCGAATCGATACTGTTCATCGCGCACACTGACCTCGAGGTGCTGGGCTTCGTCCAGCTCTATCCGATGTTCTCTTCGGTGTCGCTGGCGCGCATCTTCGTATTGAACGATCTGTTCGTGGGTGCGGGTGCGCGTGGACGCGGCGTCGGACGCCAGCTGCTCGACGCCGCCACCCGCTGCGCCCTTGAGCTTGGCGCGGTGCGGGTGATGCTGGAAACCACCGAGGACAATCGGGAGGCGCAGCGCCTGTACGAGTCCGCGGGCTGGACGCTGCAGGAGGGGTTTCGGGTTTACCGCTTCGAGACGTGATGGCGACGGCGGCCGGAACTCTGTCGAAAGCGGGCGCCGTGATTCGTCGTTCCGGAAAAAGGGCCATCCGATTGCGCCACAGCGCGTCGAATCAGGCCGGAATATTCCTCACCCACACAGCAGGAGAACAGCATGGCGCGATATGTCGACGGCTTCGTATTACCGGTTCCCAAGGCCAAACTCGCCGACTACCGGCGGCTGGCGAAGAGGGCGGGCAAGGTCTGGCGCGAGCACGGTGCGCTCGAGTACATCGAGTGCGTGGCCGACGACGTCAAGCCCGGCAAGCACACCTCGTTTCCGCAAAGCGTCAAGCTGAAGGCCGACGAGACCGTGATCTTCGCCTGGATCGTCTACGCATCAAAGGCCCAGCGCGACCGCACCAACGCCAAGGTGATGAAGGATCCGCGCATCGCCGACATGCACGACGTGAAGTCATTGCCGTTCGATGGCAAGCGCATGTTCTGGGGCGGATTCAAGGCGATCGTGGAATTGTGAATCCCTGAACGCGTGTGCAGGCGCGGGCGAACTCGGGGCGGCCGGCACGGTCACGGAGTGGGGTACACCGGCGCGTCTGGCGGCGTGCCGGCGGCGAAGAACGACGTCTGGATCTGAACCATGCCGCTACTTTCACTCCTGCTCGCCCTTGCCGTACCCGCAGCGGCGGAGACCGAGGCGCTGCGTCTGGTGAAGGCGGCGCGCGACCAGGTCGGCGTCACCACCGGCTACGACGGCAGCTACCGTCGCCTCGATTATCCCGGTGGCGACGTGCCGCTTCACACCGGCGTCTGCAGCGACGTGCTGGTACGCGCGTTCCGTGCATTGGGTATCGACCTGCAGGTCGCAATACATGAGGACATGCGTGGGGCCTTCGACCGCTATCCCCCGCTGTGGGGCCTGTCCTCACCCGATCGCAACATCGACCACCGCCGGGTGCCGAACCTCGAAACCTGGCTGGCGCGCCACGGGGTGGCGCTGGTGCCGGAGCGCAACGCCGCCGCCTACCGACCTGGCGATGTCGTGAGCTGGCGCCTCGATTCCGGATTGCCTCACATCGGCATCGTTTCCGATCGCTGGGGCGCAGACGCACCGCTGATCCTGCACAACATTGGTGCCGGTGTTCGCGAGGAGGATGTGCTGTTCGCCTGGACCATCAGCGGGCACTACCGTTTGCTGCGGGACTGACGGCGGCCTGACAAGCTCGGCGGTCTCAAGGCTCCAGCAGCAGGTGCGCAATGCCTTCGATGCGCGCCACCAGCGTTGCCGCCGGCCGCCCTGCCGCACGCAGGGCCGGTAGATTGGGCTCGATCAGCGCGCGCGCGGCATCCCTATCGCCCAGGTGGGCCAGTGCCAGACCCAGGCAGACCTCGGAAGCACGCAGCATCGGATGCCCCTCCGGCACCTGCGCGCGGGTGATGTCGAGTGCCTGCTGGCAGTCCGCGCGAGCCTCGTCGGAACGACCCTGCAGCAGACGCAGTTCCGCGCGGTTGCGGAGCAGCGAGCCGAAGCTGCGCAGGTCGTAGGCGCTGTGCGGCTGGAAGTCCCGGTAGGTCAGGAACAGGGCATCGGCCTCGTCCAGGCGGTCGGACTGGGTCAATGCCGCCGCCAGCACCGCCCCGGAAGTGACCGCCGAGCCGGAAAGCAGTCCGAACAGGCTGGTCTTGCCGCTGACGGCATCCTGCAGCGGTTCGACGGCGAGTTCGGGCCGTCCGGCATTCAACAGCGCCAGTCCGTATTCATGTGCCGCGCCCACCGACTGGTTGTGTACAGGCCCGAACCGGTCCTGCATGCGACGGTAGACGCTCTCCAATCGTGGGAGAGCTTCGTCTGCGCGATCGAGCGCGACCAGAACATTGGCCACCTGCGCCTCGGACAGCCAGGTGAATACCGCGTCCTCACCCAATGCCGCGGTGCGCAACGCAAGCCCCTGCTGCGCCGCTTCCAGCGCCGGCAACCGCTCACCCAGGCGATGCAACGTCAGGGCCTGGCCCCAGTAGAGATGGGCCAGTTCTTCGGCAGGTGCATCGGCCCATGCACGCAGCTCCTCCAGCGCGCGGCTGTAGCGCAGCAGCGCCTCTGGAAAGTTCCCCTGCGAGAACGGGGCCCAGGCGTGGCTGTTGACGATGCGCATGCGGGTGGGATGCAGCACGGGAAGGTCGACTGCATCTGCCATGAGGGCGTCCACGATCTCCGCGAACGCGTCATTGCGCTGACGGGCGTTCTCGACCATCGCCCGCGCCAGCCGAGCCTGCAGCGTCCGCGCATCGCCGGGGCCGTAGACGCGCTGCATCCGCTCGACCGCGGCGTCGAGCGCTGTGGTCGCGGCGTCCAGGCGGCCAAGCCCCGACAGCGCCTGTCCAAGGCTTGCGAAGACTTCACCGGCCACCGCCGGTTCGTCGCCCAGCTGCAGCTCGACCCGCGCAAGCGCTTCCTCGATCACTTCGCTGATCGGCCGATTGGGATCGGCGACCGTGAAGGGGTCGGCTGAACGGATCAGATCCTCATTGAGGAATCGGTTGATGGCCTGGCTGATGGCCATCTCGCGCTCTGCCGATGCGAGCGCGGCCTCGGCTTCGACCTGAGCCTGACGCGCCTCCCGATAGAATCCGAAGCTGACCACGGAAGCAATCAGCAGGATCAACGCCAGCGCGGCGAACACGCGATTCCTGCGCGCCTGCGTTTCGGCTCGATGCAGGGCGTCGGCCTGCGCATGCGCAGCCTGCTCGGCAGCCGCGCGCTGGTGGCGCCTGTCACTCAACCCTCGCAATCGTCTTGCCAGTTCCGCGGCATCGCCCAACCGTCGATCTGGATCGACGTCGGCCGCCGCGGCGATATCCTCGCGCAGCAGTTCGTCCTCGACCTCGCGCTCCCAACCTGGGGCCAGCGGTTTGCGCGGATCGGCGACGATGGCCTGGTAGAGCATCACGCCGAGCGCGTAGATGTCGCTGCGCTGGGTGGGCATCTGCCCGCCGATCACCTCGGGCGCCAGATACAAAGGCGTGCCCGAACTGGAGTCCTTGTCGCCGCGGGTGCGGGTGAATCCGAGCTGGGTGATGCCGAGCGCCTCGATGGCGCGACTGTCCGAGAGTGCGCCGATGCCGAAGTCGGCGAGACGGATCTGCAGCCGGCCGTCGCTGCGGGTGCGCACCAGCACGTTGGCGGGTTTGAGGTCCTTGTGCACCACGCCCACGCCGTGGGTGGCGGCAACCGCCTCGCAGGTCTGGGCGATGGCCTCCAGTCTGAGTGCAAGAGACGGTGTCCTGGCTGTTGCAGGAGGGGCCTCAGCCCCGACCGACTCCCTGGACGCGTCGACACCCCCCGCCAGCCACTGCCCCAGATCGCCGCCCTCAATCCATTC
>CAZGKE010000232.1:0-4133 GCA_964526035.1 uncultured Gammaproteobacteria bacterium | reverse complement strand
TCTCGCGCAAGAGCGAGAACCCGTCGATCACCCGTGACGTCTCCGGCGAAGGCGTCCAGCAGGCCCTTCTCAAGCTGATCGAGGGCACCATCGCTTCTGTGCCGCCGCAGGGCGGCCGCAAGCACCCGCAGCAGGAGTTTCTGCAGGTCGACACCCGCAATATCCTGTTCGTCTGCGGCGGCGCGTTCGCCGGGCTGGAAAAGATCATCCAGGCGCGCTCGGAGTCCACCGGCATCGGCTTTGCCGCCGAGATCCGTTCCAGCAAGCAGAAGGCCAGCGTCGGTGAGGTGCTGAAGAGCATCGAGCCCGAAGACCTGATCAAATTCGGCCTGATTCCCGAGTTCGTCGGTCGGCTGCCGGTGGTGGCGACGCTGGAGGAGCTTGACGAAGCAGCGCTGGTGAAAATCCTCACCGAGCCGAGGAATGCCATCACCAAGCAGTTCCGCAAGCTGTTCGAGATGGAGGGCGTCGATCTCGAGTTCCGTCCCGATGCGCTGAATGCAGTGGCGCAGAAAGCGCTGAAGCGCAAGACCGGCGCACGCGGCCTGCGCACGATTCTGGAGCAGGTGCTGCTCGACACCATGTTCGATCTGCCGTCGCTTGAGAACGTGTCCAAGGTGGTGGTCGACGAGGCGGTGATCGGCGGCCAGGCCGAACCGTACCTGATCTACTCGAGTACGCCCGTTGCAGCCAAGGCGGCGGCGGCGGACTAGTTCCCTCCGCGCATCGGTGTGGAATACTCCCATGGCCGGCGCGGAGTTCCGCCTGGTCAATTGCTGTTCCGAATTCTGTCCGGTAGCGCCGCGAATTTCCCTTCCTTGCTGAAAATCCGCACAAGCTTCGGATTTGCGCCGAACGAAGGACTCCGCGGCTAGCCTCGCGCCTGTTTTTCTACGGGTCCACTCGGAAATCGTCGGCAGCGACGTCGCCGGCAACCGTCTGTCGGAGCCTTGCATTTGCTCGTGCCGCCCTCACTTGACGATGCATGGTGTTGGTCGCAGGCTGGGCTCCAGCAGACCTGCTGCCGATACGCTCCCCTACCTTGAGGCGCAAGACCCATACCCATGGAAACCAAGACCGCCACTTCCACCCTCAATGACCGCCTGCCGGTGCTGCCGCTTCGCGACGTCGTGGTGTACCCGCACATGGTCATTCCGCTCTTCGTCGGTCGCGAGAAGTCGGTGAAGGCGCTCGATCTGGCCATGGCCGGACAGCGTCAGCTGTTGCTGATGGCGCAGAAGAGCCCGGACGTGGACGACCCCAAGTCGGAAGATCTCTACGACGTCGGCACGGTGGCCTCCATCCTGCAGCTGCTCAAGCTGCCCGACGGGACGATCAAGGTGCTGGTCGAGGGCGTATCGCGCGCGCGTATCGTGACCCTGGATGAAATTGACGACACCCTGGGCGCCACCAGCGAGCCGGTGGAGAGCATCTATTCGCGCGAAGCGCGCGAAGTCGAGGTGGTCGCCAGGTCCTTGATGAGCCTGTTCGAACAGTTCGTGAAGCTCAATCGCAAGGTTCCCCCGGAGCTGCTGACCACGCTGTCCGGAATCGATGATCCCTCGCGACTGGCGGACACCATCGCCGCACACCTTGGCGTGCGCCTGGCGGACAAGCAGCGTGTCCTCGAAGCCACCGATGTGGCCGAGCGACTGGAGCTTCTCATCGGGCTGGTCGATGGCGAGATCGACGTGCAGCAGATCGAGAAGCGCATCCGCGGCCGGGTCAAGTCGCAGATGGAAAAGAGCCAGCGCGAGTACTACCTCAACGAGCAGATGAAGGCGATCCAGAAGGAACTGGGCGATCTCGATGAGGGCGGCAACGAGATCGACGAGCTGGAAAAGAAGATCACCGCGGCGCGAATGCCCAAGGCGGTCGAGACCAAGACCCGTGCCGAGCTCAACAAGCTGAAGCAGATGTCGCCGATGTCGGCAGAAGCCACCGTGGTGCGCAACTACATCGACTGGCTGATTTCGGTGCCGTGGAGCAAGCGCGCTCGGGTTCGCAAGGATCTGGTGCTTGCAGAGAGCGTGCTCGACGCGGACCACTACGGTCTGGAAAAGGTCAAGGAGCGCATTCTCGAGTACCTCGCTGTGCAGCAGCGGGTGCGCAAGATGAAGGGCCCGATTCTCTGTCTGGTCGGCCCTCCCGGCGTCGGCAAGACATCGCTTGGACAGTCCATCGCCAAGGCCACCAACCGCAAGTTCATTCGCATGAGTCTGGGCGGCGTGCGCGATGAGGCGGAGGTCCGCGGTCACCGGCGCACCTATATCGGTTCGCTGCCCGGTCGCATCATCCAGAATCTCGCCAAAGTCGGTTCCAAGAACCCGCTCTTCGTGCTCGACGAGATCGACAAGATGAGCCAGGACTTCCGCGGTGACCCGGCTTCGGCGCTGCTGGAAGTGCTCGACCCCGAGCAGAACCACGCGTTCAGCGATCACTACCTGGAAGTGGATGTCGATCTTTCCGAGGTGATGTTCATCGCGACAGCGAACTCCCTGAACATTCCAGCGGCGCTTCTCGACCGCATGGAGGTGATCCGCATCCCCGGATACACCGAAGACGAGAAGATCAACATCGCCGAGCGCTACCTGATCGACAAGCAGACCAAGGGCCACGGCCTGAAGGAAGGCGAACTTGTCATCGGCGAGGATGCCGTGCGCGACATCGTGCGTTACTACACGCGCGAATCGGGCGTGCGCAATCTTGAGCGTGCAATTGCCAAGATCTGCCGCAAGGTGGTGAAGGAACTGTCTCTCAAGCAGTCGTCCGCCAAGACCAAGTCGAAGAAGATGCGCAAGGTTTCGGTGAAGGCCGACGCCCTGCAGCACTATCTGGGCGTGCGTCAGTTCGACTTCGGGCGCGCGGAGGCGACCGACGAGATCGGTCTGGTGACCGGACTTGCGTGGACCCATGTCGGCGGCGAACTGCTGAGCATCGAGGCGACCGTGGTGCCGGGCAAGGGCAAGCTGATCCACACCGGTCAGCTTGGAGACGTGATGCGCGAATCCATCCAGGCGGCGTTGAGCGTGGTGCGCGCGCGCGCCGATCGCCTGGGCGTCGACCCCGAGTTCCATCAGAAGCTTGATATCCACGTGCATGTGCCCGAGGGCGCGACGCCCAAGGACGGACCCAGCGCGGGAATCGGCATGTGCACCGCATTGGTGTCCGCACTGACCCAGGTGCCGGCGCGGGCCGACGTCGCGATGACCGGTGAGATCACTTTGCGCGGGCGCGTGCTGCCGATCGGGGGCCTGAAGGAGAAGCTGCTGGCCGCACATCGCGGCGGCTTGAAGACCGTGATCATCCCCGACGAAAATCTGAAGGACCTTGCCGACATCCCGAAGAACGTCACCGAAGGTCTTGATATCCGTGCCGTTCGTTGGATCGACGAAGTGCTCGACATCGCGCTGATACATCCCTTGAAGCCCTCCGGTGTGGTGCCGGACGCTGCCGCCAAGGCACCGGAAGCGACGCGTCAGGCGAACGATCCGGACAGCGCAGTGAGACCGCACTGAATCGCGCATTCGCATTGACTTTGCGACTTACCTGTGCATGCAAACAGCGCGGAACGACTTGCGTTGCATTCTGCGCAAATCCGCATGATTGCTTGTGTTGCGTGGGTTCCGGCGGGCTGGTATAAAGTTGTCACGCCGATCTCCGCACAGCCCCGCAAGGCGGGTTCCGGCCGGTCCGAACTGGATGTCCTCTGGGGAGTCACGATGAGGGTATCCACTCGAATTCCAAAACTGCGAATGCCACAGGTCGCTGAGACCTTGTGAGGGAGTGATTCATGAACAAAGCTGATTTCATCGGCGCCATCGCCGAAAAGGCCAACATCACCAAGACCGACGCCGCTGCTGCAATCGACGCCATGGTCGAAGTTGTCAAGAAGACGCTGAAGAAGGGCGATACCATCTCGTTGGTGGGTTTCGGTACCTTCTCGGTCCGCAAGCGTGCAGGACGCACCGGTCGCAACCCGCGTACCGGCGAGACCATCAAGATCAAGGCTTCCAAGAACCCGGTTTTCAAGGCTGGCAAGGCGCTGAAGGATTCTGTAAACTAAGCGGCTTCGCCCGGGTGCTTAGCTCAGCTGGTAGAGCATCGCCCTTACAAGGCGAGGGTCGGGGGTT
>CAZGKE010000231.1:0-4136 GCA_964526035.1 uncultured Gammaproteobacteria bacterium | reverse complement strand
GATCCAGAACGACCAGTTGTTCATGCGCGGCAGCGCCATGTCCGGCGCGCCCACCTGCAGCGGGATCATCCAGTTGGCAAGGCCGACGAAGGCCGGCATCACCGCACCGAAGATCATCACCAGCGCGTGCATGGTGGTCATCTGGTTGAAGAATTCCGGATGCACGAACTGCAGTCCGGGCTGGAACAGTTCGGCGCGGATCACCAGGGCCATGCCGCCGCCGACGAAGAACATCAGCAGCGAGAACAACAGGTACAGCGTACCGATGTCCTTGTGATTGGTGGTGGTGATCCAGCGCATGATGCCGGTCGGCTGGTGGTGGTGCCCGTCGTGCGTGGCGGCGTGGGTGCCCATCTGTGCTACTCCCGCAAATCGTTCGGTTATTCGGTGACCAGGGCGAGGCGCTCGGCGCGGGCGCGTGCCATGTCGGCCAGCTGCTCACGCGACACCGGGTGTCCCTGCTCGTGGGAGGCAAGCCCCTGCTGCATCTCGACCCAGGCGGCAAACTCCTCGCGGCTGACGGCTTCAACGACGATCGGCATGAAGCCATGGTCCTTGCCGCACAGCTCGGCGCACTGGCCGCGATAGGTGCCCGGAGTCTGGATATTGGTCCAGCCCTCGTTGATGAAGCCGGGGATGGCGTCCTGTTTCCAGCCGAACGCCGGCACCCACCAGGAGTGGATGACATCGTCGGCGGTGATGACGAAGCGGATCTTGGTGTCGACCGGCAGCACCAGCGGCTTGTCGACATTGAGCAGATAGTTTTCCACCGTGGTCGGATCGAGCTTGGTGCCGAGCTGCCGCGCCGCATTGCTCTGGCGATCCAGAAGCGAGGCGAATCCGACGTCCTGGCCGTGATACTCGTAGCGCCACAGCCACTGGTAGCCCACCACCTTGACAGTGAGTTCGGCCTCGGTGCTGTCGTACATGCGCATCAAGGTGGTGGTCGCCGGCCAGGCCATGCCGACCAGGATCAGCACCGGGATCGAGGTCCACAGAATCTCCAGGCGCGTGCTGTGGACGAACGAAGTGTCCGGCACTGCGCCCTTGGACTTGCGGAACTTCCACATCGCGTAGCCCATGGCGCCGAACACCACCACGCCAATGGCCACGCAGATCCAGAAGATCAGCATGTGCAGGTGATAGACCTGCTCGCTGGTCTGCGTGACGCCGCGCGTCATGTTGAGCTGCCAGGGCTGCGGGTCGACGGCCCAGGCGTGCGCCGAAGCGGCCAGCCCTGCCGTTGCCATGGTCAATCGCTTCATCCAGCCGGCCATGTGTTCTCTCTCGATAGCAGAAATTCGTTCATCAGGAAGCGCCGCGCGCAGCCTGCTCCAGCAGTTCACGGAGGCGTCGCGCAAGCTGCGCGCGTTCGGCCTCGGGCAGAAAACTGCCCAGCTCCACTCGCTGTCCATGCGAGCCGATCCATACGCGTTCCCTGCCGTGATGCCCCTCCAGCGCCATCCGCGTCCAGCAGGGATGAAACCGCGCCGGTCGCCGTGGCGGCAGCCAGCGCACTTCGACCGCCTCCGGCGCCACCGAAATCAGTTCACGCCGGTTTCCCGATACCCATACCAACCACAGGCACAGCGCCAGCACGGCCATTTCCAGCACGGCGAAAAAGGGCGCGAAGACATTGCCCTGCCATGCGCTGTAGCCCGACACCGCCAGCGACACCAGCGCCATCAGCGCAAAGAAGCGGCTCAGCCCCACCCAGGACAGCGAGCGGTTGGGGCTGAGCAGCACCTCCACGCGGGAGGCGCCATCGTCAGCGCGACGTACCTGGATCACAGCGGCATGCTCGCCATGGGCGAAACCTCGACATGATAGGCGGCGGGGGGAAGGGGCGGCAAGGGAAACGTCCCTCCGGTGGCGCACCATTCTCCGCAAAAGCGCGTGGACATGCGTGCAGGTGGCGCGAAGCCGGGGTGGACGGTTGCGGCACCATCGCCCGCATGCGCGTGCTGCTTGCAACTCCCCGCAAGAGCCCGCGGTATGCCAGGTCCCGACACTGTGGGAGGGGACAAGCGCGCGGATTCTCTGCTGAGGGGCTACTGGGGATACTGCTGCTGGCGCTGCACTATCGCGAACGCTGAACTGACGCCTCACCCATTCGCTGCAGCAGGGCCCCCGAAGCCTGCCTCCGCGCTCCGCGCCGGCGCAGGCGCGCATCACCTGGCGGTCGACGCGTCGTCCGCTTCGTCCTGCGGCCCGACGTGCATGAACGGGTTGTGCGCGACTTCCCAGAGATGACCGTCCGGATCGGCAAAATAGCCGGAATAGCCGCCCCAGAACACCTTGCGCGCCGGCTGCACCAGGGTGGCGCCGGCGGCCACTGCCTCGGCCAGCAGCGCATCGACGGCCGCTTCGGAGTCGAGATTGTGTGCCAGCGCGAAGCCGGCAAAGCCGCTGCCCGCGGCCGGCAACCCTGCGTCCTCAGCGAGGGCCTCGCGCCCATACAGGCCGAGCCAGGTGCCATTGAGCGTGAAGAACGCCACCGATGGCGGCGAATCCAGTCGCGGCAGGCCAAGGCCATGCTCGTAGAACGCGATCGAGCGCGCCAGGTCGCTCACGCCCAGAGTGATCATGCTGATGCGGGGTTTCATGCGCCAGTCTCCTCGATCATGGATGCGCATTATGCGCGGCCGCGAAACGGTAGAATGCCGGCCCCGTTCGCACGCCGCACAAACGCCCCATGCAGCCGATCCTCAAGCCGGAACTCCTGCCCGCGCAGAGCCCCTCCCGCAGCCGCGTCACTGCGGCGTATCTGAGCGGCGAGGATGAGCACGTCCGGGAACTGCTGATCGAAGCGGAGATGGCGCCGGCCGAGCGCGACCTGGTGCTGGCGCGCGCCACCGAATTGGTGGCGAGGGTGCGCGCCAAGAAGGATCAGCAAAGCGCCATCGAGAGCTTCATGCGCGAGTACGACCTCTCCAGCGAGGAAGGCGTGCTGCTGATGTGCGTGGCCGAGGCGCTGCTGCGCATTCCCGACAAGGACACCGCCGACCGGCTCATTTCAGACAAGCTCGGCGACGCCGACTGGGAATCGCACCTCGGCAAGAGCGACCGGGTGCTGGTCAACGCGTCGACGTGGGGCCTGATGCTGACCGGCAAGCTGGTGCAGCTCGGCGAGGATACGCGCGGCGGTTTCGGCGCCGCCCTCAAGCGTCTGGTCTCGCGGAGCGGCGAACCAGTGATCCGTCTCGCGGTGCGTCAGGCGATGCGCATCATGGGCCATCAGTTCGTCATGGGGCGCAGCATCGAGGAGGCGCTCAAGGCGGCCAGGGGCAAGGAAGGTCGCGCCTGGCGCTACAGCTTCGACATGCTCGGCGAAGCGGCACTCACCGCGCCCGACGCCGAGCGCTACCTGCGCGCCTACCGCCATGCCATCGAGGCCATCGGCAAGGTCGCCGACAGGGGCGATGTGATCGCCGCGCCGTCGATCTCGGTGAAGCTCTCCGCGCTGCATCCCCGCTACGAACGCGCCAAGCGCGAGCGCGTGCTTGTTGAACTGGTCCCGAAGGTGCTCGATCTGGCGAAGCTCGCCAGGAACCAGGGCATCGCACTGACCATCGACGCCGAGGAAGCCGACCGTCTGGAGCTGAGCATGGATCTGCTGGAGGCCGTGTTCAGCGCGCCGGAACTTGACGGCTGGAACGGCTTCGGTCTGGCGGTACAGGCCTACCAGAAACGCGCACCGTACCTGATCGACTGGCTGGCCGAGCTTGCCCAACGACACCAGCGGCGCTGGTGCGTGCGCCTGGTCAAGGGCGCCTACTGGGACACCGAGATCAAGCGCGCCCAGGAGATGGGGCACGCCGACTACCCGGTGTTCACCCGCAAGGCCAATACCGACGTCAGCTACCTGGCCTGCGCCAGGCGCCTGCTGGCGCGTCCCGACTGTTTCTACCCGCAGTTCGCCACCCACAACGCCCACACCATCGCCGCCATCCACCGCATGGCCGGCGAAACGCCGTACGAGTTCCAGCGATTGCACGGCATGGGCGACGATCTCTACGAAGAGGTGATCGGCGCGAAGAATCTGGGCGTGCCCTGCCGCGTCTACGCGCCGGTCGGCAGCCACGAGGACCTGCTGCCCTACCTGGTGCGGCGACTGCTGGAAAACGGCGCCAACA
>CAZGKE010000230.1:0-4144 GCA_964526035.1 uncultured Gammaproteobacteria bacterium | reverse complement strand
GGCTCGAACTCCGCGCGGGCCGGGAGCGCCGCTTCAACGCTGCCGACTACCTGACACTACCGGGCGACGGCAAGGTGCCGTGATGCCAGTTCGGATTGCCGAGGCGGCCGGCAAGCACATTACCGGCCAGATCCTGGCGGTAGATGGTGGCGTGTCCTGCGTGATCGGCTGAGCGGCGCTGGCGACACCGGCACGGCTCAGATACGCGTCCCGTCCATCAGCGCCCGCACCACGTCCCGCCATGTGACGATGCCGGCCAGGCCACCGGTGTCCGGTACCACCGGCAGGCAGGACACCCGCTGGGTCAGCATCAGCTGCGCGGCCTCCGGCAGCGGGCTTTCCGGGGCCACCACGACCGGTTTGCGGGTCATGATCTGGTGGACGCGACGGTTCAGGGTGGCCAGGTCCTGCGGACGCTCCGAGGCCCGGCCGACGAAGGGGCTGGTGGCCCGCAGCAGGTCGCGGTCGGAGATCACGCCCACGACTTCCCCGTTGAGGAGTACCAGCAGATGGTGGAAACGGTACAGCTCGAAGAGCTCCCTGACCCGGCGCAGGTCCTCGTCCATGCCGACGGTAACCGGTTCGCGGGACATGATGTCGGCGATGATCATCGCGCCAGTCTAATGCTGAAGCTGGGTCGCCGGTAGTAACTACCGGCACTGCTCCGCGCGGGCCAGCGTCGCCTGTACCGGGCCGGCCAACGGTGATGCCGGCGGCACCCGGTCAGCCGCCTCCCGGGCCAGCGCCAACGCCTCGGGACTGCAACCCTGGTCCAGCAGCGCGCTGGCCAGATTGTTGCGGGCTGCCACGTGCTCCGGCTCGGCGGCCAGCACCCGCCGGTAGAGGCTGATCGCATCGTCCCGCCGGCCCTCGCTGTAGGCCTGGTTGCCGGCAGCAAAGAGCGTGAGGGCATCTTCGGACCAGCGCGCAAGCCCCGCCGCGTAGGCCGCCCCCGCATCGGCTGGTGGCAGGAAGCGTTCGGCATCGGCGACCGCCGGTACCCAGCTGGCGCCGGTGGCGGTCGCGGGCAACTGCCCGGGGCGGACGACGACCGCTGCCCAGTTGTCGCCCGTCTGCCAGGTGCGGAGAAAGCGCGCCCGGGATTCCAGCCGGCGGCGTTCCCGACCCGAGCGGAGCACGACCACCTCCCGGGCCTCGTCATAGCCCACCACCACGGCGAAATGCCAGCGGCGGATACCGAGCGCGCCGAGATCCTGGAGCACGAGTACGGGATTGCCGGCGGCGAGTTCCGCCAGCAGCTGGTCGAAGTCGGGCGTGAGGGGGTAGGGGATGCGGCCGTTCCGGCGAGCCGCCGCGAGCATTTCAACCTGGAGGCTGCCCCGGCGACCGGGCAGGTATACCTGGGGTACGAGTTCATCCGGGCTGATGGCGACACCGCTATCAACCAGCACGGTGGCGAGGGCCGCCGGGCCGCACTGGTAGCGGGTCTGGGGGAAAAAGGGTACCCCAGTGAGTTCGCGGGCCGGGTCTTCGGCCAGGCGGAATACGGGGGCGGCCGGGCCGAGGGAGCAGGCCGTGAGCACGAGCGTGCCCACGGCCACCAGCAACGTCCTGGTCGAACTAGATGCGCTTGAAGATATCAATGACGCCGACTAGTTCGAGGATGAGCAGCACCACGAACACCACGCCGATCACGACAAAGATCCCGTCGCCACCCGCCGGCAGGCTGTTCAGCTCACCCGCCACCCGGGCGAGTTCGGCATCCGGAAGTGCCGCTGCCCGGCTCAGGGCCTCGGCGGGATCAACGCCCAGTTCCACCAGGCGCGCCTGAACGTCCGCCCGGCTGAGGGCAGCGTCAATCTGGGCCAGCTGGCCGGCCCGGGCTTCGGCGGCGAGCAACTGCTGGGTGCCAATCACGGTGGCATGCGCCGTGGCCTGCAGGCCCAGGCTCAGCAGACAGGCCGTGGTGATGGCGGCAATCAATCGTCGGATTCGCATGTCTTGCACTCCCACTGATACACGATGGCCCCAAGGCCCACGGTGGCAGTATAGCCCGGCTTTCGGGCCGGGAATGTACGCTGCCGAACCTTCCGGCGGACTGGTATCATCCGCGCCGGCCGCGGCAACAACAGGTTCAACAAGCCCATGGCGACAGCGCCGGCGCCCCTCTTCCACGTGACGGATCCGCGGGTATTCGACCGGCCCCTGCTCGACGACCTCTGTGAGCTCACCACCCGCGTGCGGCTGCTGGCCAAGCACCCGGACGGGGCCCGCTTTCTGCTCGGGCTGCTGCCCGACCGGCGGGCGATGCTCTACTTCGTGCAGCCCTCGACCCGGACCTTCCTGTCCTTCAACAACGCCTGCCACGTGCTCGGCATCCGCACCAGCGAGATCCGCGATGCCGCCACCTCCTCGGAGGTGAAGGGCGAGAGCTTCGAGGACAGCATCCGCACCTTCAGCTCCTACGTGGACGTGGTCGTAATGCGCACGCCGGTGTCCGGGCAGGCGGCCCGGGCGGCCGAGCTGATGAACCGCATCCCCCGCCCGGTGCCCATCATCAATGCGGGCAGCGGTCGGGACCAGCACCCGACCCAGGCGCTGCTGGACATCTACACGCTGGACCGCAGCTTCGAGGAGCGGGGTGGCATCGACGGCAAGGTGATCGGCCTGATGGGCGACCTGAAGCGGGGCCGCACCGTGCGCTCGCTCTGCTACCTGATGAAGAACTACCGGGACGTGCAGCTGGTGCTGATCGCGCCGCCCGAGTTCGCGCTGGAGGATGACATCAAGAGTCACCTGCAGGACAACCGCATCCGCTTTGTCGAAGGCGCCCGGCTGGCCGAGGTGCTGCCGGAACTGGATGCCATCTACGTGACCCGCATGCAGTCGGAGTGGGATACGACGGGTGAAACCGGCCGGGTGAACTACGCCGACTACAGCATCACGCCGGACAACCTGGCGCGCCTCAAGCCCGGGTCGGTGATCATGCACCCGCTGCCCCGCGGTCCCGAGATCCACCCGGCCGTCGACGATGACCCGCGGGCGGTGTACTGGCGGCAGGAGCGCAACGGCATGTGGATGCGCGTGGCAATCCTGCTCAAGATTTTTCAGGCGGACCGGCTGGTGCGGGACTTCGACGTGTCCGCACTGGCCTGAGCCTTGTTCCAATCACTGACCAAGGAGAAGAGACCATGCCCAAGCTTTATGGCGCCATTGCATCCCCCTACGTGGCCCGCGTGGTCATGTATGCAAAACTGAAGGGCGTTGACCTGCCCCTGTCGGAGGCTCCGGGTGGCAACATCAAGAGCCCCGAATACCTGGCGCTGAACCCGATCGGCAAGATGCCGACGCTGGACGTGGACGGCCAGGGTCTCGGCGAATCCACCATCATCTGCGAATACCTGGACGACGCCTACCCGGGCAAGTCCGGCCTGCCCGCCGATCCGCTCGACAAGGCCCGCAGCCGCCTGATCGCCCGCATCGTCGACCTGTACATCGCCACCCACGTCGGCCCGCTTTTCCGCAACATGAATCCGGCCAAACGGGATGCGGCTGCGGTGGAGGCTGCCGGCAAGGAAATCGCCAAGACCTACGGCTACGCGGAACATGCGATGGGCGCTGGTCCGTTCTGCGTGGGCGCCACCCCGACGCTGGGTGACTGCGCGCTCGGTACCAGCACCGCGATGCTGAAGAAGATCCTGGCCGCCGGCCAGTTCGGCATTGACGACCCCACCGCCGCCGGCCGCCTCGCCACCTGGTGGCAGGCAATGGAGAAGCACCCGGTCTGCGCCGGCGTGCTCAACGACTACGGCACCGCCTTCGACGGTTTCCTGAAGATGATGGCGGCGCGCAGGTAGTTCATACAGACTGGAAAAAGGAAGGCGCCCGTAGCTCAGCTGGATAGAGCATCAGGCTTCGAACCAAGGGATGCATTGTTTGAGTGACGAGGTCTTAACATGTAATACAACGACTTATGAAAGGTTTGGTAGGCCACGTAGTCAATGAGTTACCAAAGAGTGACCGTTGGCGAATGGTCCTCAAAAGAGCAATAGGGCGCCCGTAGCTCAGCTGGATAGAGCACCGCGCTTCGAACGCGGGGGCCGGCGGTTCGAATCCGTCCGGGCGCGCCACTCATAATGCTGAGGTCGGTAGTTCAACTCTACCCATCACCACCATCTAATCA
>CAZGKE010000229.1:0-4213 GCA_964526035.1 uncultured Gammaproteobacteria bacterium | reverse complement strand
CACCAGTTCAGCCGCTGAGTGACCGGGCATCACGCGAGGCCCTTCGCTGGCATCCACGGCGCACGACACGGCTGCGCGATGCTGCCCTGGCACCTCATTCGCCGCGGTTCACGGCTGATGCGCAGCCCCATTGGCATACACCTCAGCTCGACGTTCCGGCACGACGTGGTGCACGGATTGCGGGTGAATGGACGCCTGGCGGTGATCACTGGCCGAAGAGCCGGTTGAACACCCGCCGCACGGCCAGCGCCATCCCCGGTCAGAACCGCGCGGTCAGGCTGGCGTACACGGTGCGATACTCGCCGGGATTGAGCAGCCGCGGCACCGGACCGAACCCGAGGAACCCTTGTGCCGCATGGAGGCGGTCGAAGAGATTGGCTACCCGGAGGCCTGCCTCGAGGCGTCGCCCGACCGGGACGGTGGCGCGCAGGTGGAACACGTCGTAGCCCTCCTGCCTGACGGTGTTGGCCGTGTCGAGCCAGTAGTCGCCGAGACCCTGCCATTCCATCTGGACGCGGCCGCCCCGCGCCAGCGCTGGAGTCCAGGTGACATGCGCGTTCCACTGATGCCGCGGCGCCCCGTCCATCTCGAGGCCGCTCAGGTCCACGGTCGCCGACGGCCGCCAGAGCGTGAACCGATGCACCGCATAGGTGTAGCCGACGGCGACCTGCAGATCGGATGTCAGCGCCAGCATCGCCGACGCCTCAACGCCCCGGTGACGCGTGCGTCCGTTGTTGCTGGTTTCAGTGCGATTGTCGAGCGTGCGGAAGCGCAGGATGTCGTCCGTCAGCCGCATCGAGTAGACGGCCGCCTCGATCCGGGCTCGCTGTGCCAGCCGCACGCGCGCGCCGATCTCCACGCTGTCGGCCTTGACGGGCCTGAGGTCGAGCGTGTTCTCCGAGGCCTGCTGCTTGAACAACTGCGCCTCGGTGGGCACGCGGAACCCCCGACGGTAGGCTCCGAAGACCGTGACACCGGGGCCAGCGTCCATGGTGACGCCAAGCTTCGGCGTGACCTGCTGGTACTCCCGCACGGCATCCGCCGGACGACGCGTGGATCCGGTCTGCACCACCGGCAGGTGGTTGCGATAGTCGTATTGTGCCCAGTCGTACCGCACGCCCGCGTCGACGCGAATCCGTGCGAACGGCGCCGCTTCGATCTGGGAGTACGCAGACGCCCCGCGATAGGCAAAGCCGTAGTCGTAGGCGGGCGGCTCGGTGCGCAGCGACCAATCCACCCAGATGCCGCCAACGTCAACGGGAGTGATGCGCGGCTCCTGACGCGCCCCGTCCGTCGAGTCCAGATCCACGCCGGTCGAGATGGCCACGGGTCGGCCGGGGATGTCGTACCGCCACTGGGTGCGGAGGCCGAGCGAAGTCTCGTCCCACTGCCAGACGACAGGGTTGAAGCTCAACTGCCACCCGGGCACGAAGTCCGTGTCCGTCCAGCGGAAGAACGGAGTCACTGTCAGGCCGTGATCGCCCGCCTGGCGCGTGTAGGTGCTCGACAGCCGGACGCTCGCGAAGTCCGAGAATGCGATGGGATACGGGTTGAAACTGCTGCGCGACGCAAACTGCTCTGGCGTCTGATCGTCGGTGCCGGTGGAACTCGTCAGGTTGACGCTACCCACGGTGCGCAGCGCGGCGCTCGCCCCGACGCCCGTCGTCCACACTGCCGACGCGCTCTGGCGCGAGTACGGATTCTGCCGCCTCCCGTCCGCGTCACTGACGTTGAGCGTGCCGAGCAGGCCATGCCGTCCGCGTGTGACGCCTGCCGACGTCAGGGCGCGCCGATACCCAGCGCCGCCCGCCTCGATGGTGGCCGTCCATGACGGAGCGATCGGCGGGTCCTGCGTGCGGAAGTGGACGACGCCGGTGACGCCGTCGCTGCCGTACGCCGCCGTGCCGGGCCCCTTCAAGACTTCAATCTGGCGGGCCTGCGCGTAGTTGACGAGCTTGAGCAGGCTGGTGGAGTAGAACGCCGGCGAGGTCAGCGGGACCCCGTCTTCCATCATCAGCAGCGTGGGCCGGCAGCAGAGCGGCTGGCGAACCGCGTTGTGCGTGCCTTCGCCTTCGAAGGCCACGATGTGCACGCCGGGAATGCGGTTGAGCGGCTCGGCGACGTGCCGCGGCTGCATCAGGGCGATCTCGTCGGCGTCGACGACGCCGATCGAGACCGGCTGGCGGTCGAGCCGTTCCTCGCGGCGGCTCGCGGTGACCGTCAACTGCTCGCCGTAGGTCGGTGCGGCGACCAGGGTAATTTCAAGCGTCAACATCGCCCCCTCGTCCACCGCGACCGCCACACGCTGATCGGCGTAGCCTGCACGCTGTACTACCAGTTCGTGGACCCCAGACCGAAGGCCCGTGAGCTGGAAGCGGCCGCGCCCGTCGCTGTACGCAATGTGCGCCGTGCCCTCGACGACGACCAGCGCCGACGCCACCGGCGCGCCGGCGGCGTCCATCACCGCGCCCTCGATTCCCACCCTCGACTGCGCCGCCACGCACGGCGCCGTGCCCAAGCCCAACGCGACCACGACGCCGGCCAACGCGCGCAGGCGCGGACGCGTTTTCCTGACTTCAAACATACTGTCCTCCAACCCTCTCGAGATCAATTCGATCCCCGCCCGCGCGCGAGACCCGGCGGGCGCGCACGGCCGCACACCGCTCGCGACGCGCGTCCGGAGTCAGCGGGCGGCTGTCGTCGCGCCGGCCTCTTTGACGACGGCGTGTTTCAGACGCAGGAAGCCGTCGGCGCCGCGGGCCGTCCAGAAGGCGACGAACGCGCCCTGCACGGCCACCACCTTGGGATGCGACGCCACGTCCTCCGCCGCCGAGAGCCTGACCGCCCCGGTCCAGGTGGCGCCGCCGTCGCGGGACGACTTGCCGTACACGGCCGTCGCGCCCTCGACGACGTCGTCCCACACGGCCGCGACCTCGTCACCTTCGGCCGCGATGTCCGCGTGGCGGGCGCGCGTTGTGCCGACCCGTGCCGTCGCGGCCCACGTGCGTGCGAGATCGGTCGACCGCAACAGGTGCAGGCCCTCGTGTCCGCTCTCGGCGGTCCACACGACGGCGTGGAGGGCGGCCTCCCCTCCCGCGAGCCCGCCGCCCACATGCGGGCAGCCATCGAAATCCCAGTTGAAAGTGCCCACCGTCGCGCGCCGGGCCCACGCACGACCGCCGTCGGCGGTGACGGCCAGTCCCATGTCGCGCGGATCCTTGTCGCGGTACAGCACCAGTACCCGCCCGGGACCCACGGGGAGGGCCGTGTTCCAGCAGCACTCGCACGTCGCGGCATCGACGCTGACGTTGGGCGCCCACGACCCGCCCCCGTCACGGGACACGGCAGCGCGCAGGCCCTGCGCGCCATCGCGCGAGTCGAGCCAGAAGGCGTACAGATCGCCGGCCTCGTCCGCGACGATCTCGAGGAACACGTGACCATCGGTGGATCCGGTATCGGAGGGATTTGTCCCTGGCGCCCACGTTCGCCCGCCGTCGCGCGAGATCGCCGTCGCGGGCGGACCGGCTCCCCAGGGAGACGTGCCGGGCGTTGTCCACAACACGACGACGGTGTCGCCGTGTGCGGCGATCTGGGGATCCATGCCTCGGTGTGGGCGATCGAGCCCGTGCCCGCCCCGGTCGATCGTGGTGTCCTCGGACCACGTTCGACCGCCATCGCGCGACCGCTGATGCACTAGTTCGGGAGAGGCGCCCGGTTGCTGCACGACCGTCAGGACATCGACGACCCCGTCGTGCGCATAGACGTCGAGCGCCGTCACGCCGGCATCGCCGTTCGCGGTCGTCGTCGCAGCAGAGGGTTCCGCGTGCGGCACACGATGCGTCTCCGAGGACAGGGCGAACCACCCTCCACCGGCTAGCAGCGCGAGAACCAACAGACCGGTCAGCCGGAATCGCAGCGACTGCATGACTATAAAGGCTACCAAGCCGCACGACGGGCTGCGCGCGGCCTTTTGTCGCAGATCGGGTGGTGCGACGAAGTGCCGCACCCGTCGTGCGGTCGGGCCGCTTCGTCCATGAGCCTTGACGCGGGTTTGGTGCGTCGTCTCGCTGTGCCGCACGCCCGCCCTCGGATATCGTGATTGTCATCTCGAGCCATCAGGAGGTCGCCATGCCGCGCTTCGTCTCTGTCGCCATCGTCTTCGTGCTTGCCGCGTCTCCGGCCCTGGCTCAGCCGCCACGGCCCCAACCACAGC
>CAZGKE010000228.1:0-4255 GCA_964526035.1 uncultured Gammaproteobacteria bacterium | reverse complement strand
CACTCGCCATCTACGAGACCCAGTACAGCTCCGATCACAGGACGGTCGCGGCGGCGCGCGAAGCGCTCGCGGAGGTGACCGCCCAAACTCCGCACTGATCGGCGAACACGTGCGGAGCGCGGCGTCTCGACGTCGCTCGCGAGCGCTTATACTTCTGACCATGCTGGAAACCTTCAATCAGGCCCGCCTTGCGGCGAGCGAGCCCCACGCCCTCGGCGATGCGCTGGAAGACCACCGCATCGTCTTCTTCCCCGAGCGTGCGCCCTACGAGGTGCTGCGCGCAGCGCTGGTGCATTGACTGCGCGCCTCGTCGTGCGGCGAGCAGAGACTGCCCTGTTTCCGGAGGGCATGCGCTCGTGCAGCACCCGCCAATGAAATCGATCTGCCTGTTCAAACTTTCCGCCGTCGGCGATGTGGTCCACATGGTGCCGGTGCTGCGCGCCATTCAGGATCAGTGCCCTGACGTCGCGATCACCTGGATCATCGGCAAGCTGGAAGCAAGGCTGGTGGGCGATATCGCAGGCGTCGAGTTCATGGTGTTCGACAAACGCGGCGGACTCGGTGCGGTCCGCGACCTCCGACGACGGCTGCGCGGTCGCCGATTCGACGCGCTGCTGCTGGCACAGCGCAGCCTGCGCGCCAATCTTGTCTCCCTGGCGGTGCCGGCCCGATTGCGCGTCGGATTCGATCATGCCCGCCAGAGCGAGCTGCACGGGCTGGCGGTCAATACCCGCATTGCGCCGATGCGTGGTCAGCAGCACGTGATGGACTGCCTGCTCAGTTTTCTCGAGCCGCTCGGTCTGCGCGTGCCTGAGCGCCCGTGCTGGGACATTCCGGTGTCGGCCGAAGACGAGGCTTTCGCCGCCGAGCATGTGCCGGTGGGCCAGCCCCTACTGATTCTCAGTCCCGCCTCCAGCCACGCCGCGCGCAATTGGCGCGCCGAGCGCTACGCCGCAGTGGCCGACCACGCCGTCGCGCGTCACGGAATGCGCGTGCTGCTGTGCGGCGGACCGAGCGCCATCGAGCGCCAGCTCGGCGACGCCATCCTCGCGTCCATGCGTCATGCCCCGGTCGACCTGATCGGCAAGGACACGTTGAAGCGCTTTCTCGCACTGGCCCGGCGCGCCACGCTGGTGCTGACGCCCGACAGTGGCCCCGCCCACATGGCCAACGCCGTGGGTACCCCGGTCCTGGGTCTGTACGCCGCCACCGACTGCGAGCGCAGCGGACCTTTCGCAAGTCGTGCGCTCAGCGTGAACCGTTTTCCCGAAGCCGCGCGCACGCTGCTAGGGCGCGAGCCTTCGAGTCTGCGCTGGGGCAAGCACATCCATCGGCGTGGGGTGATGGACCTGATCAGCGTCGATGAGGTTGTCGACAGGCTGGATGCCTTCATGGCGGATGCGGTTTTGCATTCCGGCCGCGGCTGATTGCCTCTCTTCCCTTGCGCAAGAGCAGCCCACCCCGGTCGACCGGGACACGGCACCGACGATGGGACGGTCGCCCACTGGTGGGCGACCGCGGAGGTTCGCTATCCCGAGACAAGGGAGAAACACGGTCCCCACAACGATTGGAAAGGAGGCCGGGTTCGGCGCCTTGGCACGGACATGGGAATGCGCCACGCGTCGACGTCTGCCATGCTTTTGCCCGTATCGTGATGCAACCTTCCGTCTGTAACGTGGTCGCAGGCATTCGCACTGGAAAAGGAAACCCCTGCCCATGCAGGTCAAGAACTTCAGTCGTCCCATCCGCGCGCTTGCCTGGATGCTGGGCTTTCTTGCGGTGGTCGGCGCGCTGGCGCTGGTGCTGGCGCCGCAGCTCGGTGAGGCATTTGCGGCCAATATCGGTTTCAACTCGGTCATCCTCGCGGTGCTCGCAGTGGGCATCGGTGTCAACCTGCGGCAGGTGATCCGCCTGCAGCGCGAGGTGAACTGGATGGACGCCTTCCGTCGCTCCGATCCGGAGCGCCCGGTGAAGGTGAAACCAGTCCTGCTGGCATCGATGGCGCGCGTACTCGCCTCGCGCGAGCGCGGCAAGTTCCATCTGACGCCGATGTCGATGCGCTCGATCCTCGACAGCGTGCAGATCCGCCTCGAAGAGCAGCGTGACCTGTCGCGCTACATCATCGGCCTGCTCATCTTCCTTGGTCTGCTCGGTACCTTCTGGGGCCTGCTGATCACCATCCGCTCGATTGGCGACATCATCGGTGGGCTGTCGGTGGGCGCCGACGTGGTGGCCATGTTCGAGGCGCTGAAGGTTGATCTGCGGCAGCCGTTGACCGGGATGGCGACAGCCTTCTCCACCTCGCTGTTCGGCCTCGCCGGTTCATTGACCGTGGGTTTCCTTGACCTGCAGTCGGGGCACGCGCAGAACCGCTTCTACAACGAGCTTGAGGAATGGCTGTCGGGCATGGCACGCCTGCCGTCGGGGCTTTCGGTCGAGGGCGAGACCAGCGTGCCCGCCTACGTACAGGCGCTGCTCGAACAGACGGCGGAGAGTCTGGACCGCATGCAGGTCGCGATTGGCGAATCCGAACGAGAGCGCCGCGCAGGCACCGAGCAGCTGGCCGAACTCAATACCCACCTGTCGAAGCTGGGCGACATGATGGCGCGCGAGTCGCGCGACCTCTCGGCGCTGGCCGAAGCGCAGGGCGAGCTGCGTTCCGTGCTGCGCCAGCTTGCCACGCGACCGGATTCGGGCGAACAGACTGCGGAGACCCTGCGCTCGGAGCTGCGCCTGCTGTCGCGCACCATCGCCGCCGCGATGAACGAGCGAAGGGACTGACATGGCGCTGCCCGCACGCCGCCGTGCCCTCGACATGTGGCCCGGCTTCGTCGATGCCCTTGCCGCGCTGCTGATGGTGATGGTGTTCGTGCTGCTCCTGTTCGTGCTGGGGCAGTTCGTGCTCTCCGATGCCATCAGCGGCCGTGACCGAGCGCTCGACCGCCTCAACGCAGAGCTGGCGGCGCTGGCGAAATCGCTCAGCCTGGAATCCGAGGCGCGCACGCGCGCCGAAACCCAGGCCGGGGAACTCGGCGCTTCGCTTTTGGCCGAGCGCCGCGAGGGCGCTGCCCTGCGCAGCCGACTGGGCGCCACCGAAGAATCGCTGGCCGGTGCGCGCGAGGATCTGGCCGAGCGGCGTACCGAGGTGGCTCGCTTGAGCGCCGACATCGACGCACTGGCGCGACTCAAAGCCGAGCTGGAAGCCGAGGTGGCGCGTCTGGCCGTGTCGCTCGACAGCACGCGCAGCGAGCTCACCATGCAGACCGAAGTCTCGGAGCGCGCGCTGGCGCAGACCGAGTTGCTCAACCGCCAGCTGGCCGCGGTGCGCGAGCAGCTCGAACAGCTCAACAATGCGCTCGCCGCCGCAGAAGCCGCGGTGCGTGACAAGGACATCCACATCGAGGAGCTGGGGCGTGAATTGAACCTGGCATTGGCGCAGCGCGTGCAGGAACTCAATCGTTACCGTTCGGAATTCTTCGGGCGCCTGCGTGCCGCGCTTGGCGATCGCGAGGACGTGCAGATCGTCGGCGACCGCTTCGTGTTCTCCAGCGAGGTGCTGTTTCCCAGCGCGTCCGACGAGGTCAGCGAGCAGGGCCTGCTGGAACTTTCCCGCATCGCCGAGACGCTGCGCGACCTGGCGCGCGAGATGCCGGGCGATCTGCCCTGGGTGTTGCAGGTGGACGGCCACACCGATCGCCGACCCATCAGCACCGCACGCTTCCCCTCCAACTGGGAGCTGTCCAGCGCGCGCGCCATCGCCATCGTGCGCTTCCTCAGGGACCGCGGTATCCCGGCTGAGCGCCTTGCCGCCACCGGATACGGCGAACACCAGCCGCTGGATGCGGGCGAGAGCGAGGCGGCATATGCGCGCAATCGGCGCATCGAACTGAAGTTGACGAGTCGGTGACGCGTGCGGTCGCGGTTGTTCGCGACCCGCTGCTGCTCGGTCCCGCCTGTAGGAGCGCACCCGTGGGCGACCGTGAGGCAGGGGTCGCCCACGGGTGGGCTCCTACAGAAGAGCAACACGCGGCCGCGGCCGCTCTTATTCTCTGCGCGCCCTGGAGGGCGCGTCGCTCTTCGGGGACCCTCTGCAGCGGCGGGCGGCCGGAGTGAACAGCCCGAAGGGTGGCCCACAGGAAGTGGGCCAGTCTGGCGTCGGCACAGGGGCGAGGAGGAAAAGCCGAAGCACTGCTTCGGCCCGACGAGCGCCGGAGCCATGGATGGCGAAGGCCGGGCTTGGCCCGCGGAGCAGGAT
>CAZGKE010000227.1:0-4493 GCA_964526035.1 uncultured Gammaproteobacteria bacterium | reverse complement strand
GGCTGCCGCTGCCGCAGGCGCAACCGGCACTGTCGGGCGCGGCCATCGGACTGGTGATGCTGTTCGGCTTCGGCCTGCCGCCGCTGCTGCGTCTGCGCGGGGTGCCGCCGATGCGCGTGCTGAACCGCAGTTTCGCCGCGCTGCCGCGGACGCCGGTGCTGATCTCGCTGGCCGCAGTCACTGCCGCCTGCGCGCTGGTGGCACTGGCCACTCGCGATGTGCGGATGGCGGCCTACGTGATCGGCGGACTGGCGCTGCTCGGCATCGCTTCGTGGATCGTCGGCTTTGCCGCGCTGTGGCTGGCGCGCCGGCTGCAGTCGCGGCTGCGTGGCGCTTGGCGGCTCGGTCTCGCCGCACTGTCGCGACGCCGCGCGCTGTCGGTGGTGCAGCTCACCGGGCTGGCGCTGTCGCTGTGCGCGCTGCTGCTGCTGTCGGCGATCGGCCCGGCGCTGCTGACGCAGTGGCGTGCCCAGCTGGCACCCGACACGCCCAACTGGTTTCTGCTCAACGTGCAGCAGGCGCAGGCAGTGGACGTGCTGCAGGGCCTGCGCGATGCCGGGGTGGTGACGCCGCGCCTCGAGCCGTTCGCCAGCGGGCGCCTGCTGGCCATCAACGGGGTGACGCCGCGCGCCGAGGACTTCGCCGACCCGCGCGCGGGCAACTGGATCAACGGCCCCTTGAACATGTCCTGGCGCGAGGATTTCCCCCCGGCCAACCGGCTGCTGGCGGGACGCTTCTGGGAACCCGACAGCGACGCCGCCGAAGTGTCGGTGGAGAAGATGTGGGTGGAGATGTTCGGCATCGACGTCGGCGACACCCTCACCGTCGGCATCGGCGAGCAGAGTTACGACCTGCGCGTGACCAGCCTGCGCGAGGCCAACTGGGATTCGTTCCGGGTGAACTTCTTCCTGCTGCTGAACGCCAACGCGATGCAGGGCGCACCGCACAACCTGATCGCAAGCTTCCATCTTCCGGCCGGGCGCGCCAGCGCGCTGCAGCAGCTCACCCGCGATCATCCCAATGTCAGCCTGATCGACATCGACGCCATCCTGGGCCGCGTGCGCGAGGTGATGGAGCGCGTCGCCGAGGCGGTGCAGCTGGTGCTGGCCTTCAGCCTCGCCGCCGGCGTGCTGGTGCTGATCGCAGCGCTGCAGGCCACGCGCAGCGAACGCCGCTACGAGAGCACCGTGCTGCGTACCCTGGGCGCGCGCCAGAGCCAGATCCGCGGTGCGGTACTCGCCGAGTTCGCCGCCATCGGCGGCCTCGCCGGCGCCCTGGCCGCGATCGGCGCTGCACTGACCGGCCAGATCCTGGCGCAGCGCGCATTCGAGATGAACCTCGACATGCCCACCACCGCGCTCATCGGCGGCGCCCTGGCCGGCATGCTGCTGGCGATGCTGGCAGGGTGGCTGGGCACGCGCAGCGTGGTGGCGACGCCGCCGGCGCTGTCGCTCCGGAGCGAAGGATAGATCGGCGGTCGCTGTTCCGCGGACTCAGCACAGCGGACGCGCCAGGCAACCTGCTGCTGTGTACGGTCGCGGCTGAGGCCGCTCCCGGGCGGGCGGAGCACCAGGGCCCTGTGGGAGGGGCCTCAGCCCCGACACGCATCGGTCGGGACTGAGGTCCCTCCCACAGGAATGGCGCACCGCCGTGGGTTGGTGGAAATCCCGGTGCGCTGCGCCTTGAGCAGCAAACCCCTCCGCAAACCGGCAAGGCGGTGCGGCCCACCCGCCGCACCGCCCGCCGTCCCCACCGACCCACTCAATCGCTACGCGTGAACTCCGGGTAGGCCTCCATGCCGCATTCGTGCAGATCTACTCCTTCGTACTCGACCTGCTCGCTGACGCGGACGCCCACCACCAGCTTGATCACGAACCACACCAGCAGGCTGGTACCGAACACCCAGGCGAAGATCACCCCGGCACCCATCAGCTGCGTGAGCAGGCTGGCGTCGTCGTTGCTCAGGCTTACCGCAATCAGCCCCCAGATGCCGACCACGCCATGCACCGAGATGGCGCCGACCGGATCATCGATGCGAAACACGCGTTCCAGGGTGACGATCGATGCCACCACCAGCGCCCCGCCCACCATGCCGATGCCGGTAGCCAACAGCGGCGACGGCGTCAGCGGCTCGGCAGTAATTGCCACCAGCCCGGCCAGCGCGCCGTTCAGCGCCATGGTGAGATCGGCCTTGCCGAACCACAGGCGCGCCAGGATCAGTGCCGCGATCACGCCGCCGGCCGCAGCCATGTTGGTGTTGACGAACACCAGCGCCACCGCGTTCGCCTCGCCAACGTCGGAGACCTTCAGCTCGGAGCCGCCGTTGAAGCCGAACCAGCCCAGCCACAGGATGAAGGTGCCAAGCGCTGCCAACGGCAGGTTGGCGCCGGGAATCGCCTTCACCGAGCCGTCGGCACCGAACTTGCCCTTGCGCGCGCCGAGCAACAGCACGCCGGCCAGTGCCGCCGCGCCGCCGCACATGTGCACCACGCCGGACCCGGCGAAGTCGAGAAAGCCGGCCTGGTCGAGCCAGCCACCGCCCCATTTCCAGTAGCCCTGCACCGGATAGATGAAGCCGGTCAGCACCACCGCGAACGCAAAGAACGACCACAGCTTCATGCGCTCGGCCACGGCGCCGGACACGATCGACATGGCGGTGGCAACGAACACCACCTGAAAGAAGAAATCCGACAGGTCCGAGTAATAGGGCGCGTCTTCACTGCCGGCGATCGCCGCTGCGACCACCGTGGCTGCGTCGTTGTCCGCTGCGGTGAGCATGCCGATGGCGGGAATGATCGCGCTCCCGTCGCCGTACATGATGCCGTAGCCGCAAAGCATGTACATGACGCAGGCGATGGCGTAGAGCCCGACGTTCTTGGTCAGGATTTCGGTGGTGTTCTTGGCGCGCACCAGCCCGGCTTCGAGCATGCTGAAGCCGGCCGCCATCCACATGACAAGGGCGCCCGACATCAGGAAGTAGAAAGTGTCCAGTGCATATTTGACTTCGATGACCTGCTCCACGGCAGTGTCCTCCGGTTTGAATTTCGGTAGCGGAAAGGCGTCGGGTTCAGACAGCGTCGGCATCCATCTCGCCGGTGCGGATGCGCAGTACGCGCTCCAGCGGCGTGATGAAGATCTTGCCGTCGCCTATGGAACCGGTGCGCGCAGCCTTGGTGATGACCTCGATGGCCTGTTCCACCTGGTCGTCGGCCAGCGCCACCTCGATCTTCAACTTGGGAACGAAGTCGACGACGTACTCGGCACCCCGGTACAGCTCGGCGTGGCCGCGCTGACGGCCGTAGCCCTTGACCTCGGTAACCGTCATGCCGGAAACGCCGAGACCGGCGACGGCGAGACGCACTTCGTCGAGCCGGAACGGCTTGATGATGGCGGTGATCAACTTCATGGCGTATTGCCTCCGCGTGCGTGGATGAGCGCCTTCATTCGGCGAGGGTGAAGTTCTTGGTGATCGAGAACACCAGGGTGTGGTCGTCCTTGCCGTCGTTCAGGGCAAGGCGCTTGTCCGCCCACACCCAGGCCAGACTGAAGTCCAGTCCCGCGGCTTCGAAGCCATAGCCGGCCTGCGCGGTATCGCCCGAGAAATCCCTGCCGAATGTGCCGATGGCGGCGAAGAAGCCTTCGTACTCGAAATGCAGTTCAAGAAAGTCGTAGTCGAGCGTGGGTCCGTCGAAGTTGTCGTATTCGCCGAAGGCGTACTCCAGTGAGAACAGTCCATAGCCGACTGACAGGTTCAGCTCCTTGTAGGTGTCGTCGAAATCCCCGGTGTAGAAGTAACCGGTAGCACCGACGCCCATCGTCCAGTCGCCAGCTTCGAAGTTGAAGCCGCCGTAGACATCGACCTCGGCGCCGTCGCCGACGTCGGCTGCCCAGGTGCCGACGTAGAAAATGCCGCTCTCGAAGTCGAGTCCAGCCGACGCCGATGAAGTCTTCTGCGGTACGCCGCGATAGATGTATTCGCTGACCCAGCCGATGTTGGCAGTCACTTCGCCGCGGACCTCGTTGGCGAACATGGCGCCGGCGGTGAGCAGCAGTGCAGCAGCATTCTTGTGCATGACGATGTTCCCCGAATCGTGACCGCGCCGACCGCACGGCAGGTCCTCCCCTCGTCATTTGCATTGCGAATGCCGTGCCAGCCAGGTCGCCGGCGCGACTTTGTGCGTCGCAGCAAAGACTTGCGGATCAGGGGGATGCCGGTGGCTGGCGGGTTGGCACCATGGCGGTGCGGGGGGATGGGTGCTGCGGCACCGGCTTGGTGCGGATGTTGTGGGTTGGCATTCCATGCCGATTTGGTGGTCCGCCTGCGGCGCGATCGTTGGTGTCGTCCATGACTCCATTCCGCTTGCTGTTGTTGTAAGTCGGCATCCCATGCCGACTTGGTGGTCCGCCTGCGGCGGGTCTTGTTGTGTCATCCATGACGTTTTTCCGTCCGCCTCCCGGCGGCCGGGTCACTTCTCTTTGCGCGTCCAAAGAGA
>CAZGKE010000226.1:0-4498 GCA_964526035.1 uncultured Gammaproteobacteria bacterium | reverse complement strand
ATGCGTACGTGCCAAACTACCGGGTTTCCAGCCCGTTTCCCGATCAGTGACTGACGCCCATCAGGACATCGCCCTCGACCCTGTCGCCTGGCAGGAAGGCTTCTCGCGCGGCGCCCTGCAGCGGGGCCTGGCCTATGCCGACGAGGGCAGGGTGCTGGATCTGGTGCGCATGGACCGGGCCGGACGCGTGTGGATGGGCATGGTGCAGGGCTCGCACCCCGACCCCTATGAAGCCTTGGCGATGCTCGGCGGTCGCGACGGCCGCGCATTGATCCGCTCCTCATGCACCTGTCCCATGGGCGGGCATTGCAAGCACGTGGCAGCGACCCTGTTCCAGCTCAGCGGCTTCACCGGCGTCGAGCCGGCCACGGTCGGCACCGGCGATGCCGACGACGAGATCGGCGAGGTCTGGTCGCACTGGCTGCAGTCTTTGGAGGCGCCAGCGGATACTGACGAAAAGCTGGTGGAGCGGGAGCGCAGCTTCGGCATCCTGCTGCGTGCCGCCGACCACGGGCGGCCTCCCCAGCTGCTGGCCGCGCTGGTCTGGCTGAAGCGCGGCAAGCGCGGCGGCCTGATCGATCCGCAATCGCCGGTGCAGAATTTCCAGGGCGGGGTCCCTGCGCCACCGCAGGGGTGGCCTGACCAGGACCTTGCGCCGCTTTCGCTGCTGCTGCATCGCGCCCACCAGCGCTTTGGCAAGGTGCTGATGGCGCCGATCCGCGACCGCGCCAGCGAGCTGGCGCTCGCGCAGTTGCTGCAGCGCTATCCGTGCTATTTCCAGCGCGGCGACACCCCGCTGAAGCCCGGACCTGACAAGCGCGTCGAGCTGGACTGGCAGATGCAGGACGACGGCAGCCAGCGGTTGACCTGTCGCCTGGATCTGCGTGATGCGTTGATCCTGCGCGGCGATGGACTGTGGTACGTGGCGCCGGAGCGCGGCCTGGTCGGACGTATCGAAGACAGCGCGCAGTGGCTCGATCGGGTTCTCCGCGCGCCACTGCTCAGGCCCGAGCATGTGACCCTGGTCGGCGACCAGGTCAAGAAGTCCGGGATGGCGAAACGCATCCCGGCACCGGTGCCCGGGCGCGAAGTTCGCATTGTGTCCGGTCCCCCACGGGGCGTGCTGAAGCTGCGCGGCGAGAGCGCCACGCTTTCTGCTTTCGGTGAGGGCGACGTGCTCGAAGTCGGAATCGCGCGGGTCGCATTCGAGTACCAGGGCTACCGCATCGATCTGAACGATGGCGCAGTACCGCGGCAGCTGATCGAGGGCGAGATCGTGGAAATCCGCCGCGACCGCCGGGTCGAAACAGCGCTGATGGAGCGGCTCTCGGCCGCCGGGCTGCGGCGCGCCGAAGAACTGTGGTGGGACATCGGTCTGGATCAGGAGGCGATCGATGCCGCCGATCTGGTGCTGCGGCCCGCCCGCAACCGGCCACCCGCTGCCCCGCTCGAATGGATGCCGACCCTCGACACCCTGCGCCAGGCGGGCTTCATCGTCGAGCATGGCCCGGGATTCGAGAAGCCGCGACGCGAAGTCCGGGTCGGCGAGTGGGACGTCGATGTCGCGCACGACGGCAGCAGCTGGTTCGATCTCAGCCTGGGCATCGAGATCGACGGTGAGCGGATCGACCTGCTGCCCATCCTCGGCCGCGTCCTCGCCGATTCGCGCTTTCCCCTGAAGGCGCCCAAACGCGAGCGCAAGGACGCCACCTGGGTAGTGCCGCTGGACGAGGATCGCGAGGCGAGGTTGCCGGTGGCACGACTGCGCGGACTGCTGCAGCCTTTGCTCGACTGGCTGGATGAATCGCCCAAGGGCACCCTTCGCGTGCATGCCGTCGCCAGCGACCTGCTCGACGGGGTCGAACAACTGCAGTGGCGCGGCGATGAAGCCATGCGACGGCGCCTGGTCGGATTGCGCGAGCAGCCTACTCGCGTGGCAGTGCCGCGCGGGCTCACCACCAAGCTTCGCGACTACCAGCGCGACGGGCTCGACTGGCTGGGCTTCCTGGCCGACGCTGGCCTCGGCGGCATCCTCGCCGACGACATGGGTCTCGGCAAGACCGTGCAGGTGCTCGCCCACCTGCTGGTCGAAAAGCAGCGGCTGGGAGAGGGATTCCGCTGTCTGGTGGTGGCACCCACCAGCCTGATGGGCAACTGGCACGACGAAGCGGCGCGGTTTGCGCCCGCGCTCAAGGTGCTGGTGCTGCATGGACCGGGACGCGGTGATCGCTACGACGAGATCGCCGCGCACGATCTGATTCTTACCACCTATCCGCTGCTCCCTCGCGACCGCGAGCGCCTTCTGGAGCACCGTTTCAGCCTGCTGGTACTCGATGAGTCGCAGGCGATCAAGAATCCGAAGAGCCAGGCCGCGCAGGTGGTGCGCGAAATCCAGGCGACTCGAAGGCTGGCCATGACCGGTACGCCGCTGGAAAACCATCTCGGCGAACTGTGGGCGCAGTTCGACGCGGTCGAGCCCGGCCTGCTCGGCAGCAATCGTGCCTTCACCCGCCTGTTCCGCACGCCTGTCGAAAAGCATGGTGACGAAGACGCGCAGGCTCGACTCAATCGTCGCGTGGCCTCGCTGCTGCTGCGTCGGCGCAAGGAAGACGTACTCACCGAGCTCCCGGAAAAGACCGAGATCGTGCACCACCTCGAACTCGAGGGCGACCAGCGCGAACTCTACGAGACGCTGCGTCTGGCCCAGCACGAGCGCGTCCAGGAGGCGATCTCGGAGCGCGGACTGGCGCAGTCGGGCATCGTTGTCCTCGACGCGCTTCTCAAACTGCGCCAGGCCTGCTGCGACCCGCGCCTGGTCAAGCTTGAAGCCGCGCGCAAGGTGACCACCTCGGCCAAGCTGGAGGCGGTGCTGGAGCTGCTCGACGGACTCATTGCCGAAGGTCGACGGGTGCTGCTGTTCTCGCAGTTCACCAGCATGCTTGCGCTGATCGGCGAGGCGCTGGAGGCGCGCAAGATCTCCTTCCTCCAGTTGACCGGCGACACACCGGGCGCTGATCGCGCCGAACTTGTGCGGCGTTTCCAGGAGGGCGCGGTACCGCTTTTCATGATCAGCCTCAAGGCCGGCGGCGTCGGCCTCAATCTCACTGCCGCCGACACCGTCATCCACTACGACCCCTGGTGGAACCCGGCGGTGGAGGCGCAGGCCACGGACCGCGCCCACCGCATCGGCCAGGACAAGCCGGTGTTCGTCTATCGCCTGATCTGTCGCGGCACCGTGGAGGAGAAGATCCAGGGCCTGCAGGGACGCAAGTCGGATCTCGCCCGCGCCGTGCTGGAAGGCGGCAGTACGCAGAAACTCAGCTTCAACGAGGAAGATCTCGGCGAGCTTTTCGCGCCGCTGTGACGCGTGTCAGGCCTCTCCATCGGTCGGCGCTTGCCACGGCCAGCGACCCTCGACTTCAAGGAACAGGGTCAGGCTCAGGAAGGTGCGCAGGATGATGATGATGGCGAGCGACGCCAGGCTTTCCAGGCTGTGCTCGACCACCACGGTGCGGATGATGTCGCCGGCGATCAGGAACTCCAGGCCGATGATGATCGAGCGGCCGAGACGCTTGCGCAGGTTGTGGTAGGAGCGGCCGGCATCGTCCAGGTGCAGTTCGCGCAGGTAGCGCGACAGCGCCACCACGCTCCCGATCACCACCACCGCCACGCCGACGCCTTCCAGCGTCCAGCCAATCGCCTCGACCACGTTCTTGAACTGCTGCAGCATCGCCGCGTCCTCCGGATTCAGGCGGCAAGGATGGCACAGGAACGCCGCAGGACCCACTCTGGAACAGGCGCGGAGCAGGGTGTCCGCAAAGGACGCGAAGTACGCAAAGGACAAGAAGTTGGCGTACTCCTTTTTGCGCACTTCGCGTCCTTTGCGGACTGAAAAAACTCTCCTCTGGCACGCCTCCCCTTCAACCAGCGCCCGCAAAAGGCGACAATGGGGAACTTTGTTGTGTGCTCCGCGCCCTGCGGAGCCATCGTCTCGGGAGGATTCATGGCAGACCCCAAGCCCGCGGTGCCGGAAGGCGGCGCCAAGATCACCATCGCCGGCGGCAATCTCAACGTGCCGGACAATCCGGTCATCCCCTTCATCGAGGGTGACGGTACCGGCCCTGATATCTGGGCATCCTCGGTGCGCGTGCTGGATGCCGCGGTGGCCAAGGCCTATGGCGGCAAGCGGAAGATCCACTGGATGGAGGTCTACGCCGGCGAGAAGAGCCACAACCAGTTCGGCGACTGGCTGCCCGAGGCCACGGTCGAGGCCTGCCGCGAGTACCTGGTGAGCATCAAGGGCCCGTTGACCACGCCGGTCGGCGGCGGCATCCGCTCGCTCAACGTGGCGCTCAGGCAGATGCTGGATCTCTACACCTGCCTGCGGCCGGTGCGCTGGTTCAACGGCGTGCCCTCGCCGGTGCGCGATCCCGGCAAGGTCGACATGGTGATCTTCCGCGAGAACACCGAGGACATCTACGCCGGCATCGAGTTCGAG
>CAZGKE010000225.1:0-4505 GCA_964526035.1 uncultured Gammaproteobacteria bacterium | reverse complement strand
TCAGATTTCCGCGGCCACCTCTGTCATCGTGCGCTCCGGCAAGGGCGGCAAGGACCGTGTGCTGATGCTGCCCCCGCGCTGCCCGAGCAGTTGGCCAAGGCGCGGGTGTTGTGGTCGGCAGACCAGGCGGCGGGAACCGCAGGCGTCTATATGCCCGACGCCCTAGACCGAACTTTGGCGCTCACCAGGACGTAAGTGTCCGGTCTGGTTGAGTTTTTTGCGCGAGCGGGGGTTGGTTACTGGGTACGTGTGGGGTTCAGGCCGAGCAAAGCGAAGGCCTTGGCTTGAAGCGCGGTGGGGCGAGTGGTGAGGACGATCTTGGCGGCGGGGTTCAGGTGAGTGAAGGTGATGTTGTAGGCCAGAGTGCCGAGGTCCTGCAGGAGCGTTCTGAAGCTGTGCAGGGGTAACCCATCCTCAGCGTGTTTGCTGAGGTCTTTGGCCTTGGCGTGTTCCGAGCGAACGGCTTTGAGCACGGGCGAGGCGCGAGTGCTGCTGGCTTGGCTCAGATGCTCGTCATCGAACAGGATCGGTTTGAGGCGCTCGCGCATGTGCCATTCGACGTAGTAGGCGAGCATGCACAGGAACACGTGGGCGCGCACGCGTTGCTCGCTGTAGTGGAAGACCGGGCGCACATGCAGATCGACGGTCTTGATCGATCGGAAGGCCCGCTCCACCTGGGCCAGGCTCTTGTAGGCGGCGACCGCTGCAGGGGCATCGAGTTGGCGGGCGCTCAGGCTGGTGCGAATCACGTAGAGCCCATCCAGTGCGGCCTCTGCGGTGATCGCCTCGGTCTTGCGCTGCCAGGTCAGCGTGGTATCGGTGATCGACAGCTCGAAGTGCTTGGCCATGCGAAACCGCTCGATCACGCGGCCCACGCGCAAGGCGATCTCGTGTTCGCCGCGCAAGGGGTTTCGCACGCGCAAGGTGGCCGCGCCGATCTTGGTCAGATCGGCTTCAGTGGCGCCCAACAACGCCTCGCGCTTGCGAGCGCGTTCGGCCGCCAACAAGGGGTTGCGGCACACCACCAGGCGCTCGCCGGGGAAGTGTTGGCTGGTGAGTTCGAGCAGATTGCGTTCATCGAACAGCGACGGTTGAAACGGCCCGTGCTCGGCGGCCAGTTGCGCGATCTGCGGCGCGCGCAGCGAGCTGACCCAGTCCATCCCCGCGGGCTTGAGCACCTGTTCGATGCGTGCCGAGGTGATCATGCCGCGATCACCGACCCAGGCCAACTGCTCGATGCCGAAGCGCTCCTTGAGCTTGGTCACCTGCGCGGCCACGGTGGCCGGATCGGCGGTGTTGCCCTTGAAGACCTCCACCGCGATCGGGCAGCCCTCGCGGGTACAGATCAGTCCGAAGACGATCTGCGGATCGTCACGCTTGCCATCGCGCGAGTGCCCCCGCGCCGCGAGCTCGCAGCAGCGCCCGGTGAGCCAGGTCGAGGTGAGGTCGTACAGCACCAGCGTGGCGCCCACCAGGTGCTGGCGGGCCAGACGCCGCTCGATGCCGTCCTGCGCTTCATGGAGCCAGTCCAGCGCCCGGTAAAGATCGTCGGCACTGCACTGGCCCACGCCCAGCACCCGGCCCAGCGAGGAGCTGGCGGTGTCATCATGCAGCTGGCGATGGGTGGCCAGCTTGGAGGCCGGTGAGATCACGCGCGCCACCAGCATGGCCAACAGCACCGGCTGCAGATCCTCGGGGGCCGAGCCGAACCAGCTCGAAGCGCCCGAGCCGCGGGCGGCACCCAACACGGCGGCCACATGCCCGTGGGGCAGACTGCGTTCGACGGTGAACACGGCCTCAACACTGGGTACGGCGACGCCGCCGCGCAAAAGCACCTTCAGGCCTTCGATGACCTCGTCGGACAGGCAGGAAAGGTTGGCCAAGGTGCGCTTCTTGACCTTGCCTTCCTCGCGATACGACTCACGAAGAAGCACAGCGGGGGGCGAGTTGCGGTTGGCTACGGCTTCGATGTACACGAGGGACAGTGTAGCTCGGTGATCAAGGAAAATCAACCAGAATATCGCTATTTACATGGCTACACAATAGTACACAAAAGAAGCCCAAACCCGCGTCTATGCTCGGTTCGGCTCGTTTAGGCGGTCAAAGTTCGGTTTAGCTTTAGCCACGTTTCGGATGCCCGGACCTTTGCATACGTTCGCGAGCGATGGCTCGCGGCTCCTTCAACCACGGGAACGATTTCGGGCGTCGTTTACGCATTCGCGGCTCGATCCGTCCGGGTCGATTTCCGACCGGCACCTGTGCGATCAGCATGAACAGGCGGTTCGAATCGGTGGTGGCGCTCAGGCCCCGCGAGACCCACTGTGTCCACAGCTGACAGGTGTGCTTGTAGCTGAGCTTGCGTGGATCGACGCCGGCCATGCTGGCGGCTTGCGCCATCAGCAGCCGGATCAGGTTGTAGGCCAGCAGATGCACCCACAGTTCCTTCTCGTTCATCCCGGGCGTCCGGCAATGCAGCACCTCCATGCCCATCGTCGTCTTCAGGTTGCGCAGATCCAGTTCCACGTCCCAGCGCCGCGCGTACAGCTCGCCGAGCGATTTCTTGTCGGTTTGCCGATGATCGAGCAACGTCGTCACGAGCACCTTGTGCCTGACCTTCGCTTCGCGAAGCTCGATCTCCTGGGGAAACTGCGCGTACTGCTCGCGCGTCATCCATTCGGGTCGAGCCGGCCGTGGCCAGCACACCAGGTGATCACGCGCACCCAGCGACTGGCCACGCCGGAAGTCCGTACGGCGCGAGCCGTTCTGCTCGAAGACCAGATCGACGCCAGACGCTGCCAGCGTGGCCATCAGGAACCAGTTGCAGTAAAGCGCATCGGCCAGGACCAGGTCATCGGGCCGGAAAGCCGCACCCAGCCTGCGAAACAGACCCAGCTCACCACTGCCCTTGCCACTGTACGGACCGTTGGCCGCGTCCAGCGCCGCCCCGCTCGCCAGACAGATCACCACCACCAAACAGGTCAGCGGGAATCCGACCCCCGCAGCCTGCGAAGCAGGCTGCGGATACACCGCCTGGTTCTCTGCGGTATCGGGCATCGACAGACCCGTGCCGTCGATCAGCTTGACCGCACGACCGCGCCAGCGCCAGTGCAAGGGCGCGCGCTCGCCAAGCTGGCGTCCGCTCGCGCGCGCCAGACCCTCGACCATCTCCTGCGGCAGACGCTGACGCGCCCGGCAATACCCGCCCGTTCGCACGCTCATCGCGCGCAGCCCATCGGCCGCGCGCTGCGCCGCCCAGCCGTTGACCGCGTTCTGGCACGATCCGTCCGCCTCGAGCGTCTGGTTCATGAACATCGACAAGGTCACCGTTGGCGGATACAGCCGCTCCCGATGCGCGGGCATCAACCTCTCGGTCGTCTCGATCAACTCCGCACTCGTCAGCACGTTGAAGAACTCCACCGCTTCGACCGAACGGGCTCGATGCTCGATTCTCCTTCGCTGTTGATGCAAACGGCTTCGCGCATTACGATCCATGCTGGCTGCCCCTGGATTGATGGTCTGGCTGTGTCGCAACAACCATGCTATCAATCCTTGGTCAGCCTCCCCCCCATCCTCAGCACTTCAGCGCCTTGCAAGCTCTTCTCAAGAGCATCGGCGCTTAAGTAAGTGCCATTCGCCCTATAACCGGGCGGTGGCCCGTGGACGTGGGTTGTCGTCCCACAGGGGTTGGTTCGCATCTCACACTGATACCGGAGGCACGATGGACACGCGTGATTCAACAGGACGTCGCCGATTCAATGAACTCATGCTGGGCGCAGGCGCCGCGGCAGCCGTCTGGCCGGCCGGGTTCGTCCGGGCGCAGGCGCGCACCCTGAAGGTGGGCGTGCTGCTGCCGCGCACCGGGACACAGGGCTTCATCGGGCAGTCATGCCAGAAGGGCGCGGACCTGGCGCCGGGTGTGATCAAGCAGATGCTGGGCGTGGACATCGAGCTGATGAACGCGGACACGGAGACCAACGTCGACGTGGCCCGTACGCGCGCCGAGCGGCTGATCCAGGAAGGGGCCAATGTGCTGGTCGGGCCGTTCGATTCCGGCGCGGCCGCCGCCATCGCCCAGGTGGCCGAGCAGCGCGGCATGCCGTTTGTGATCAACATTGCCGCCGCGCCGCAGATCACCGAGCAGGGCTACAAGTACGTGTTCCGCAACTTCCCGACCGCGCCGGAACTGGTGACGAACGGGCTTGCGCTGATGAGCGACCTGTTCCAGGCGACGAACACGGCGCCGCGCACGGCTGTGTACATGCACGTGAACGACACCTTCGGGCAGGCGAACACGCGTGCGATCAACGCCATCCTGCCCAAGCTGACCAACCTGCCGTTCAAGGTGGTGGACCAGATTGGCTACGACCCCGCCGCGCGCGACCTGACCGTGGAGGTGTCGCGGGCGCGCGCCACCAAGGCTGATTTCCTGCTGCTGGTCTCGCGTCTGAATGACGCCATCCTGCTGCGCCGCGAGATGGTCAAGCAGCGCTGGAACCCGATGGGCA
>CAZGKE010000224.1:0-4556 GCA_964526035.1 uncultured Gammaproteobacteria bacterium | reverse complement strand
GACCTGGGCGATGGCCTTGTCGTCCTCGCAGGGCTTGCTGAGCTTTTTCAGCTGCTCGACCGCAGTGATCACGGCCTTTTCGATGCCGCGCTTGAGATCCATCGGGTTCATGCCGGCAGCGACGGCCTTGGTGCCTTCGCGCAGCATCGCCTGGGCCAGCACGGTGGCGGTGGTGGTGCCATCACCGGCGATGTCGGAAGTCTTGGAGGCGACTTCCTTGACCATCTGCGCGCCCATGTTCTCGAACTTGTCCTTGAGTTCGATCTCCTTGGCGACGGAGACGCCGTCCTTGGTGATGGTGGGAGCACCGAAGCTCTTCTCGAGCACCACGTTGCGGCCCTTGGGACCCAGCGTCACCTTGACCGCATCGGCCAGGACGTTGACGCCCTTGAGCATGCGCGCACGCGCGTCTTCACTGAAACGTACTTCTTTCGCAGACATGTCTTTCTACCTCGAAAAATGGGGAATGGGTAATGGTCAGGCGCGGGGAGAAGCGGGACTCGCGAAACTCGATGACACCCGCCGGGAGTGGAAGCACGAGGCTTCTGACGATTGCGGGTTCCCGGTTCCCGCCGCAGGCAATCAGCCCATGACGGCCAGGATGTCGTCCTCGCGGACTACCAGGTACTCGGTGCCGTCGAGCTTGACCTCGGTGCCGGCATACTTGCCGAACAGCACCGTGTCGCCCTTCTTCACCTTGAGCTTGCGCACCTCGCCGTTGTCCAGCGGCTTGCCCTCGCCGGTGGCGACGACCTGGCCCTGGATGGGCTTCTCGGTGGCGCTGTCGGGAATGACGATGCCGCCGGCGCTCATGCGCTCTTCTTCCAGACGCTTGATCACGACGCGGTCGTGCAACGGTTGAATTTTCATCTGAACCCCTTGCTATGTTATTGATTTACTGATGGTTGGTGAGCATTGGCACTCACCGGGAACGAGTGCTGACAGGATACCGGACGCGCCTCCCCCGGAAAAGGGGTTGCTTGGTCCCTTGGGGGCAAGTGGGGTGTGTTGCGTCTGCTTTCAAGAGGCGCCGCGCTGCGACGAGGGCCCGGATGCTAACTTGAAGGCCCGCCCAAGCGCGCGATGACTCGCACTCCACCCGCACAGGAATCACACCATGAACCGCCCCTTCATCCGCCTGCTGCCCGTCCTGGCAGCCGTTCTTCTGGTCTCGACCAGCACCCCCGCCGACGCCCAGGCGTTCCCGGTCAAGCCGACCCCGTACGAAGACACCTACTTCGTCATGACATTCAGTTGCCCGTACCCGACGCCGCATCGTGCCCCCCAGGTCAGCCGGGTCGGCACGCGCATCTTCATCGAGGCGGTCACGTCGGGATCGGTGTGCTTCACCGGAGTGGATACCGAGGTGCCGTTCGCGGTGAATCTGGGTCGGCTGCCGGCCGACACTTACGATGTCATCATCCAGCTCAACTACGAACTGTCGCCGAACGGCACGGTCGTATCCTTTTCGGGACAGCCGCAGGAACGCAAGCTGCGGGTGCGCGACCACACACCAGTGCGGGTCACCGGCTTGTGGTTTGACCCTGCGCTGTCGACGCAGGGGCTGAACTTCCTGCTGGCGCCGAACGGCGAACTGGTAGTGCAGTGGTTGACCTTCGCGCCCGACGGCGAGGCCCTGTGGTTGTTCGGCCAGGCCATGCCTGAGGGCCTGCAGGCGTCGGTGGAGATGTTCCTGCCCAGCGGCGGCCGCTTCGGCGCAGGTGGCGGTTCGCCGCGACTGGACACTCTGGGCACTCTGAACATCAGCTTCACCAGCTGCGGCCGGGCGCAGGCCGCGTGGCAATCGAGCGTGCCGGGCTTCGCGAGCCGCACCCTGAATCTGGTGCAGTTGAGCTCCGGTGACGGCCTGGGCCACTGCACGCCCGACGCCATTCTCGAGTGGCGCGACTGGCGCTGAGGATCCTGTGCGCTCGACGCGGGCAGCTTCATTTTCTGATGTTGCCCGCGCCGGGCCGGCGGTCTACGCCGACGCGATCAGATCGAAGGCGATGCTGATGCGCGGCACCCCGCCCGGATAGGGCAAGGTGCGGTGCAGGAAGTAGGACGGAAACAGCAGCACTTCGCCTTCCCGCGGTCGGTGTCGCCTGCACAGAGGCTCGGCCTTCAGTGGCAGCGCTTCCGGCCCCTGGCCGAACTCGATGCTGCCGGCATCTTCGTCGCTGCTGCCAAGCTGCGGATAGCAGACGCCGCTTAGCCAGCCGGCCGGATGCAGGTGCGGCCGCTGATGACCACCTTCGTGGAGCACGGTGGCCCACAGGCTGAGGCGCCAATGCCGCGGCCGTGCGCGCCACCAGGGGTGCGCGGTTACTACGGGATCGGCCGCGCGGCGTTCCAGTTCGGCCTCGATGGCCTTGCGGACGCGCGCCTCAAGATCTGCGAACGGTCCGGTCGTGGTGGTGTCCAGCGCCTGCGACTGCTGCCCCTTGCGCGTGGTCTGCTCGTGCGGATCCGCGCGCAGGTCCGGCAGCGCCAGTACGGCGTCCACCAGCCGTTCGCGCAGCTCCTCCTCGCCGACGAAAAGATCGTGGTATGAGAACAGGTGGGGATAGTCCATGAGGCGCGCGGCGAGATCGTTCTGGCCGCATTCGAGTGCCGCCAGGTAGAGACCCATCAGGGCGCTCTGGTTGCCCGGATCGAGCTGGACTGCCTGCAGCAGGCGCGTCCCGGCCTGCTGTGGCCGTCCCATTTCCAACAGGCACATCCCGGTATCGGCGTGCAGATCAGCATCGCCGCTGCGCAGGCGCAGCCCTTCGACAAACTGCGTCATTGCATCGTCGCGGCGCCCGGACTCGCGCAGGGCGTTGCCCAACGCGTGGCGCACGTCTGGGGACGCCGGCGCCACTTCCGCGGCGCGCTGCAGAACGTCGAGCGCCTCCTGCAGCTCGCCAACCCGCAGCAGGCAGACGCCCAGATTCTGCAGCGCATCGGGGAAGTCGGGCCTGAGCGCGAGCGCCTGCCGAAATGAAGCGATCGCCTCGTCGATCCGATCCAGCGACTTCAGCGCCACGCCGCGATTGACCAGCGCCGTCAGCGCCGACGGGTTGCGAGCCAGCACGCGATCGAAAGCCTGCAGCGCCCCCGACCATCGCCTGTCTGCCATCGCCAGCACGCCGCTGTGGAAGTGCAGCGCCGGCTCCTCGGGCGCAGCGGCGAGCGCCGTGTCGAGAACCTGCTGCGCCTCGGCAAGACGACCATCTTGCTGCAGCAGATTGAGCAGCGGCTGCAGCGCGGTCGGATCGTGCGGGCGCTCGGACAGCGCACGGCGCAATGCCGCTTCCGCTTCCAGCGGGCGGCCGTTCTGCCAGGCCCGGGCGGCCTGGGCGAGGTCTTGTTCGAATCCGGACATGCAGCCACACGACCATGCTTGGGGCGCGGACAGGATACGCTTCAGTGCCGCCCTCCTGCTCAGCCCGTCATGCCTGCACACGACGTCCTCATCGCGCTCAGCACCGTCCCTGACGAAGACAGCGGCGCACGTATCGCCCGTGCCCTGGTCGAGGAGGGTCTGGCCGCATGCGTCAACCGCGCTGCCAAGGTGACCTCGACCTATCGCTGGCAGGGCGCAGTGCAGGAGGACGTCGAAGTGCTGCTGATCATCAAGACCACGCGGACGCTGATGCCGATGCTGGAGGCGCGACTGGTCGAATTGCACCCCTATGAACTGCCGGAGCTGATCGCGGTCGAAGCCGCCTCCGGCAGCGCCGCCTACCTCGACTGGGTGCGCGTCGAGTGCCGGGTCAGGGACTGAAGCGCGCGGCAACCACGCTGCGCGCCGGCGTGCAATCGGCTGGCATGAACGCCGGTCCTGATGTCCGGGCCGCAACGAGTGCGCGGTTGAAATGAAACAATAGGGCTTCTTTACGTTCGTCTCGGCGCACGCTGTGCGCTTGCGGTTCCACGCTTCCTGATGCGGTCACCTTTCTTGAAAGCCATCCACTTCCTCCTCATCGCCACGCTCGTCCTCGTCGCCGCGCCGGTCCACGCGCAGCTCACCGAGGCCGACCTGCTGCCCGTCGAAGAAGCCTTCGCGCTCACCGCCACGGCACCCACCCGCAGCGCCGTGCTGCTGGAATGGCGCATCGCCGACGGCTACTACCTGTATCGCGAACGCATGCGCCGCAACGCGGTCACCGGCGACGTCGAGCTGGGCGAGCTGGAGTCACCGCCCGGCACGCCGTACGAGGACGAATTCTTCGGCCGCGTCGAAACCTATCGCGAGCACGTGCAGGTGCGGCTGCCGATCACGGCCCTGCCGGCCACGCTGTCGACACTTGAGCTCGACATCACCAGCCAGGGCTGCGCCGATGTCGGCGTCTGCTATCCGCCGCATCGACAGCGGATCACCGTGTCTTTGCCGCCCGCGCTGGCGCAGGCCGACTTTGCGCTGTTGAGTGGAGCGCCCGCCTCAAATCCGATTGCCGGCCTGCCCGGCGCACCGACGACGAGCTTCGACGGCCTGCCGCTGCCCGAGGAGGAGGCGTTCGGTTTCGAGGCGATCGCCGCCGACGCCGGCAGCCTGCTGCTGCGCTTTTCGC
>CAZGKE010000223.1:0-4569 GCA_964526035.1 uncultured Gammaproteobacteria bacterium | reverse complement strand
GCGAGAACCCCTGGCAGGGCAGCTTCATCGTCGACAAGCTCACCGACATCGTCGAGGAGGCCGTCTACAAGGAGTTCGAAGCCATCAGCGAGCGCGGCGGCGTGCTTGGCGCCATGGACACCATGTACCAGCGCGGCAAGATCCAGGAAGAGTCGATGTTCTACGAGCACAAGAAGCACGACGGCACCCTGCCGCTGATCGGCGTCAACACCTTCCTGCCCAAAGAGCACGCTGGCGACATCGTCACCGAGATCGAACTGATCCGCTCCACGCCCGAGGAGAAAGCTCAGCAGATCAGCAATGTCCAGGCCTTCCAGGAGCTGCGCAACAGCACCGATCTCCCGTCGCCGCGTGGCGGCAAAGGTGCGGGAAAGGGTGCGGATTCGCCGAGCCCGATCACCCACCTCCAGCAGACCGCCCGCGACCGCGGCAATGTCTTCGAAGCCCTGATGGAGGCGGTCAAGACGCACAGCCTGGGCCAGATCAGCCACGCGCTCTACGACGTGGGTGGCGAGTACCGGCGGAACATGTAGGCAACGTCACAGAGCACGTTGCCGACTGACTCATAGTCCTGCTCTATCGGCGTTATCGGTACAAACGATTTCATTTATCGAAGGTGCTGCGTCACACTCGCCGGCACGTTCGTGCTGCCAACCACCAGAGGACTGAAACGATGTCGAACCTATCGAATTGCCCGTTCACGGGCGGTGCCAACACCAAGGCCGGGACCAAGGGCATTGCCGACTGGTGGCCCGAGGGGCTGAACCTGAACATCCTGCACCAGCACTCTGCCAAGTCCGACCCGATGGGTGAGGGCTTCAACTATGCCGAGGAATTCAAGACCCTGGACCTCGACGCCGTGGTCAGGGATCTCACCGCCCTGATGACCGATTCGCAGGACTGGTGGCCGGCGGATTATGGCCACTACGGCCCGTTCTTCGTGCGCATGTCCTGGCACGCGGCGGGCACCTATCGCATCGGCGATGGCCGCGGTGGCGCCGGCAGCGGCGCGCAGCGCTTTGCACCGGAGAACAGCTGGCCCGACAGCGGCAACCTCGACAAGGCGCGCCGCCTGCTGTGGCCGATCAAGCAGAAGTACGGCCGCAAGCTGTCCTGGGCCGACCTGCTGGTATTGGCCGGCACCGTGGCGATGGACTCGATGGGCTTCAAGACCTTCGGCTTCGCCGGTGGCCGCGCCGACATCTGGGAGCCCGAGCTGGACATCAACTGGGGGCCGGAAACCACCTGGCTGGGTGATGAGCGCTACAGCGGCGACCGCGACCTGGCCAATCCGCTTGCCGCCGTCCAGATGGGTCTGATCTACGTGAATCCAGAAGGCCCCAACGGCAATCCGGACCCGCTAGGTTCGGCCCGCGACATCCGCGAGACCTTCGCGCGCATGGCGATGAACGATTACGAGACGGTCGCGCTGACTGCCGGCGGCCACACTTTCGGCAAGGCCCATGGCGCTGGCGATACCGCGAACGTGGAGCGTGAGCCTGAGGGCGCGGGCATCGAGGAGCAGGGCTTTGGCTGGAGGAACAAGATGGGCTCCGGCAAGGGCGTCGATACCATCACCAGCGGCATCGAGGGCGCCTGGACCCCCACCCCCATTCAATGGGACATGAGCTACTTCGAGACGCTGTTCGGCTTCGAATGGGAGCTCACCAAGAGCCCGGCTGGCGCCCAGCAGTGGAAGCCCAAGGGCACCTCCGGTGACGGTCTGGTTCCGGACGCCCATGACCCGAACAGGCGCCATGCGCCGATGATGACCACGGCCGACATGGCCATGCGCATGGACCCCGCCTACGAGAAGATCTCGCGGCACTTCATGGCCAACCCCGAAGAGTTTGCCGACGCCTACGCCCGCGCCTGGTTCAAGTTGACCCATCGCGACATGGGTCCGCGCTCTCGCTACCTCGGCAAGCTGGCGCCGAAGGAAGACCTGATCTGGCAGGATCCGGTTCCCGCCGTGGACCACCCGCTGATCGATGACAAGGACATCGCCGCGCTGAAGTCCAGGATTCTCGACTCCGGCCTGTCGATTCCGCAATTGGTCCGCACCGCCTGGGCCTCGGCCTCGACCTTCCGCAACAGTGACAAGCGTGGCGGTGCCAACGGCGCCCGCATCCGCCTTGCGCCGCAGAAGGACTGGGAAGTCAACGAGCCCGCCGAGCTGGCGCAGATTCTGTCGAAGCTCGAGTCGATCCAGAAGGACTTCAACGGCTCGGCGTCGGGTGGCAAGAAGGTCTCGCTGGCCGACCTGATCGTGCTCGCCGGCTGTGCTGCAGTTGACGCGGCGGCGAAGAAGTCCGGCGTCGAGGTGAGCGTGCCGTTTGCCCCGGGCCGCACCGACGCCTCGCAGGATCAGACCGACGTCGATTCCTTCGAGCCGCTGGAGCCTCGTGCCGATGGCTTCCGCAACTACGTCAGGAAGGACATGGCAGCTGTTGCGGCCGAGCTGCTGGTCGACAAGTCGCAGCTGCTGGGCCTGACCGCGCCGGAGATGACGGTATTGATCGGCGGCATGCGCGCGCTGGATGCCAACGTCGGCCGAGCACAGCACGGCGTGTTCACCACTCGCCCCGGCACGCTGAGCAACGATTTCTTCGTGAATCTGCTCGACATGAGCACGCAGTGGAAGCGCTCGGCCAGCGATGCGAACGTGCTCGAAGGCAGCGACCGCAAGACAGGCAAGCTCAAGTGGACCGGCACCGTCGTGGATCTGATGTTCGGCTCGAACTCCCAGCTGCGTGCGCTGGCCGAGGTCTATGCCACCGGCGATGCACACGCCAAGTTCGTCAAGGACTTCGTGGCCGCATGGACCAAGGTGATGAACAACGACCGCTTCGACCTGGCGTAGTCGAAAAACGAGATCTCGCACTCTCCGGAACCGCCAGCCGCAAGCATGCCCGGGAAGCATCCCGGGCATGCTCTGCGGCCCTTCGCCTCTCGCTCCCATCACGCAGCGCCGCTCCTGAAGATTGAGTCGATGCCTGGGCAGAAGCGGCGAAAGCCGCGATAGATGGTAGGTACGGCCCTCGGTCGACAGACTTCTGACAGCACGCGTCGGGGCGCGTCGGAGCTGAGAGCCTGAGAAGGGATCGCCCGCCTAATGCGGACGCCGCCGGACGCCCATGCCTGCGTTGCGCCACACGAAAACCGCGGTCATTTGGCTCGCCAAACTCCCTTGTGTTCGCGCAGCGCGCCTTGTCATGAACTCCCGGCGACGCCCTCGCTCTGAGGGGCTCACGACGGTCTCCGGTCGGGCGGGGCAGGTGATACGTTCGACTCCGTGGGGATGACTTGAAGCCTGCGGTCGCAAGGCCGGCGACAGGTCAGGGCTCGACTCGGAAGCGTCGCACCGCGTCGCCGACAGGAACGCGAAGCCGTGCGATCCCCGGCATCACTCCTCAGGACTGTCTTCGAACAGGTGCCGATGATAGCGTTCCGGCGCGTTGAGGAAATCGCGGCTCAGTCGGTAGTGCTCGCAGTCGCGGTAGTCGATCTCGGCGATTCCTGTTTCCGAAAAGCTCAGCACACGCGCGCCGGGCAGGGTGAGCAGGATCGGCGAATGGGTGGCGATGATGAGTTGGGCCGCGCGGCTTCGAGCGAGGTCGTGCAGAACGGCCAGGAACGTGAGCTGGCGGCTCGGCGAAAGCGCAGCCTCTGGCTCGTCGAGCAGGAAGATGCCGTCCTCGAAGCGGTTCTGGAACAGCGACAGAAAAGCCTCGCCATGCGAGACCCGGTTGAGCGGCACACCGTCGTTCAGACGGAAGCTGCTGCCGAGTTCCTCGAGATGGCTGGCGTAATTGAAGAACGTTTCGGCGCGCAGGAAGAAGCCGTCGCTGACGCGCTTTCGAAAACGCAACGCGAGTGCGCGGCCGAGAACGTGTCCGTCGGCGCCTTCCGCATAGGCATTGGTGCGGTCGCCACCGTGTGCGCCGAAACCCAAGGCCCAGGCCAGGGATTCGAGAAGGGTGGACTTGCCGGATCCGTTCTCCCCGACAAGGAAGGTCACCGGCGTGCTGAAATCGAGCGGAAGGCCGCTCATGATGGCGGGCACGGTGAACGGAAACCGACCTTCCTCGATGCGCTCTTCGCGCAGCGCTACCGATTCGAGAAACGGGCTGCCGATGGCTGAAGCGCGGGTCGGGCTTGGCATGCGGTGCGCGCGGGGTGTGAGGTCGCGATGGTGCCACGACGGAGCGCGGCCGCCAATCGGACGGTAGTCCGGTGCGCAGGCGCGCGGGCAACCGCAGGAAATCTACTCGAAGCCGTCGAAAAAGATGCGCTCCGGCGCATATTCGTGCGCGCCGAGTGCGGACAGTCGCGGGGGGCGTGGCGGATCAACCCTTCGAAGTCATCAGGAGAATCGTTGCGGCGCGACACCTGGGCGATGGCGGCGACGGCGCCTGGCGTCAGTCGCAGGTCTGCGTCGGCCTCGTTCTGGAACCACGAAGGCTGCGCGCCGGTTTCGTTGTCGGTGAGGATGGGAACGGCGCCGTTGCGCGGGAGGATGGCGGCGTCGCTGAGGTTGTGCGCGACCTCGACATCGGTGGCGCCGAC
>CAZGKE010000222.1:0-4609 GCA_964526035.1 uncultured Gammaproteobacteria bacterium | reverse complement strand
GCCGCAAGGCTTCCCCTACCCATGACAGACGACCCAAGCAGTACCAACGGCACGCCACGACGATCCTGGTTTGGTAGATTGAGCCAGGCCCTGTCGGGCGAGCCGCGAAACCGCGACGAGCTTCTCGACGAGCTGCGCCAGGCGGGTGAGAGCGGCCTGCTGGCAGCCGACACCCTGGCCATGATCGAAGGCGCCATGGACGTTGCCGACCTGCAGGTCGCCGATGTCATGGTGCCGCGCGCGCAGATGGTCTCGGTACCGGCCGAGGCCTGTCTCGAGGAGATCCTCGACATCGTCATCGAATCCGGGCACTCGCGCTTCCCGGTGCATGGCGAGGATCGCGACGAGATTCTCGGCGTACTGCTGGCCAAGGACCTGCTGCGCTGCTTCCGCAACGGCGAATCCGCCTGCGATATCCACGCCCTGCTGCGCACGGCGGTGCTGATCCCCGAGAGCAAGCGGCTGAACGTTCTGCTGCGCGAATTCCGCGAGTCGCGCAACCACATGGCCATCGTGGTCAACGAATACGGCGGCGTCGCCGGACTGGTGACCATCGAGGATGTGCTCGAGGAAATCGTCGGCGAGATCGACGACGAGCACGACGACGAGCCGGAAGCCATGGCGGCGCTGATCCTCCCGGACAGCGACGACGGCCGCTTCCTGGTCGATGCGCTGACACCCATCGAAACCTTCAACGATCACTTCGGCAGCGACTTTACCGACGACGAGTACGACACCGTCGGCGGGCTGGTGACTTCCGCGCTGGGCCACATGCCCGAAATTGGTGAAGAAGCCACCCTGGGCCGTTTCCATTTCCGCATCGCCCGCGCCGACAACCGCCGCGTCCACTCGCTGCAGGTGCATGTCCAGGGCGGCTGAGCGCGCGCCGTGGCGGCGCCTCACGGCGCTTGCATTGCTGCTGCTGGCGACGCCGGCGCTTGCCGACGCCGCGCCACGCATCGCCCTGCTCACCATGGCACCCGGCGACGTCTACTGGACGCGCTTCGGTCACAACGCGCTGCTGGTGGCAGACAGTCGCGACGGCAGCGAAACCGTTTACAACTACGGGATCTTCGACTTCGACGAACCCGGCTTCATGACACGCTTCCTGCGCGGGCACATGCGCTACCGGCTGGACGCGATGCCGGCGGCCCGGGACCTGCCCATCTATGTCGCGGAAGGGCGCGAGGTGGTCATCCAGTGGCTGGCGCTGGATCCGCCGCAGGCGCAGGAACTGGCCGACTTCCTTGCCGACAACGCGCTGCCGCAGAACGCCGAGTACGACTACCACTACTTCCTCGACAACTGCTCCACCCGCGTGCGCGACGCCCTCGATCGTGCTCTCGGGGGCGCCCTTCGCGAGCAGACCGTATCGCGCTCGCGCGGCTTCACCTGGCGCATGCACGCAGCGCGGCTGTCGGCGCCCGATCGCTGGCTGTGGCTGGGCATCGACCTCGGCCTCGGTCCGCGCGCCGACCAGCGCCTGTCCGCCTGGGACGAAATGTTCGTGCCGATGGCGATGCGCGACTACCTGCGCGGCATCAGTGTCGATGCCGATACCGGAAAGCGCGCCGCGGTGGCCGACGAGCTGCTGTGGTCTCCCGCGCGCCTGCCGGCGCCGTCGGAACTGCCGCCCGATCCATTCTGGCCGTTCCTCGCGGCGGGGATGATCCTTGGCGCCCTGCTGTTCGGCTTTCTTTCCCGAGCGAACGCGCACCGATACGGCCGCTTTCTGGCCAGCAAAGTCGCGGGCCTCTTCTGGCTGTTCACCGCGCTCGCCGGCTGTGTCCTGCTGGCGCTATGGATGCTGACCGACCACGTGTTCGCCTATCGCAACGAAAACCTCTTCCTCCTCAACCCCCTGGCCATCGGCCTGCTTCCGGCCGCCTGGTCCCTGCAGCGCGGCCGCTGCCCTGGCCCGGCGCAGTCCTTGCTGCTGCTTGTGGTCGTGGCGCTGGCAGTGATCGGCTTCATGCTCAAGGGGCTGCCCGTATCCACCCAGCAGAACGCGCACTGGGTGGCGCTGTTCCTCCCGATCCACCTTGGCCTGGGGCTTGCCGTCCTGAAGCGTCGCGGACACAGTCCGAAAACCGCTACGGAAGACTGAAAACGGTACGCCGCAAACGACGCACGCTTGCGGGCATCAGCCTGCCCCCTCACCATGGCCCTACGTACCCGCGCATTCGAAGCCATGACCGCCAACGACGCCGCCCTGGTCAACAGCATTCTTTACAAAATGAGCAACGGAGAGCGCAGCGAACTCGCACCGGACGCCATTTCTGCGGCGCTGCACGACCCCGATGCATTCGTCTGGGTCGGACTGCACGAACCGGATGAGGCTCTGATGGAGCACATGCGGCGGGCCTTCGATCTTCATGAGCTGGCGGTGGAGGACGCGCGCAAGGCCCATCAGCGGCCCAAGATCGAGGTCTACGACGACTCGCTGTTCATCGTGCTGCACACCGCCCAGTTCATCGACGGCCATGTGGGCTTCGGCGAAACGCATATCTTCATGGCGCAGAACTTTCTGCTGACCGTGCGCCATGACGCCTCGCTTTCCTATGCCGCGGCGCGCAGCCGCTGCGAGGCTGATCGCCGCCAGTTCCGCCTTGGGCCGAGCTACGGCCTGTATGCCATCTGCGACTTCATCGTCGACAACTACCTGCCCATCGTGCAGGGCTTCGAGGCCGAGCTGGAAGACCTCGAGTCGGCCGTGTTCGAGCAGGACTTCAGTCGCGACACCATCGAGCGCCTGTACGACCTGAAAAAGGAGCTGGTCAAACTGCGTCTGGCGGTGGCCCCGATGCAGGACATCCTCAACCAGCTGACGCGCAGCTATCCCGACCTGATCCACGACGAGATGCGGCCTTACTTCCGCGACGTCTACGACCACGCCCGTCGCGCCAACGAAACCATCGACACCGTGCGCGAGATGCTCACCGCGGCGATGAACGTCAACCTGGCGCTGGTCTCGGTCGGCCAGAACGAAGTGGTAAAGAGGCTCGCCGGCTGGGCCGCCCTGGTCGCCGCCCCCACCCTGATCGCCAGCTGGTACGGCATGAACTTCAAGCACATGCCCGAACTGCACGGCGACTACAGCTACCTGGTGTTGATCGGCATCACGCTGACCGTGGTGCTGGGGCTGTACCGGATGTTGCGGAGGGCGGGGTGGCTTTGAGACAGTTTTCAGTTTTCAGTTTTCAGTTTTCAGTTTTCAGTTTTCAGAACGGTGAGCTTGTCGCGTCGTCTGCGCTCCCCTGGTCGTGGAGCGAAGGATTGCCTCAAACCAGTTCAACCGGAACCTCGGGCTCTTAGTCTGAAAACTGAAAACTGAAAACCGAAAACCGCCTTTAAGCCCTCACCCGAACGGATCCTGCAGCACGATGTTCGCATCTCGATCGGGGCCGGTGGATACCATGGCCAGCGGACAGCCGACCAGTTCCTCGAGGGAGCGCAGGTAGGCGCGTGCGGCCGGGGGCAGTTTGCTGAACTCGGTGACGCCATGGGTGGAGTCGCTCCAGCCCGGGAACTCGAGGTACTCGGGTTGGCACTCTTCCCAGCCGGCCGCATCGAGCGGTGCGTATTCGGTCTTCTTGCCACGATAGCGATAGGCGATGCACATCTTGATGCTGGGCAGGCCATCGAGCACGTCGAGCTTGGTCACGCACAGGCCCGACATGCCGTTGATCATCACCGCGCGCTTGAGCGCCACCAGGTCGATCCAGCCGCAGCGACGCGGGCGTCCGGTGGTGGCTCCGAACTCGGCGCCGCGCCTGCGGATTTCGGCGCCGACCTCGTCGTCCAGTTCGGTCGGGAACGGGCCGCCGCCAACGCGCGTGGCATAGGCCTTGGCGATCCCCAGTACGTAGTCGATGTCGCCGACGCCCACGCCGGTACCGGCCAGGGCGCCGCCCACCGTGGTGTTCGACGAGGTCACGTACGGGTAGGTGCCGTGGTCGATGTCGAGCAGCGATCCCTGCGCACCCTCGAACAGCACGCGTTCGCCGTCGCGACGCAGCTCATGGAGAAGACCGGCCACATCGACCTTCATCGGGTCGACGTACTCACCGAATGCCAGCGCCTCGTCGAGGGTCTTCTGGAAGTCGACCGCCTCGAAGCCCAGGTATTGGGTGAGCACGAAGTTGTGGTAATCGAGCACTGAACGCAGCTTCTCGGCCAGCTGGTCGGGGTAGCTTAGATCGGCCACACGCACGCCGCGCCGCGCCACCTTGTCCTCGTAGGCCGGACCGATGCCGCGCCCGGTGGTGCCGATGGCCTTGCCGCCGGCGGCCTTTTCGCGGGCCTGATCGAGGGCGATGTGGTACGGCATGATCAACGGGGTGGCCGGACTGATCTTCAGCCGCGAACGCACTTCGACACCCTTGTCCTCAAGCTCCCCGATCTCCTTCTGCAGCGCCGCCGGCGACAGCACCACGCCGTTGCCGATCAGGCACAGCACGCCCTCGCGCAGGATGCCGGAGGGAATCAGGTGCAGCACCGTCTTCTCGTCGCCGATGACCAGGGTATGGCCCGCGTTGTGCCCGCCCTGGAAGCGCACCACCGCGCCGACTTCCTCGGTGAGGAGGTCGACGATCTTGCCTTTGCCTTC
>CAZGKE010000221.1:1716-4617 GCA_964526035.1 uncultured Gammaproteobacteria bacterium | reverse complement strand
CCGCACCCCGTTCGATTGCACCCGTGAGTGACTCCTGCTTCCACTGCGGCGAAGCGCTGCCGGCGAGGCCAATCACGGTCACCCTCCAAGGTGAGGCAAGGCACATGTGCTGCGGCGGATGCGCCGCGGCGGCCGCATGGATCCGCGACGCCGGGCTCGCCGACTACTACCGCCTGCGCACCGCCGACGGCGGCAAGGCCGACGAAGTCGCGCTCGACTTCTCCGCCTGGGACCGCGAGGATCTGCTCGCCGAGCACAGTCGCACGGTCGACGACGTGCGCGAGATCACCGTGCTGGTCGAAGGCATCCGCTGCGCCGCCTGCGCATGGCTGATCGGGCGCGCACTGGGCGACATGGCCGGCGTGATCGAAGCCGAACCGAACGCCGTCACCGGCCGCCTGCACCTGCGCTGGGATCCGCAGGCGACGCCCCTTTCGCGCATCCTCGATCGCCTCGCGCGCCTTGGCTACCGGCCACACCTGGCGACGGGGGAAGCCGCAGAAGCCGCGCGCACCGCGGAACGTCGCGATCTGATCAAGCGCATGGCCATCGCCGGCATCGGCACGCTGCAGGCGATGATGTTTGCCGAAGCGCTGTATCTCGACTTCTCCAACACCATGCCCGAGGCCACCCGCGACTTCTTCCGCTGGCTGACCTTCCTGGTGTCGACACCGGTGGTGTTCTACGCCGGAAAGCCCTTCATCAGCGGCATGATCAACGAGTTGAAGCTGCGTCGTTTCGGCATGGACACGCTGATCGCCTCCTCGGTCCTGATCGCCTACCTTGCCAGCCTGATCGAAACCATCCGCGGCGGTCCGCACGTGTGGTACGACGCCGCGGTGATGTTCGTCCTGTTCCTGCTTCTTGCACGCTTCCTGGAACGCATGGCGCGACGCAAGGCGCAAAGCGCAGTGGACCATCTGGCGCGCGCGCGACCTGTGCTGGCCTGGCAGGAGCGCGCCGACGGCAGCCTGGTGCAGGTGCCGCTGCATGCTCTGACACCGGGTGATCGCGTCTACGTCCGCGCCGGCGACACGGTGCCCGCTGACGGCGTGCTGATCGATGCGCTCGCCGAGCTCGATGAATCCCTGCTCACCGGAGAGTCGCGCCCGGCGCAACGCCGCGCCGACGAGCCGGTGTATGCCGGTGCGCTCGCCGTCGGCAGACCGCTCCGGCTTGCGGTCGGGCGCACCGGGCAGGACACCCTGCTCTCGCATCTGGTGCGCCTTGTCGAACGTGCGCAGAGTGGGCGCCCGCGCATGGCGCAACTGGCCGACGCGATCGCCTCGCGCTTCGTGGTCGCACTGTTCGCAGCCGCCGCGGTGGTCGCGGTCATCTGGAGCCAGGTGCATCCCGAGCGCGCCTTCGAGGTGACGCTGGCGGTGCTGATCGTGTCCTGCCCCTGCGCGCTGTCGCTGGCGATTCCCGCAGCGCTCGCCGCCGCGCACGCGCGCCTGTCCGCCATCGGAGTTCTGGTGCTGAGCCCCGACGCACTGGAAACGCTGGCCAGGGTCGATACCGTGGTGCTGGACAAGACCGGTACGCTGACGCAGGGACGCATGCGCCTGATCGATGCGCGTTTGGAGGCGGGAGTTCGGAGTCGTGGGTTTGTCGCCGATCCAATGTCCACGACGCCGGTCGATGGGATGGAAATGCGGAGTACCGACACTGCCCCTGTAGGAGCCCACCCGTGGGCGACCGCAGATTCGCATTCAGGGAATGCCCATGTCGCCCACGGGTGGGCTCCTACGACAGCGGACATCTTGCGCATCGCCGCCGCGCTGGAGCGCGGCAGCCAGCACCCCATCGCCGCCGCCTTCGCCCGCGACGACGCGCCGCAGGCGGAAGATGTGACGGTCATTCCCGGCAAAGGCATCGAAGGCATGGTCGACGGCCAACGCTGGCGCCTCGGGCACGGTGCATTCGTTGGCGCTGAACACGATGCGGACGACGCCATTCATCTTGCGATCCTTGCCGAAGAGACATCCCAAATCGTTCGCGCCGAAGAGGGTGAACCGAAGCCGCAGGTCGCGTCCGGTCGTTTCGAAGCGTCCGCCACAAACCCCAACGCTGACACGCCGACACCCCACCCAATTGCGCGCTTTCGCGTCGGCGACACGCCACGACCAGACGCCGCCGATGCCGTCGCCGCATTGCGCACACTGCAGCTGCAACTCGAGATCCTCAGCGGCGACGCCGCCGCGCCGGTCGCGACACTCGCCGACGCGCTCGCCATCCAGCGCTACCGGGCCCGCCAGACACCGGAAGACAAGCTCACCCGCGTACGCGAGCTGCAGGCGCAGGGACGCGTGGTCGCGATGCTCGGCGATGGCATCAACGACGCGCCGGTGCTGGCCGGCGCCGACGTGTCGATTGCACTGGCCGGGGGCGCGCCGCTTGCGCATCGCGCTGCCGACGTGGTGCTGATGGGCGAATCGCTGGCGAAGCTGCCGGCCAGCTTCCAGCTCGCCCGCGACGCGCGCCGCCTGGTGCGCCAGAACCTGGCCTGGGCGCTCGGCTACAACATCATCGCCCTCCCTGTCGCGGCGCTCGGCCTGGTCACCCCGTGGATGGCGGCCATAGGCATGGCAGCCTCGTCCCTGATCGTCACCCTGAATGCACTTCGCCTGGCGCGCGCTCCGAAACGGCGTCCGTCCACAGCAGCGATCCCGGAACGCGAGGCCCTCGCGTGAGCGCGCTGCTGATCCTCATTCCGGTGAGCCTGATCCTGCTCGGCATCGCCGTCGGCGCCTTCTTCTGGGCGGTGAACCGCGGCCAGTTCGACGATCTCGATACGCCGCCGCTGCGGATTCTGGAAGACGATCCGCCGACTGATCGGGATTCGAGAGTCGAGCGTGCAGAGTCGGACGAGTAGCGCATGCGCCATGGCCAGTAGATCGC
>CAZGKE010000221.1:0-1616 GCA_964526035.1 uncultured Gammaproteobacteria bacterium | reverse complement strand
CGGAAGAAGGTTGGGATGGGGGCGCTCTTGATCCTGCTTTCGCGCGCCATGCTCCTCGGACTGATCATTGTTCGGCCGCCGGGCCACTCGATTCGTAGCCTGGATGCAGCCGTGCAACGGCGGAATCCGGGACGCCACGGACATCCGTCGCACCTCCGGTCCCGGATTCCGCTCCGCTGCATCCGGGCTACGCTTTGCCCCGTCCCGGTGTTCCGACCCCATCCATGCCCCTCGACCTCATCACACTGACAGCCGCCTTCCTCGCAGGACTGCTCGGCAGCGTGCACTGCGCGGTGATGTGCGGCGGGTTGGCCACGGGCTTCGCCGCTTCAACGGGCGCGGGCCCAGGCAGCGCCACGCTGACGGCCGCGATCAACCTCAACCTCGGCCGCGTGCTCGGCTACACATTGGCAGGATTGCTGGTCGCCAGTGTCGGCGCCGGACTGCTGCGTACGGCCGATGTCGAAACCGTGGCCCTGGCGCTGCGTCTAGCGGTGGGCGCAGTCATGGTGGTTGTCGGCCTGCGCCTGCTCGACCGCAAGGGCCGCCTGTCCTTTCTGGCCACACCCGGCGGCTGGCTGTGGCGGCGCATCCAGCCCATGTCCAAGGCCCTGATTCCCGCCGACCGCGCACACAAACAGATTGCACTGGGCGCGCTGTGGGGTTGGATCCCCTGCGGCCTGTCGTGGACGATGCTGTTCGCCGCCTGGTTCACCGCGGATGCCCTCAATGGCGCCCTGACCATGGCCGCCTTCGGACTCGGCACCCTGCCTGCCATGCTGCCGCTCACCTGGGGAAGCGGCCGCATTGCACGGCGCCTGTCGACCGGCAACAGTCGCACGTGGCTGGCCGGTTTGGTGATCGCCGCCGGCATCCTCACCCTGACCGCACCGCTGCTCGCGCAAGTCCCCGCCATGCACGCCCTGCTGGAACTGCTGGGCTGTCGCACCTTGCCCCACAGCTCCTTGTAGACAGTCTGTTCCGCGTCAACCTCCGCTTCGCTGCCGCGCGCGTCGGAGCTGAGGCCCCTCCCACAACAGCCGTGCCCACAAGGAGCGGCGAAAGCCGCGATCAGCGCCCCGAAACGATGATCGGTCGACCTTCCGACCGCACCGCTCCGACCCCCTCCCAACCTCCCCCCGCACGCGGAGGGAGGAGCCAAGCATCGGCACCCGTTAGCCCGAGTAGGCGATTTCCCCGACGGTTCCCTTCTCCAACCGTTCGTGGTGGGGAGGGATCGAGTGGCGCGCAGCGCCGTCGAGAGGCAGTCTCGAACCACCCTCTTCACTCGGCCAGCCATCCCCTCAGCGCAGATCCCCCCACAACTCCTTCAACCGCTTGTCGCGCCCACAGCCCGAGCGGTAGTAGCGATAGCGCACCGGATTCTTCAGGTAGTAGTCCTGGTGATACTCCTCGGCTTCGTAGAACGTGGTCGCATCGAGGATCTCGGTGGCGATCGGTCGATCGAAGCGCCCGGATTCCGCCAGCTCGCGCAGACTGGTTTCGGCCAGGCGTCTCTGCTCGCCGTCGACAACGAAGATCGCGCTGCGGTACTGCGGCCCGGCATCGCAGAACTGCCGGTTCACCGCGACCGGATCGATGTTGCGCCAGAACAC
>CAZGKE010000220.1:0-4625 GCA_964526035.1 uncultured Gammaproteobacteria bacterium | reverse complement strand
GCTACAGGCGGACATACCCTCTACCGAGGAGATACGAATCTCCACGGTCGCGGCTTTCGCCGCTCTACATAACCGCGACGAGCAGATAAAACCGACTTGGCCGTGCGAGGGCGCCCCGCCCACTACCCCCTTTCAACCTCCACCCAAGGCGCATCCCCATCCGCGCCCCCATGGACGCGCACCGATATCGGTGCGCAGCACACCTGACAATCCTCGATGTAGCTGGCTTCGCCTTCCTCAGGGTCGGCGGTGGTGCGAAAGCGCTCGCCGCACCACGGGCAGTCGATGGAGACGGAGGGCAGCATCAGGGGAGGAAGCCGGCGATGGTGTCGTTGAGAAAGCGGCGTCCCAGATCCGTGGTCTGCACCCGGATGCCGTCATCCGTGAGCCAGCCGTGATCGATCGTTTCGCCCATGCGTGCAGCGATCCGCGCGCGATCGAGTCCGGTGCGCGCCTCGAAGTCGGTCCACGCAAAACCTTCCTGCAGTCGCAGTGCGTTCAACATGTATTCGAAGGGCAGCTGATCGCGCTCGATCGGCGTGACGCCGCCGAGCCGGCCGGGACCGTGGGCGTCATCGAGATAGTGGCGCGGATGCTTGAGTTTCCAGGTGCGGATCACGTGATTCTCGGCGGGCAAGGTGATCTTGCCGTGCGCGCCAGCGCCGATGCCCAGGTAATCGCCGAAACGCCAGTAGTTGAGGTTGTGCTGCGAATGGCGGCCGTCGCGCGCGTAGGCCGACACCTCGTACTGCGCGTAGCCGGCCTCTGCCAGCCGTTCCTGGCAGGCCTCCTGCATGTCCCAGGCGCTGTCGTCGTCCGGCAATTTCGGCGGCTGGGCATGGAACAGGGTGTACGGCTCCAGTGTGAGCTGGTAGTGCGAGATGTGCTCGGGAGCCAGGGCGATGGCGCTGTCGATGTCGGCCCGCGCCTGCTCCAGTGATTGTCCGGGCAGCGCGTACATCAGGTCGAGATTGAGGTTGTCGATGCCGCCTTCGCGCACCTTGTCGACCGCTCGCCGGGCCTCATCGGCGCCGTGGATGCGACCAATGGCGGCGAGCATGTCGTCATCGAAGCTTTGCACACCGAGGCTCACCCGGTTCACTCCGGCTGCTCGATAGCCGGCAAAGGGGCCGTGTTCGACGGTGCCCGGATTGGCCTCCAGCGTCACTTCCGCGGCGGGCGCCAGCCGCAGGCGCGCCGACACGGCGTCGAGCAGGCGGCCGATGGCTTGCGGTGGAAACAGGCTGGGCGTGCCGCCGCCGATGAAGATGCTGTGCAGCGGACGTCCCCATACCCAGGGCAGATCCTGTTCAAGATCGGCAATCAGCCCATCGACGTAGGCATCGACGGGCAATGTCTCAGGCGCCCTATGCGAGTTGAAGTCGCAGTACGGGCATTTCTTCACGCACCACGGGATGTGGACGTAGAGTGCAAGGGGCGGGAGCGTAAGCATGGCTTTCTCGGGAAGCAGCATACAGCCGCGAGGTGCGCAGGATGCAGCCCTGGGGCCGGTCGGCAGCGACTCAGCGCTCGCCTTCTTGCATCTGCGCGCGCAATGCCGCCAGCGCGCGTCCACGGTGGCTGATGTGGTTTTTCAGCGCCTCGGGCATTTCGGCAGCGCTCATGCCATGTGCGGGATCGAAGAACACCGGGTCGTAGCCGAAACCTCCCGAACCCTGCGGCGCCTCGAGAATGCGGCCGTACCACGAGCCGCCGGCAATCAGCGGCGCCGGGTCCGCAGGGTGGCGTAGCAAAACGACAACGGCGTGGAAATGGGCGCCGCGCCCTGCCTCGGGCACGCCGCGCAGGGCGGTGAGCAGACGCGAAATGTTGTCGTCGGCGTTGGCCCTCGGACCGGCATAGCGCGCCGTGTGCAGGCCCGGCGCACCGGCAAGTGCGTCCACCAGCAGTCCGGAATCATCGGCGAGCGCAGGCAGTCCGCAGGCTGCGCTGGCATGACGTGCCTTGATCAGCGCGTTTTCGACGAAACTGAGCCCGGTCTCGTCGATGTCGTCGATGCCGAGCTCCGACTGCGCGACCGGCTGAAACGGCAGTCCGACCAGAAGGGCGCGCAGTTCGGCCAGCTTGCCCGGATTGCCCGTGGCTACGACCAAACGGCTCATCCGGAGGCGAGTGCGGCTTGCTGCAGTGCGATCAGCTCACTCACTCCCTTGTCAGCCAGGTCGAGCAGCGCATCGAGCTCGCCGCGGCGAAAGGCGTGGCCTTCGGCGGTGCCTTGGACCTCGATGAAGCCGCTGCCGTCATTCATCACGACATTCATGTCGGTATCGCAGCCGACGTCCTCGGCGTAGTCGAGATCGAGTACCGGGACGCCTGAAAAGATGCCCACCGAGACTGCGGCCACGGCGCCGTGGATCGGGTCGGACTTCAGCAGTCCGCGATTCTTCAGGGAGTTGACTGCGTCGACAAGCGCCACGTAGGCGCCGGTGATCGCCGCGGTGCGGGTGCCGCCGTCGGCCTGAAGGACATCGCAGTCCAGGGTGATGGTGCGCTCGCCGAGCGCCACGCGATCGACCACTGCGCGCAGCGAGCGGCCGATCAGTCGCTGGATCTCCATGGTGCGCCCGCCCTGGCCGCCACGGGCCGCTTCGCGTGAATTGCGACTGTGGGTGGCGCGCGGCAGCATCCCGTACTCTGCGGTCACCCAGCCCTCGCCCTTGCCGCGCAGGAAGGGCGGCACGCGCTCCTCCACGCTCGCGGTGCACAGCACCTGGGTATGTCCAAAAGTCACCAGCACCGAGCCCTCGGCGTGCATGGTATAGCGCCGAGCAAGTGTGACGGCACGCAGCTCATCGGCAGCGCGCCCGCTGGGGCGCTGGAGGTCGGTCATGAAGAGATCGCTTGGGAGAACGGGTGTGAAAGCTTACCATTGCCGGTCCTTTCATCCGGACGGAGCGTCCCGAGCATGATTCGCAGCATGACCGCATATGGTCACGTGGAAACGGCGACCCCGTGGGGACAATTGAGCTGCGAGCTGAAGTCGGTCAACCACCGCTTCCTCGAGATTGGCATGCGCCTTCCCGATGAGCTGCGGATGCTTGAGCCGGAGTTCCGCGAGCGCCTGCAGGTTCGGTCGTCGCGCGGCAAGGTCGATCTCAACATCCGCCTGCGTCCGGCAGCGGGGCAGGGCGCGGAGCTGAAGCTGGACAACGCACTCGCGGATCGGCTGCGTCATGTGCTCGACGAGGCGGCGCGGCACTTTCCAGGTGTCGAGCGCGGCTCGCTGACGCACATTCTTTCCTGGCCTGGTCTGATCGTCGAGGCAGAGGCCGACCACGCCGGACTGCGGCAGACGGCACTTGAACTCTTCGAGCGGGTGCTTGATGAGTTCATTGCTGCCCGCGAACGCGAGGGCGAACATCTCGCGCGCGGCGTCGCCGAACGTCTGGCGGCCGTCGAGGCGATGGCGTCTGAAGTGCGCGGCTGGATGCCGGAAATCCGGGAAGCGCAGCACCAGCGACTGCAGTCGCGGTTGGCGGAGGTCGGCATACAGGCGGAACCGGGCCGCCTGGAGCAGGAGATGGTACTCGCGCTGCAGAAGCTCGATGTGAACGAGGAGCTTGATCGTCTCGATGCCCACGTGGTGGAAGGGCAGAGAGTGATGGGGCTCGACGAACCTGTCGGCCGGCGACTGGATTTCCTGATGCAGGAATTCAACCGCGAGGCCAACACCCTGGGCTCGAAATCCGTCGACCAGCGCACCAGCCGTGCCGCCATGGAACTGAAGGTGCTGATCGAGCAGATGCGCGAGCAGGTGCAGAATGTGGAATGAAGGTGCATGGAGCGTGGCCCGGGGCGGATCGCCTGCCAGGCCGACGCGCGCATGAAAGGCACCCTCTACATCGTTTCCGCGCCCTCCGGCGCCGGCAAGACCAGCCTGGTGCGCGCGCTACTGACAGCGGATCCGCGGACCTGCCTGTCGGTCTCGCATACCACCCGCGAGGCGCGCCCCGGGGAAGTGAACGGGCAGGACTACCATTTCGTCGACGACGCAGGCTTCCAGACGCTGGTCGAGGTGGGCGCCTTCCTTGAATGGGCCGACGTCTTTGGTCGGCGTTACGGCACCTCGCGCGCGGCGGTCGAACCCCATATCGGGCGTGGTGAGGACGTGTTCCTCGACATCGACTGGCAGGGCGCCCAGCAGGTGCGTGAGCGCTGGCCAGGCTGCGTTTCCATCTTCATTCTGCCGCCCTCACGCGAGGTCTTGCTGGAGCGTTTGCGCAACCGCGGTCAGGATTCCGAGGAAACCATCGCCCGCCGCATCGCCGGTGCTCGCGCCGACATCGAGCGCCATCACGAATACGATTTTCTGATCGTCAACGACCGTTTTGACGATGCCCTCGCCGATCTGCGCGCCATCGTGACTGCGCAGCGACTGCGTTTGCCGGCGCAGCAGGGTCGCCATGGCGACTTGATCGCCGCATTGCTGCGGGAGTGAGTGGTCGTTGTGCCGCCCGGAGGTCGGGTCACCTGCCGAGGTTGGTCGGCATCCCATGCCGACGTCTTGAATGTCCGCCTTCGGCGGGGATTGTTGTGTCATCCATGACGTTTTTCCGTCCGCCCTCCGGCGGCCGGGTCACTTCTCTTTGCGCGTCCAAAGAGAA
>CAZGKE010000219.1:0-4712 GCA_964526035.1 uncultured Gammaproteobacteria bacterium | reverse complement strand
GGGCTGGTGTCGTCTCCACCAGGGTCCAGCCCCACGGCCAGCACTTACTCGGCGGCGAAAAGTTGCCGTCTGAGCCAGGTGTAGATCAGCGCCTGCATCTTGGCCTGCTGCGGGTTGTCCGCCGCGCCGCCATGACCGCCCTCGATGTTTTCGTAGTAGGTCACCGGCTGGCCATATTCCTGCATGCGCGCCACGAACTTGCGCGCGTGGCCGGGATGCACGCGGTCGTCGCGCGTGGAGGTAGTGACCAGGGTCGGCGGGTACTTCGCTTCCCGATCGAGCTTCTGATACGGAGAGTACTTCGAGATGTAGGCCCATTCCGCCGGGTCGTCAGGATTGCCGTACTCGGCCATCCAGCTCGCTCCGGCCAGCAGCAGGTGATAGCGACGCATGTCGAGCAGTGGCACCTGGATCACCACCGCGCCGAACAGGTCGGGTCGCTGGGTCAGCATGACGCCGGTCAGCAGGCCGCCGTTGGAGCCGCCGCGGATGCCGAGCCGCGCCGGGCGCGTGACCTTGCGCGCAATCAGATCCTCGGCGACCGCGATGAAGTCATCGAAGGCGCGCTGGCGGTTTTCCTTCAATGCGGCGTGGTGCCAGGCCGGTCCGAACTCGCCGCCGCCACGGATGTTGGCGACCACGTAGACGCCGCCTTCCTGCAGCCAGCTGCGCCCCACCGCCGCCGAGTAGCCCGGTCGCTGCGAGACCTCGAAGCCGCCGTAGCCGTAGAGCAGCGTCGGGTTGTCGCCGTCCAACGCCGTGCCTTCGCGGGCGATCTGGAAGTAGGGGACAAGCGTGCCGTCGGAACTCTTCGCCTGGTGCTGGCTGACGCGCAGGCCGGAGGCGTCGAAGAACGCGGGCAGCGCCTTCAGCCGCTGGCGATCATCGCTGCCGGCGCGGGCCAGGTACAGTGCATCGGGTTCGGTGAAGCTCGACACATTGAGGAAATAGTCGTCGCTGCTTTCGCTGTCGAGGGCAAAGGGCGTGAGCGATGCCAGCGGGGCGTCAATGGCGCGCCGCGTCCACTCGCCGTCCTGATGACGCCACTCGTAGAGGCGACTGATCACGTTGTCGAGTTCGTTGGTGATGATGTAGTTGGCGGTGATGGTATGGCCGCTTAGCGCCTTGCGCGGACCGGGCTCGTAGAGCGCCGTGAAATCGCGCCCGCCGGCCATGAAGTCCTTCATCGGAACGGTCAGCAGACTGCCCTGCGCCCAGGTGCGCCCGCCGACCTCCCAGTCGCGCTTGAGCTCGATCAGCATGTGCTCACCGGCCGCGCTCAGCTCGGCGTCCTCGGGAACTTCGATGCGGGTCAGACTGCCATCGTCATTGCGCAGGTGGTATTGGCGGGTGAAGAACCCGACCGCGCGATAGGCGAACTGGTACACATGCCCGCGGGTGCGCGCCTGGGTCACGCCGGCGGCGACATCGCCCGGCTCGCCTTCGAACACGGTGGCGGCATCCGACAGCGGCGTGCCGCGTTTCCACAGCTTGGCGACCCGCGGGTAGCCGGATGTGGTCAGCGAGCCGTCGCCGAAATCGGTGCCGACGAAGACCTGGTCGAGATCCACCCAGGCAAGGTTGCTCTTCGCCTCGGGGAGGCTGAAGCCCCGCTCGACGAAGGTCTTGCTGGCGAGATCGAATTCGCGCACCACGCGGGCATCGGCACCGCCCCGCGACATGCTGATCAGGCAGCGATCGTAGTCGGGCTCCCGGCAGTTGGCACCGCCCCAGACCCAGTTCTCGCCTTCCTTTTCGGCCAGCGCGTCGAGGTCGATCACGGTTTCCCAGGCCGGGTCCGCCTTGCGGTACTCATCAAGCGTCGTGCGCCGCCACAGGCCGCGGCGCTGCTTCGCGTCGCGCCAGAAGTTGTAGACGTGATCGCCCAACTTGTTGACGTAGGGGATGCGCTCGTCGGATTCGAGGATGGCAAGGACATCGTCGCGCAGCTTGATGAAGCCAGGATCGGCCTCCATGTCGCCAAGCGCCTTGTCGCTGTGCCCGCGCGCCCAGTCGAGGGCATTTTCGCCTTCGACCTCTTCAAGCCACAGGTAGGGATCGTTGTTCATGGTTTCCGCGGCAGCTGGGCCGACGACAAGGAGACCGGCCAGCAGCCAGCCAAGACGGGAAATGTTCACGGGAAGACTCCGGTGGTCGCCGCGGTTGGGAGCCGCGGCCGGTTCCACAGGGTACTGATTCGCGGTGGCCGGGTCACGGCCAGAAGTCATGGGATGGGTGAGGACGTGGTTAGGTGATTAGGTGATTAGGTGATTAGGTGATTAGGTGACTAGGTGATTAGGGGGTCAGGTGATTGGGGGACCAGGGGCTTTTCCATTTGCAGGGCGGGGCAGCCGTCTTCGTAGTAGTCGGGGCGGTGGGCGAAGACGGCGTAGCCTCGGGCCTGATAGAGGCGGATGGCCGACGGGTTGTCATTGCGGACCTCGAGACGCATGCGGCGGGCGCCGGCCTCGCGCGCCGCTTTTTCAGAGGCTGCGAGCAAGGCTGCGCCCAGACCGCGGCCGCGTGCGGCGTCGGCGACCGCGATCGAGTACAGGCGGGCCAGGTCACTGCCGCGGCGCAGGAAGACCAGTGCCGAACCCACCACCCGGCCGCTCATCTCAGCCACCAGCAGGCGATTGCGCGGATGTCGCAGGTGGTGGCGGTATTGGCGCGCGCTCAGGCGATCGCCGCTGAAGCTCGATGTCTCAAGCGCCATCAACTCGGGGAGGTCGGCGAGCGTTCCCGACCGCAGGCTGAATGCGTGATCGATCATGTCGCGGCAATGTACACCGGGACCCTGCCGCGCGCGCGCGCGGCGTGCGAAACTGTCGGCACCTATGAGCCGCCTCTATATCGTCGTCGAAAAGGCCTCCGACTGGGGTTCCTACTACCCGTCGGACAATGTCATCACCGCGCTCGACTATCTGCGCCAGCCGATCGGCGGCGATGAGCAGCGCACCCAGGTGATCAACCTGTGCCGCAGCTTCCGTTACCTCGGGATCGGCTACTACGTGTCGCTGCTTGCCGAAGCGCGCGCGCACCGGGTGATTCCCTCGGTGCGCACCCTGAACGACCTGCGCCGCAAGTCCATGTACGGCCTCGATATCGAGGATCTGAATGCGAGGCTGAAGAAGCACCTGCCCGAGGAAGGGCAGGGCAGCACCGAGTCCAGCCTGCTGGTCTACTTCGGCGAGACGCCTACCGGCGAGTTCAGCGACCTGGCGCGGCAGATCTTCGAGGCCTTTCCGGCGCCGATCCTTCGCATCGGATTCGAGAAGCAGAAGGTCTGGCAGATCAGCCAGGTCAAGCCGGTCGGCCTGCACACCCTGGAGGACGATCAGGAGGACGCCTTCGCCTCCGCGCTCGATCGCTTCAGCAAGAAGCTGTGGCGCAAGCCGCGGGCGCGGCGGCGCTATCGCTACGACATTGCCATGCTGCACAACCCCGAGGAAGAGTGGCCGCCCTCGGATCGCAAGGCGCTGGCCAACTTCGTCCGCGCCGGCAAGGCGCTCGACATCGAGGTCGATCCGATCACCCGCCAGGACTTCGCCAGCCTGGCCGAATACGACGGCCTGTTCATCCGCGAAACCACCGCGCTCGATCATCACACCTACCGTTTCGCACACAAGGCCGAGCGCGAAGGCATGGTGGTGATCGACGACCCCACTTCGATCCTCAAGTGCACCAACAAGGTCTATCTCGCCGACCTGCTGAAGAGCCGCAAGCTGCCGCAGCCGAACACCGAGATCATCAGCCGCGACGACGAGCCGCGACTGCTGGCGCTGCCCGACCAGCTCGGTTTTCCGATCATCCTCAAGATTCCCGATGGGTCCTTCTCGCGCGGCCTGATCAAGGCCAGCAACGTCGAAGAGCTCAAGGCCGGCGCCGAAAAGCTGTTCGAGCACACTGCTCTGGTGCTGGCGCAGGAGTACCTGTACACCGAATTCGACTGGCGCGTCGGCGTGTTGAACGGCCAGGCGCTGTACGCATGCCAGTACTTCATGTCGCGCGGCCACTGGCAGATCTACAACCACAGCGCTCGCGGCGGCAGTCGTTACGGCCAGTGGAAGACCATGGCGGTGCGCGAGGCGCCGGCGGAAGTCATCAAGGTCGCGCTGAAGGCCACCGCCGCCATCGGCGACGGACTGTACGGCGTCGACCTCAAACAGATCGGCGATCGCGTCGTCATCATCGAAGTCAACGACAACCCTTCGATCGAGTCCGGCGTCGAAGACGCCTACCTCGGCGAGGATCTCTACCGGCGCATCATGGAGGAATTCGTGCGACGCCTGGAGCGCAAGCGCCTCGGCATCCAGGATTAGGCGGCCGCCTGGTGGCGGCCGGATCACATTTCACCTTCCGCAGGAGCGCACCCGTGCGCGACCGCAGAGTTTCGCATCTCCTCGGTAGAGGACATGTCCGCCTTCGGCGGGATTGGTTGAGTCATCCATGACTTGGGTTCCGTCCGCCTCCCGGCGGCCGGAATACATCTCTTCGTTCGCGCGCGACTGTAGGAGCGCACCTGTGCGCGACCGTGAGGCAGGGGTCGCCCACGAGTGGGCTCCTACAAGAGCACCGCAATCCGCGGGGACTGCTTTCATTCTCTGCGCGCCCTTGAGGGCGCGTCGCTCTTCGGGGACCCTCTGCAGCGGCGGGCGGCCGGAGGGAACAGCCCGAAGGGTGGCCCACAGGAAGTGGGCCAGTCTGGCGTC
>CAZGKE010000218.1:0-4713 GCA_964526035.1 uncultured Gammaproteobacteria bacterium | reverse complement strand
CCTCCGCCACCGTCTTCAGCGCATCGATGTCGAGCCCGGAGTCGGTCTCGTCGAGGATCGCCAGCTTGGGTTCCAGCACAGCCATCTGGAAAATCTCGTTGCGCTTCTTTTCGCCGCCGGAAAAGCCTTCGTTGACGGCGCGGTGCAGCAGCTCGTCGGAGATATGCAGCACCGAGAGCTTCTCGCGCACCAGCTTGAGGAACTGCATCGAGTCCAGCGCCTCCTCGCCACGCGCCTTGCGCTGTGCGTTCAGCGCGGTGCGCAGGAAATAGGTGTTGTTCACGCCGGGGATTTCCACCGGGTACTGGAACGCCAGGAACAGGCCCGCGGCGGCGCGCGCCTCCGGTTCCAGGGCGAACAGGTCTTCGTTGTTCCAGCTCACGGAACCTTCGGTGACTTCATAGCCATCGCGACCGGCGAGCACGTGGCCGAGCGTTGATTTTCCGGCGCCATTCGGCCCCATGATGGCGTGCACCTCGCCCGGTTTCACGGTGAGGTCGATGCCCTTGAGGATGTCGTTGCCGGCGACGCTGGCGTGGAGGTTGGTGATTTTCAACATGGGATTCAGTTCATCGGGTAGAAATGCTTGGCGAGCTCTTGGTTCGTAGGTTGGGCTGAGCGCAGCGATGCCCAACGATGGCGGCACCGCGTTAGTGGGGAGAGGCGCTCGTACCTCGACGCCACTGGCTTCCGGATGCAGCTTGTCGGGGTTCGCGTCGCTCACCCCGACCTACGATCATCCAACGGCACCCTCGAGGCTGACTTCGAGCAGCTTCTTGGCCTCGACGGCGAACTCCATCGGCAGCTCCTTGAACACCTGTTTGCAGAAGCCGTCGACGATCATCGACACCGCGTCCTCGTCACCGATGCCGCGCGAGCGGCAGTAGAAAAGCTGGTCGTCTGAGATTTTCGAGGTGGTGGCCTCGTGCTCGACGGTGGCCGTGCGGTTCTTCACTTCGATGTAGGGAAAGGTGTGGGCGCCGCACTGCTTGCCGATCAGCAACGAGTCGCACTGGGTGTAGTTGCGCGCGTCGCTGGCGGTCGGCTGCACGCGCACCAGTCCACGGTAGGTGTTCTGGCCGCGCCCGGCGCTGATGCCCTTGGAAATGATCTTGCTCTTTGTGCGCTTGCCGAGGTGGATCATCTTGGTGCCGGTGTCGGCCTGCTGGCAGTGATGGGTGAGCGCCACCGAGTAGAACTCGCCGACCGAATCGTCGCCCTGCAGGATGCAGCTCGGGTATTTCCAGGTGATCGCAGAGCCGGTCTCCACCTGGGTCCACGAGATCTTGCTGCGCGGGCCGCGGCAGTCACCGCGCTTGGTGACGAAGTTGTAGATGCCACCCACTCCGTTCTCGTCGCCCGGGTACCAGTTCTGCACTGTTGAATACTTGATGATGGCGTCGTCCAGCGCCACCAGCTCCACGACCGCTGCATGCAGCTGGTTTTCGTCGCGCATCGGCGCCGTGCATCCCTCGAGATAGGACACATTGGCGCGCTCTTCGCAGATGATCAGCGTCCGTTCGAACTGGCCGGTGTCGCGGGCGTTGATGCGGAAATAGGTGCTGAGTTCCATCGGGCAGCGCACGCCCTTGGGCACGAACACGAAGCTGCCGTCGGTGAACACCGCCGAGTTGAGCGCGGCGAAGTAGTTGTCGGTGTGCGGGACCACGGTGCCGAGGTACTTCTTCACCAGCTCAGGGTGCTCGCGAGCGGCTTCCGAGAAACTGCAGAAGATCACGCCAGCCTCGCGCAGCTCCTTCTGGAAGGTGGTGCCGACGCTGACCGAGTCGAATACCGCGTCCACTGCCACCCCGGCAAGGCGCGCGCGTTCATGCAGCGGCACGCCGAGTTTCTCGAAGGTTGCCAGAAGTTTGGGGTCGACCTCGTCCAGCGACTTGGGGCGGTTGTCCAGATTGGGGGTGGCGTAGTAGGAAATGGCCTGGAAATCGATGGGCGCGATCCTGAGCTTGGCCCAGGTCGGCTCCCTCATGGTCAACCAGTGGTGGTACGCCTTGAGGCGCCACTCGGTGAGCCACTGCGGCTCGTCCTTCCTGGCCGAGATCATGCGAATGACGTCCTCGTTGAGGCCCGGCGGCACGGTCATCGAGGCGATGTCGGTGACGAAGCCGTGCTCGTAGCGGCGGCCGAGGCGCTCGTGGATGTCGGGATTGGTCGGTTGGGTGGTACTCATCATGGGTCTCTTGCAGCAGTCTCAGGACGCCACCGACAGCGGGATGCGTCGATCGGGCGGCGGCTCGCGCAGTTCGGCTACGCTGACTCCGCGCAGCGCCGCCTCCACGGCCAGGCTGATCCGGCGCCAGTTGCCGCGCACGCTGCAGTGGCTTTCGTGGTCACACAGGCCGCTGTGCACGCCGCATTCGGTCATGGCAATCGGTCCCTCCATGGCCTCGACGATCTCGGCGACGCTGATCAGCTCGGGCGCACGCGCCAGACGATAACCACCGCGGGCGCCGCGAAACGACTCCAGCAGTCCGGCGCCCGCCAGCTGCTTGAGCAGCTTGCTCACCGTCGGCAGCTCAAGGCGCACCTGCTCGGCCACTTCGGCGGCACTGAGCACGTCCTCCGGGCGCGAACCCAGGTAAGTCATTACCACGGTGGCGTAATCGGTCAGTTTGCTGACTCGGAGCATGACGGCAGGCCTGTCAATAAAGCGTACTGAATTGGTACTGATTATAGCGCAGGTACCGTCTGACCGCATGTCCACGCGGTGTTCATTACACTGTGTTCATGGCCAAGCGCTACCGCCACCTGGGCATCTACGTGGCCATCCTGATGGCCGGAGCCCTGCTCTGGCTGTTCTTTGGACTGCGCTCTGCGACCGTATCTCCCCACCCTGGCACCGTGGTGCTGGCCGTCGGCACATGCCTTTTCGTCTGGCGTTTCGGACTGCCGCACCCCAGGGTCGGGCTGCTTTCGCTGGAACGGCTACCCCAGGTCGGGCTCCTGCTGGTGTTCAGCCCCGCGGTCGCCGCCGCCATCTGCGGCCTCGCCTCGATACTCTGGCCGTTCCTCAGTAGCAGCTACAGCCAGGGCTCATTGAAGGTGGCGGCATTGCGCGCCGCGCACAACAGCGCCATGACCGTTCTGATGCTGTTGGCCGGCGGTCACGTCTACCAGGCCCTTGGCGGCGTTCATCCGCTGCAGGCGCTGAACGTCGCAGTTGTGGGTCCGCTGGTCGCCATGGCGCTTTGCATGCAGGCCATCAACCTTGGACTCATGTACATCTATTACCGACTCGACGGCCGCGAGGTCGGTGCCCTGCTCACGCCCTTCTTTGCGCTGGTGGATCTGGTCTTTGTCCCCGCCGGCGTGCTTGCAGCCGTGCTCTTCAACAGCGGATCGCTGCCCGCCCTGGGCCTGTTCCTGGCATTGATGCTGGTATTCGTGCTGAGCTTCAACGGCCTCGCGGCCACGCTTTCGCGCGCCGAAGCCGGACCGGATGGAAGTTTTCGCGGCGCGCGAAGCGTGGACGATCTGGCTGAACAGGTACTCAAGGAAACCCGGGTGCTGTTGCGTTTCGACGAGTTCTACCTGGCCGTGGTCGACGACGAGCGTGGCGAGTTCGACATCCGTGTCAACGAGCGGCTGGGCGAACGCCAGCCGCGGCGGCGCAAGCCTCTTTCGTCGGGTCTTTTCGGTTGGGTCTATGAGCGTGCCGAAGTGCTCCTGGTCGAAAACCTGTCGAAGGCGCCGGCGTCGCTGCGAACACGTGCCGAAATCACGTCGAAGGAAACCGGATCGGCGATCTTTGTGCCGCTCATCGACGCAGGTTCGGTGATCGGCCTACTCAGCATCCAGCACACATCGCCGGGCGTATTCTCCGCCGCCGACCTCCATCTGATGGAGCGACTGGCACGGCGCGCCGCACCCGCTCTCGCCGATGCCAGCGCGTTCGAGGACCTTGAGAACTACCGCCTGCGACTGGAAGAGCGCGTGGCCGAGCGCACCCGCGCGCTTGAGCAGGCCAACAGCGAGAAGGAGCTGTTGCTCGATGCGCTGCGCCTGCGCAGCCAGAATCTGGAGCGCGAGAATCTCCAGGACCCGCTTACCGGACTGGCCAACCGACGTCACTTCAACCAGCGCCTGTCCGCAGAAATCGAACTGGCGGGCGCCAGCGGTCGGCCCCTGGTGCTTGCTCTCCTTGATCTCGACCATTTCAAGGACGTCAACGATCAGCTTGGGCACGGCGTGGGCGATGACGTCCTGCGCACTCTTGCCGAGCTGATGCATCAGCACTTCCGCGCAGACGACCTGCTGGCACGCATCGGCGGGGAGGAGTTTGCGCTCGTGCTGCCTGGCCTCGGCATCCGCGAGGCACGGAATGCCTGCGAACGGCTACGCTTGGGCGTAGCCAGCCATCCCTGGGCGCGCATCCACCCGCAGTTGCAGGTCACCATGAGCGCCGGCATTGCCAGCTGGCAATCCGGCCTGACCGCAGAGGGACTCCTCGAAGCTGCCGACGTGCGCCTCTATCGGGCCAAGCGCAGCGGGCGGAACCGCGTGGAGACCTGAGAGCGCTCGCTGCAGGTCGCACATGGCGAAGCGCTGCCGAATCTGCGGTGGGCGGATCATTCGAGGCGCTTGTCGCGGCTTTCGCCGCTCCTGCATTGAGCCGGGACGCAGGGGGAATATCCGCACCTTCCCCGGGGCCGGGAAAGGTGCGGATTCCGGGCTGACTACTCGGCCTCGTAG
>CAZGKE010000217.1:0-4819 GCA_964526035.1 uncultured Gammaproteobacteria bacterium | reverse complement strand
GTGCAGATCAAGGCAGCAAGGCTGAAGGACATAATCGGAAAACGCAAACTAGGTCCGCCACTAGAAAGGCTTCCGGAATTTGACTCCTCGAACCCAGATATGACGCCGTTTCGCGGCTCAAGGCATGTGGTGGTTCAGGCCAATAATAAGGCTGACTGTACCTTTCTTGAAATGCAAGAGGGAGCTTTCTACCTGGTCCACGATTTGACTCCCGATGCTTTCCGCGAAGAGCTACCCAACTAGTCGTTGCAGCGGACGGCCCTGTCGGGCCAACTCTGAACTCAGCGTTGGGCCGCACGCGAACGACTTGGCGAGCACCCAAGCATTGCGCCCATCACTGCCGATCGAGCGCGGGGAAAGAGGGAATCCGAATGGCACTGCTGAGTGATCTCACACGCTCTGCACTCGACCTCAACGAGCTGTACGAGCGACTTGAGGTGAAGAAATACGGCCGCGTTTGGAGCACGGAGGAGCTTGCATTGGGCTTCGTCGGAGACGTGGGCGATCTCGCGAAGCTCATTCAGGCAAACGCCGGGATCCGAGCAATCGAAGAGCACAAGGCCAAGCTCGGCCACGAGCTGTCTGATTGTTTGTGGTCAATCATGGTCCTCGCGAGCAAATACGGGATCGATCTGGAGGCAGAGTTCACGCGAAACATCAGGGAGATATCCGAGCACGTGTCCCGTGAGCTGGAAGCATGACGCACGAATCTTCGCCAGCACTCCGCAGGTGCGCCCCAACTATGTGCTCAACCGGACCGTCGGGGACATGTTACGTTCAAACCAAACCATCTCGGCCCTCGGCCGGTTAGCACGGCGTTAGCTCAAGAAGAATGAGAGCCGCGTGAGCGAAACCGTTTCGGTGCTTCTGAATCCGCTCTCTCTTATTGAGGCGGAACTTCCGGGAAAGCCGCAGGGCGCGGAGCTGACTCTGGAGCACGTGCTCCGGTTCTTGTGCACCCCGGAGCAGTTCGGAGATGCTTCCCACTTCGCCGCGCAATACGCTCGGATCAATGTCGAAGACCCTAAGTTTTTCGTTGCACCCGCCGAACGTCGCCTCTTGGAACGATTGATCCTTCCCCTTCGGCACGCGAAGGGGTCGTTCATGCTTGGCAATCACCTCGGCACTGTTTCTCTGTGCGGGATGGTCGGCGAGATGGCGGCGATCCTGCTTTTTGAGATCTCTGAGGTTCGGTTCAACGGAAGTTTCCCTTCGGCTGAGCATCAGAAGGCGATGTTCGGCTCCACATTCGAGAAACTGGGCCAAGAACGCCGCGTAGCCATACTTCGAGCTTCGAATCTCGTCGACGATGCGATGAAGAAAGCCTTCGATGACATTCGTGCGCTCAGGCGAAAATACTTGCATTTGTGGTCTGCCGACCATGCGTCTTTGGAAAAGGACGCAATCGAATGCTTTAGGGCGGCCGCCTTCGTTGTGGCAAAGGTACTCGGGGTGAGTTTCGACGATGGTAAGATTGTTCTGCGTCCGCAGATTCTTGTGTATCTGAGGAAGCACGGTGTCAGCGCGGAGGGCTAACAGATTGCTGCACGCAACGCGGGAAACCCGCGCGCGTTAGCAATGGCGTTAGCCCTAACAACCATCATGATGTCTTCAAGAGCGCTCCTATTCACCCGAGAAGAAGCCGCGAGACGCAGCTGACGATGAGCTCCAAGTGAAGGAGGTGCCGTGTGGTGTTCTGTCTGCAGCGATTCGCTGAACTCCGCCCGTACGTGTACCACCTAACCGCGACGGACAATCTCGGACGGATTCGCGACCTCCGCCGCCTAGACAGCGCAGAACTACTATTGAATCAAGCGGACCAGTCTGCGCTGCTCCACCAGCGTAGGCCGAGCCACCACGCGATCACCATCGACGGCGACACCGTCATCCTTCGGGACCAGGCGCCGTTGCACGAGGGAAACATGGCGCTCGAGCCTGGGTGGACGTTCCCGCAGGTCGTTGCGATGCTCAACCAACGCGTCTTCTTCTGGCCGGGCACCGCATCAGGCCCGAACGACAACGGATTACGGCACCACGGTCGGTACGAAGCAGAACAACCGGCGGTCCTTCGCATGCGCACTCAGAGCATCCTGCGGGCCAATCCGAAGGCCCCGCCATATTTCTGCCGGTACAACTCGGGGTCGCCGCGCTGCTCCGGCGGGATCAAGAGCCCCAGGGGTGCCGCCACGTTTCAGTCTGCGGGCGAGACTGGGTTTCCTCCTGGTAAAGTCGTGGAGGTTACCTTTGTCGGCCATGTCCACCTCCCCGATGACACCGAATTGCGGGGCGCGACATGGGAGAAGTGGGGGGCACTGTTCGCAACGGTGGCAGCGACTCAGGCCGAACAGGGGCATCCAGCAGCCGGCGCTCCGCGCCGCCGCTGATGCCTGGCGTTACGCTGCAGAAAAAGAGCTACCTCGATGAACGTATTCATTGATACCAACGTCTTCTTGTCCTTTTGTCATCTTACTAACTATGATTTGGAAGAACTGCGCAAGCTCAAGGTGCTCTTGGAGAAAGGGAACGTAGTCCTTCATCTTCTCGACCAAACGGTAGACGAATCTAGGCGCAACCGAGAATCGAAGATCGCTGACGCTTTGAAGCGCCTGCAGGGAAGGGGGTCAGCGCCACTTTCCCGAGAACAAGCTCAGACCCAATTCTTATGTTTTCTGATGTTTCTTTGGGCCGCAGCCGCTTAACGCGGCGCTGGGCGGCACGGTGAACTACTCAACAGCGGAAACCGAAACGATCGGCCTCTGTATCGCGATGGAGGCCGTCGACAGCGTTGCGAATCATGCGCTCCTTGAGACCCGATTCGTCGAGCGGTATCCTGGCGAGGCGGAGGCGTGGTTCCACAGTCGCGTTCACCAGCAGCTATTTCTGATCCGCACGCTTGATCTCGCCAAAGAAGCCGGTTCAAGCGCGCTCACCGGTGTATCTGGATCGTGCGTACAAGTCCTAGAGGCCGCGTGTGATACCCGGGCGTTTGACATCGACGGCAGTTCGGCGGCTCTGTGCGCTGCGACGACAGCGCTGCGGGAGTGGCTCGACGCCATCGAGCCGCTTCACCTCTGGCTGGGGTCGCTAGATCTGGAAGCAACGATCGCGGTTTCAAGAGCCGAGTTCCTTCACATCGCGGGAAACCAGTCAAAGCACAATCTCTCGCGCCTCACTGAAGTGTCGACCCGCATCTCCGAGGCACTCGGTAAGGCCGGGCATTCCGTTCCTCAAGAACAGGTGCCACTGGCGCTCGACGATTTTCGAGAACACCTCCAAGAAGACTACTTCAACTACTACGGAACTTGGCTAGCGGAACTCCTGAACAACGTACGTTGGGGATTGCAAGAGTATCTCTTCCCGACGTTCAAGATCGCGTATACGCGGGATCCCGAAGATGAGATTCGGTACTCCTACGCCTATCCTCCTGGCTTCACAGCAGACATCCCTCGCCAGTGGTTCTGGCGCCTGATGAACAACATCCGCTCTGGTCCTCCACTTAAGCAATTCATCGGCGCCCACTACTTGAAGAAGGCTCCACAAACGGCACGCGCAGCTAGCGCGCGCGCCACCGAACAAGGCTCTGAGCCGGATGTGGAATAGCAAGCACGGGGTTTAGCTCTGTAGCACACAGCATCATGGACGGGTCATGCGCGTTGGGACCGACCTCATCGTTTCGGCCATAGGCATCGAGGTCCAGTTTTTCGACCAGGTGATGCAGCACGTGGACGAACATGTCTGGCACCAAATGCGCTTTCCGATCCACTGGAAGCAGCTGCGGACTCATGTCGAAATGCTTGTCACGCGCAATCCCCAACCCCTTGTTGCCTGATGCATCTTGCAGCAAGATCGTCGCGGCTTTTCTACGGCTTTGTTGGTCCATGGAGGAAATATGGGCAGTACGCACAGGTTCATTGCTGACCCGGCCGAACCCCCTGAAGTACTCGAGTGGTTCCGCTCATTGAGCCAACCTCCGACAGAAACTCCTTCGGAGCGAGGTGTAGTATTGTCATTCTCAGCCCATGGGGTGTACTCCTATCGCCCCGACGGGTCTATTGATCCTCGCAGGTCTCCGGTTGCCACCGTTTTTCTTCCTCGTGTTAGACGTGGGCAACTCTGGACGGTCGGAGAGGTTCATTTTCTGGCCACCCCATTGCGACAGCAGTTCCCACGCTTGTACAAGGTGAGCTCGGCGTTCGCGGGGTGGCTGGCGCAGAACGACTGCGTACACTCGCGCGAACGGCCGGAGAATGCTTACAGTTACTATCTGGAAGGATCAGTCCGGAACTATGACTCACCGATTTTCGCGTTCCAGTCTGGGCTGCATGCGCTCCACAATGGACGCTATTTCGTTACAGATGACGATACTGAAAGCAGGCTGGATTCGCTGTGCAAGACTCTTCAGTTGCGAGGCGTTGCGTGCGCGGCGGCATAGCAGGCTGTCCGAGCCGACGCCGCTTCGGGGCACGGCGTATCTCAGGCGCGTGGGTGAAGGTGCCTGGCACCAATTGCACTTCCAGGTCCACCAGTAACAGCGGCGAACTCATGTCGAAATGCATGTGACGCAACATCCCCATTGCCTTGCTGCTTGATGGATACCTCAGGAATATCCGCGGGGTTTTCTTGCGGATTCGTCAGGCAAAGTGGTTCATCCCCCAGTGGCTTCCCTTATTTCTTGGCTCGGAGGGCGATATGGCGAAGGAAAGGCGGTTCTCGTTCGGCACCCGGGTCCTCGGTGCGCTTTGCGTTGTCCTCGCTATCGGAACACTTGTCTGGGTATTGGTGGCAGGTATCAGCCTCGTCTCCGGTGGCCTGTTGGCAC
>CAZGKE010000216.1:0-4834 GCA_964526035.1 uncultured Gammaproteobacteria bacterium | reverse complement strand
ACCTGTGCCGTCAACGATCAGGGTGGCGCGCGTAACGTCGTGTTCAACCTGACCTGCCTCGAAGGCCTGCCCACCCCGGGTCCGACCCTTGAGTTCGATCCGAACGGTGGCCCGTTCCCGCTGCCGCCGGGCATCATCGGTGGCACTGCCAATCGCCTGATCGCCGTCAACGTGACCGATTCCGGTGATGCCGGCGGCCCCGATTCAGTCGCTACCTGCGCCACCGCTCCACCGTTCACGGTTACCGGAAGCCCTGTGACCGTATCGCCGCCTGCGGCGCTCGGTACGGCCGGCAACATCACCGTGTCGTGCACGCGCACTGACGTGGAGCAGAACGGCACGGTCACCTGCAACATCGACGGTGGCGCGGACGTGACCTTCGCCGCAGTCTGCCCGGCTGGCTCGGAGTTCGTGCTTCCGGATGCGACGCCGGTACCGACAGTCTCCAACTGGGGCTTGTACACCCTGATCCTGCTTACTCTGGGTCTGGGCGTTGGCTTCGCCTATCGCCGCCTGAGCTGATAGGTTCCAGCAAGCTGTACCTGAAGGGGCGCCCGTTGGGCGCCCCTTTCTTTTTGATGGTGGAATCCACTCATTGAGTGTGGCCCTTCGAGACGGGAGGTTCGCGCCCTCCTCAGGGCGAATGGTTCCCTCTTCTTGTGCTCAAGCATGAGCCGTTCGATCCGCCAAGACCAAACTCGCCGAAGAAGCCATCAAGTCATTCGTAGAGCTCGCGCGGCGCTCTCGCCGAGCGTTCCACGAACTTGATGACGAGGCAGTGGAGCCCTTGCGGTCAGGATAATCCTGTCGTGAGGAGCAGTTAACCAGACGCTATCTGGAAGCTGCGAAGGTCGAGGCGATCTGCATCGACACGCAGCACGCTTCCCTGCTCGTACCAGTCGCCAAGGACAATGCGCTGGCAGGCATTTCCGTCAATCTCGATATCGTGGATGGCGGGGCGGTGGGTGTGCCCGTGGATCATGCGGGTGACGCCGTATTCGGCGAATTCCGCTTCGACAGCGGGCGGATGGACGTCGAGAATGATCTCGGCTGCGCCAGCCTGATACGCCTTGCTGGCCTCGCGGGCCTGGGCGGCGAAGGCGCGGCGTTCGTCCAGCGCCTTCGACAGGAACGCCTGCCGCCACGTGGCTGAGCGCACCTGTCGACGTACGGCCTGGTACTCGTGATCCTGTGTGCAGAGCTGGTCGCCGTGCAGCAGCAGGGTCGGGGTGCCGTAGAGATCGACCACTTCGAACTCGTCCATGAGCCGCAGGCCGGCGCGCGCGGCAAACGCTTCGCCAACCAGGAAATCGCGGTTGCCGTGCTGGAAGGCGATCGGAACGCCGCTTCCTTTCAGCGCAGCGAGCCCTTTGGCTACATCGCCAGCCAGCGGGGAGTCGTCGTCATCGCCGAGCCAGGCTTCGAAGAGGTCGCCGAGAACGTACAGTGCGTCGGCACCTTGCGCCTCTCCACGCAGAAATTCGAGGAAGAGCGCAGTGATGTTCGGTCGTGCCTCGTCCAGGTGCAGGTCCGAGATGAAGAGCGTGCTCATGTCAGAGTCCGGGCTTGGGACGGGATCATCGATGCCCTCGCACCAGGCTTGAGTGCTTGCGTAGTCGTGGCTGGGACATGCCTAACGGAGGTCGCCATGGGGAGCGCTGCGTCAATTGTGGACGCCGGGACCGGTCGATCAGGTGCGGTGCGTGGCATGTCGGGGCTGAGGCCCCTCCCACAGGGGTATATGGGACAGGAGCAGTGTCGACCGCGACCGGGTGGTCGGTATCGCGAGTGGCGAGTCGGGCGGGAACCCCTTCCCACGGGTGCCGAGGACGCTGTGGGTGGGGTATCCGGCCGAATCGAATGTCGGATGCGGCGACGACGACAATGATCGTCAGCCTGCTTCGTCGCCACCCCCGACGACCTGGGCGCTCTCGATGATCGCCGGCTGCACCGGGACATCCTTGGCGAAGGGTCCTCCGGCGCCGGTTTCGAGGGCGCGGATCGTATCGACCACTTCCATCCCGGACACCACTCGTCCGAACACGGTGTAGCCCCAGGTGTGACCGCTCTGCTCGCTGACGAAATCGAGACGCGTGTTGTCTACGACGTTGATGAAGAACTGGGCGTTGGCTGAGTGAGGGTCGCCGGTGCGGGCCATCGCGACGGTGCCGCGCAGATTGCTGAGTCCGTTGTTCGCCTCGTTCTGAATGCCTGGGCGAACTGACTTCAGGCGAAGATCCCCTGTGAAGCCGCCGCCCTGGATCATGAAGTTGTCGATCACGCGGTGGAACACAGTGCCATCGTAGTGGCCGTCGCGAACGTACTGGAGAAAGTTCTCCGCCGACTTCGGTGCCTTCTCGGCGTCGAGCTCGATGACGATCTCGCCGAAGTTGGTGGTGAGCGATACGCGGGGCGATTCCACAGAGGCGGCAGCCGCCTCCTCCTCCTGGGCCAGGGCCGGCGCAGCAAGGCAGAAAAGCAGGGACAGCAGGGTGAGGTGCTTGAACATCGGGAAATGCCTCCGGGTACGTGGGCCACATGATAGCGCAGCGGCAACGCTGTCGAGGACCATGCGCTAACATGGAAGTTCCTCGTTCAGCGGATCCGGCCATGGTTCGTACAGCTTTGATCGCCGTCCTCCTTGGCGCCCTGACCGCACCCGCGGCTGCGCAGCAGGAAGCGCTGCAGCGCAGGCCTGCGCCCGAAGGCGCGCACGTGTATTTCATCGAACCGGTGGACGGCGCGACGATTGCGGCCGGGACCGTGCGTATCAGGTTCGGCCTTCGCGGCATGGGCGTGGCGCCGGCGGGCGTCGACTTCAAGCATACCGGTCACCATCACCTGCTGATCGACATCGACGAGCTGCCGGATTTCGACGCTCCGATTCCCGCAGACGACAACCATGTCCATTTCGGCATGGGCCAGACCGAAACCGTGATCGAGTTGGCGCCGGGCACCCATACGCTACAGCTGTTGCTGGGCGACTGGCTGCACATTCCCCATGATCCTCCGGTGCTGAGTGAGCGGATCACCGTCACGGTGACTGAAGCGGGCGTGGAGCAGGAGTCGCGGAAGCCGTGATCCTATCGTGGGAGGGTCCTCATCAGCGACCGTCCGGGTAGTGCGGAGCGTGGCCAGTCGGGGCTGAGGTCCCTCCCACAAGAAGTCCGAAGCCCGTCACACTGAAGGGCCGGCGGTCCCTGGGCGGCGAAAGCCGCGATGGACGTTCCATGCGCCGCACGAGCGCCGCGCGTCCTGCGGCTTGTTCGAACGGCCCTGCACGGCGAGCGCCGGTGCTGCCGCGGTAGAATGGCGGGCTGATCCGTCCGATACCCTGTCATGACCACACGCACACGCTTTGCCCCCAGCCCCACCGGCTATCTGCACATCGGCGGTGCCCGAACCGCACTCTACTGCTGGCTCGAGGCGCGGCGTCGTGGCGGACAGTTCATCCTGCGCGTAGAGGACACCGATCGCGAGCGGAGTACGCAGGCGGCCCTCGACGCCATCCTCGACGGCATGGCCTGGCTCGGTCTCGATCACGACGAGGGGCCGTACTACCAGACCCTGCGCATGGACCGTTACCGGCAGGTCGCCGAAGATCTGCTGAAGGCCGGCAAGGCCTACTGGGCCTACGAGACGCGCGAGGAAATCGAGGCGATGCGCTCCGAGGCCATGGCCAATGGCCTCAAGCCGCGCTACAACGGCTACTACCGCGACCGCCAGGAGCCGTTCCGCGAGGACCCGAACCGGGTGCTGCGCTTCAAGAACCCGACGTCCGGCTCCGTGGTCTTCACCGACCGCGTGAAGGGCCGCATCGAGTGGAGCAACGAGGAACTCGATGATCTCGTGTTGCTCCGCTCCGACGGCTTTCCCACCTACAATTTCGCCGTGGTAGTCGACGATCTCGACATGAAGATCACCGACGTGATCCGCGGCGATGACCACGTCAACAACACCCCCCGCCAGATCAACATCTACGAAGCCCTCGGCGCGCGCGTGCCCGCGTTTGCCCACCTGCCGATGATCCTGGGTTCGGATGGCACCAAGCTGAGCAAGCGACATGGTGCGGTCAGTGTCATGCAGTACCGCGACGACGGTTTCCTGCCGCACGCCCTGCTCAACTACCTGGTGCGCCTGGGTTGGTCGCACGGCGACCAGGAGGTGTTCACCCGCGAGGAGATGGTGGCGCTGTTCAACATCGATGAGGTCAACAAGTCCGCAGCACGTTTCGACGTCGACAAGCTGAGCTGGATCAACCAGCACTGGTTCAAACAGTCCGATCCTGCCGACATCGCGCCGCATCTCGAGTGGCACCTGAAGAACCAGGGACTCGATCCCGCAGAAGGGCCCGATCCGAAGGACGTGGTGGTCGCACTCGCCGACCGCGTCAAGACCCTGAGGGACATGGCTGAGCGTGCCCGCGTCTGGTATCAGCCGCTGGAGGGCTACGAGGAGGCCGCATTTACCAAACATATGGGCGATGCCGCACATGCCATGCTGAGCCAGGTGCGTGAGGCACTGGCAGGCCTCAAAACCTGGGAGCCTGCCACCATTGATGGCGCATTGCGCGAGGTTGCCGGGTCGCTGGAGACCGGTCTCGGCAAGATCGCCCAACCGCTGCGCGTGGCGATGACAGGAACTCAGGTCAGCCCGTCCATTGACCATACCGTCTACCTTGCCGGCCGCGAGCGTGCGCTTGAGCGCATCGATGCGGCGATGGCGGAAATCCTCTGGCGTCAAGCGTGAGTTTGTAGGAGCCTCCCGTGGGCGACCGTGGCTGTGCTCTTCCTGTAGGAGCCCACCCGTGGGCGAAACGGGCGCCGAATTGATG
>CAZGKE010000215.1:2404-4848 GCA_964526035.1 uncultured Gammaproteobacteria bacterium | reverse complement strand
TCGGGCCCGAACAGGATGGCGCGTTCAGCGGGGGTCAGGCTGGAAAAGTCTGGATGGTCGCGTTTCACTGGGGTTCCATGGTTCTTGTGGCCACGTGCTGGGTTATCCGAAGGCCAATCCGGCGGCGCGTCCCGATGCCCAGGCCCACTGGAAATTGTAGCCGCCCAGCCAGCCGGTGACGTCGACCACCTCGCCGATGAAGTACAGGCCGGGCACGTTTTTCGATTCCATGGTGCTGGATGAGAGGCCGTCGGTGTCGACGCCGCCCAGGGTGACTTCGGCGGTGCGGTAGCCTTCAGTGCCGCTGGCGGTGAGCGGCCAGTTGGCGAGTTGGTCGGCGAGTTCGCGCAGCTGCGGTTCGTTGTACTGCTTCAAGGGTCTCGAGTCGAGCCACACCTCGCACAGGCGCTGGGCAAGACGCCTCGGCAGAAGATCGGCGAGCACCGTCTTCAGCTCTGCGGCCGGTCGGTCGCGCTGCTGCTGCCTGAGCAGGGCCTCGGCGTCGCCCTGTGGCAGCAGGTCAAGGCGCAGCGCGTCGCCGGGCTGCCAGTACGAGCTGATCTGCAGGATCGCGGGCCCGCTGACGCCGCGGTGGGTGATCAAAAGGTCGTGGCTGAAGGCCATGCCGTTGCAGCGCGCGGTGACCGGCAGCGATACGCCGCTCAGGCCATCGAAGCGTTCCAGGTGCTTGCCCGACAGCGTCAGCGGCACCAGCGCGGCGCGCGTGGCGAGCACGTCGTGGCCGAACTGGCGGGCCAGTTCGTAGCCGAAGCCGGTGGCGCCCATGCGCGGAATCGACAGGCCGCCGCTGGCCACCACCAGTGCCGGTGCCGTCAGGGCGCCGAGACTGGTGTCAACGCGAAACCCGTCGTTGTCGCGCGTCGCCGACTGCACGGTGCAGTTCACGTCGACGCGCACGCCGGCCGCGGCGCATTCGTCGAGCAGCATCTTCACGATCAGCTTGGACGATACGTCGCAGAACAGCTGGCCGAGCTCCTTTTCGTGCCAGGCGATGGCGTGCGCATCGACCATGTCGATGAAGTCCTGCGGCGTGTAGCGCGCCAGCGCGGATTTGCAGAAGTGCGGGTTGGCGGAGATGAAGTTGGCGGGCGTGGTGCCGGTGTTGGTGAAATTGCAGCGTCCGCCGCCGGACATCAGGATCTTCTTGCCGCAGCGGTTGGCGTGTTCGATCACGCGCACACGCAGACCGCGCTGGCCAGCGGTGAGGGCGCACATCAGGCCGGCGGCGCCGCCGCCGATGACGATGACGTCCACCTCGTCGGCGGCGCGGCGCAGGGCTGTTGCGGACATGGGCGACGCTGCGAACCGGGGCAGGGACGGCCATTGTAGTGGGGCGCGGCCGCATGGCTGGCGCCCTGTACTCAAGGGCGAATGCGGCGCGGGACCCCGCGCGGCCGGCGCCGACCTGCACGTCGCGCCGATTTGCGCCATGATCGCCCTCCGATCGCAAGCTGAGCGGGAGATCCCCAATGAATCCGACATCCTTCGCACGTCGTCGCCTGATCGCTGCGGGTCTCGCCGGCTGCACCGTAGCCGCGCTGGGCGGCTGGACGCGCCTGCTGGCTGCCGCCGAAGCGGCCGTCGCGCTGCCGCTGGTCCGCAAGCCGATTCCCTCCTCGGGCGAAATGCTGCCGGTGATCGGCATCGGTACCGCGCGACGCTACGACGTCGGCGCCGGCGAGGACGCGCGTGGCCCGCTGCGCGAGGTGATCCGGCGCTTTGCTGAACTCGGTGGCACCCTGATTGATACCGCGCCGTCTTATGGCAATGCCGAAAGCGTGGTCGGTGATCTGGTGGCCGAAACCGGACTGCGCGACCAGCTGTTCATCGCCACCAAGGTGCGCGCCGGCGGCCAGGGCGTGGAGACCGGTCTGGCCGAGATGCACGCCTCCTTCGATCGCCTGCGCAGCGACCACAGCGATCTGTTGCAGGTGCACAACCTGGCCGGTGTCGACGCCATGTTGCCCCTGATCCGCGACTTCAAGGAGCAGGGCAAGACCCGCTATGTCGGCATCAGCACCTCATCCAAGGGCCAGTACCAGGATTTCGAGGCGGTGATGCGCCGCGAGGATCTCGACTTCATCCAGGTCGACTACGCGATCGACAACCGCGACGCCGCCGAGCGCATCCTGCCGCTGGCGGCTGACCGCGGCATGGCGGTGCTGGTCAACCTGCCCTTCGGACGCGGCCGTGCGCTCCAGCATTTCCGCGACCGCGCGCTTCCCGAGTGGGCCACCGAACTCGGCATCGCCTCGTGGGCGCAGTTCGTTCTCAAATACGTGGTGTCGCATCCTGCGGTGACCGCAGCCATTCCCGGCACCGCCACGCTGGCCTACGTGGAGGACAACCTCGCCGCGGCGCGCGGGCCGATGCCCGACGCCGCCACCCGGGAGAGGATGGCGGCGTTGATCGCGGCCGGCTGA
>CAZGKE010000215.1:0-2304 GCA_964526035.1 uncultured Gammaproteobacteria bacterium | reverse complement strand
CGATGAGGCCCGAAAAGGCCAGCGCCACGCTGCCCGCCGCCCACAGTCCGTTGCCGATCACCACGCCCCAGACCAGGGCAGTCGGCAGCCGCGGGCGGGCGCTGAGCCAGCCGATGGCAACACCGTAGGCCAACATGAACACCCCGACGAACAGCACCCAGGGCTGCGGCGCACCCAGCTGCGTCAGCAGCATCTGCAGGAAGGCGATGGTGAGCACGCCGGCAGCGATGCTGCCGACCGAATCGAGACGCAGGGCAAAGCGCAACAGCGGGGAGGGATCGAGATGCGACATGACGGTGACTCCGTTGGGATCTGCGCTCAGACTGGGGTGCGGCGAGCCGCGCGTCGATTACCTGTGGGGTAATGTGTCGTGGTCGGCACTGCCGGTACGATGGTTCCGAATCTGCATCCCGGAACCGCACACATGAATCACGCCGCACCCGTGGGCCGCATGCTGCGCGACTGGCGCCAGCGCCGCCGCCGCAGCCAGCTCGATCTGGCGCTCGACGCCCAGGTGTCGACGCGCCATCTGAGCTTCGTCGAGACCGGTCGCGCCCGACCCAGCCGCGCATTGATCCTGCATCTGGGCGCGCTGCTCGATCTGCCGCTGCGCGAGCGCAACCGGCTGCTGCTGGCCGGCGGCTTCGCCCCGCATTTTCCCGAGCACGACTTTGCGTCGCCGTCGATGCAGAGCGCACGCGATGCGGTGCAGCGCGTGCTCGATGCCCACAGTCCGTATCCGGCCGTAGCCGTGGACCGCCACTGGAACCTGGTGTTGAGCAACCGCATGGCCGAGCGTCTGCTGTCCGGGGTGTCCCCAGCGCTGCTGGCGTCGCGCCCGAACGTGCTGCGCATCAGCCTGCATCCCGAAGGGTTGGCGCCGTCGATCATCAATCTTGGCGAGTGGCGCCACCATCTGCTCGACCGTCTGCGCCGGCTCGCGGCGATGAGCGCCGATCCGGTGCTGGAGGCCCTGCATGCTGAGCTCACGGCCATGCCGCCGCTGGCGGGCGAGGACGCGCCTGGTGGCTTCGAGTCGCCGCTGCCCGACGTGGTGGTGCTGTTCCGGCTGCGCAGTCCAGTCGGCGAGCTTGCACTGTTCAGCACCATCACCGTGTTCGGCACGCCCACCGAGATCACCCTGTCGGAACTGGCTCTGGAGTCCTTCTATCCGGCCGACCCGGCGACCGCCGAGCGGCTGCGCACGCTGGCGGGGTGACGCGGCGCAGCCATCAGGCCGACCCCTGACGCTGCGTACGCCGCACCGCACAGGCGCCCACGCTGAACGAAATGTTGTGGATCGCACAGACGCGTGGAAACCGGGCCGACACCCTGCTCGTCCGGGCGGTGCTCGCCACACACAACCCCGGCACCGTCGCGGAACCCCCACTTCAGCAATCGGAGATCAATCCATGAACAAGGATCAAATCAAGGGCAGGACCGAGTCCGCGAAAGGCAAAGTCAAGGAAGTCACCGGCAAGGCCGTTGGCAACAAGAACCTGGAAAACCGGGGCAAGGTCGATCAGGTTCGCGGAAAAATCCAGAAGAACTACGGCGATGTCAAAGACGACGTCAGGAGGAGCGCAAAATGAGCTTCGTCACGCCTGACAACAACAAGTCGAAGGTGTCGTCGCGGACTCACGCATTGCGGACGCCTGTGCTCAGCGCCGGCTCGCTTGATGGCGACGACATCGTCAACCTCCAGGACGAGAAGCTTGGCAGCGTCAAGGAGATCATGATCGATACCGCCACCGGCCGGGTCGCCTACGTCGTACTGTCTTCCGGTGGGCTGCTGGGTATTGGTGATCGCCTCTTCGCCATCCCATGGAATGCGTTGACACTCGACACCGAGAACAAGCGATTCGTGCTGGACGCCAACGTCGAGCGGATCAAGAATGCGCCGGGTTTCGACAAGGACAATTGGCCAGATATGGCGGATCGGTCCTGGGGCGATACCCTGCATTCGTACTACGGAACGAGTTCAGACATCTCGCGCAACTGAGGAAGTTTGGCAGAATCCCGCATCCATGCCGCATAGTGGCCTGGGTGCGGGGACTGCGCCGTGCGTGCTCGCCTTCAGCAATCTGCCGATCGCAGCCTCCGCTGCGTGCCACGGCCGCGAAACGATAAACAGCGGCTTGTCGAGATTCTGCGGATCCTGGCGCTGCGTCAGGGGCTGCTCCCGTTCCGTAAACTGCGGATCCTGCTGATGCGTCAACTCCTCCGTCCATTCCGTCTCTTCGGTGGTACGTGGTTCCTGTGCGAAGGCCGATCCACTGGCCGACACGAATGTCGGCACCACAC
>CAZGKE010000214.1:0-4895 GCA_964526035.1 uncultured Gammaproteobacteria bacterium | reverse complement strand
GCAGGCCCTGGTGTGGTGTTCCGCAATTACCTTGCCGACCTCGCTTGGTCTTCAGCCCCGATACTGCGTTGCTCGTCGTCGCCATAGCGCTGCTATGCCTCCTCCTCGCGCCTTGTCTCGGAGCCGAATCCGCAGCGCGATTTCGGCAACCCAATTACGGAACGCCTCACTAGCCTTCTGCTGGACCATGCGCCGAACGACAGCCGTTCAGCGAACCCGTTCCTCGGGCGGCATCGGACGCAGCATCCGCTGGAACCAGCCAACGTCGTGCCAGCGGCCGAACTTGAATCCGACCGAACGAAACACTCCAATCGGCTCGAAGCCGAGACTCCGGTGCAGCGCCTCGCTGGCCGCGTTCGGCAGCGTCACCCCGGCGAAGGCGTTGCAGAAGCCCTTTTCAGCGAGCGTATCAAAGAGCCGCAGATACAGCGCGCGCGCGATGCCCTGACGTTGGCACTGCGGGTCCACGTACGCCGACACTTCCACCGACCAGCGATAGGCGGCCCGCGCGCGATGCGAGGTGCCGTAGGCATACCCGAGCACGCGCCCATCGCGTTCGGCCACCAGCCACTGCCAGCCGTCCAGACTGACGCGCACCCGCTGCGCGAACGCCTCCACGGACGGCGTCTCTGATTCGAAGGACACGGAGGAGTCCTCCACGAACGGCCGGTAAATGGCCAGCAGCGCCGCGGCGTCGGTTTCCCGGGCGGGGCGGATGGTGAAGGCGGGACTCATGGGCCGACATTATCGCGCGGTGATGGGTTGCGCTCAAAGCGCCATGCGCGCCGCGGCGGGAGCGCGCAATCAACGCCTGCGGACGCCGCCTCCGGATGGAGAGAGCGAACGGAACGGGTGACTAACCCGCATCGCGCTAGGCCGCCTCGCGTTGCGGCTCAGAAGGCTTGTGCCAGCGCTCCATCAGCTCCAGCCCCAGCGCCTTCGCCTTGTCCAGATGCTCGTGCTTGACGTGACCGAAGCCGCGGATGTGTTCCGGGATGCTGGCAATCTCGACGGCGAGCGCGAGGTTGTCGGCGTTCAGTCCTGACAGCAGTTCGTCGACGGTGTTGCGGTAGTCGACGATGAGCTGGCGCTCGGTCCTGCGCTCCTCGGTGTAGCCGAAGATGTCGAAGGCGCCGCCACGCAGGCCCTTGAACTTCGCCAGCAGCCTGAACGCGCGCATCATCCATGGACCGAATTCGCGCTTGACCAGCTTGCCGTCGGCGTCGCGCCTTGCGAACAGCGGCGGGGCGAGGTTGAAGTGGACCCTGTAGTTGCCTTCGAACTGCTCGGCGATCTTCTTCGCGAAGTCGCCGCTGGTGTACAGGCGCGCCACCTCGTACTCGTCCTTGTAGGCCATCAGCTTGAAGTGGTAGCGGGCGACGGCTGCGGTGAGCTTCGTCGACTGCGGAGCGACACTTGCCTCCGCTTCGCGTACGCGCTCGACCAGGACGCGGTACTCCATTGCGTAGGCGGCGTTCTGGTAATCGGTGAGGAAGACTTCGCGGCGGGCGATCAGTTCGTCGAGGTTGCGGGAGAGGGATTGGTCGTCGAGGGGAAGCGCGAAGCCGCCCCCTTCCGCCATCCGCGCACCTTCCCCCGCACGCGGGGGAAGGGAAATCCCGGCGGCTTGGGCGACCTTGTCGGGGTTGATGGCGGCGAGGCGGCCCCACGCGAAGGCCTTGCGGTTCATGGCGACGGCGGCGCCGTTCAGTTCGATGGCGCGGTCGATGGAAGCGAAGCTGAGCGGCACCAGGCCCTTCTGCCAGGCGACGCCGAGCATGAACAGGTTGCTGGCGATGGCGTCACCGAGCAGCGCGGTGGCGAGCTTGGTGGCGTCAATCAGGAGCGGGTCACGGCCGGCCAGGGCCAACTTGATCGCGTTGACGATCTCGCCTCCGGGGAATTGCATGTCCGGCTTCATGGTGAACGGACCGGGCATGGCCTGGTAGCTGTTCAGCACCACCTCGCTGCGGTCGGCGCGAATCTTCGACAGCGCCCAGTAGTCGTTCACCACCACCATGTCGCAGCCAAGCACCAGGTCGGCCTCGCCGGCGGCAATGCGCACGGCGTGGATGTCCTCGGGCGAGCTTGCGATGCGCACGTGGGTGGTGACGGCGCCGCCCTTCTGCGCCAGCCCCGTCTGGTCGAGCACGCTCGCGCCCTTGCCTTCCAGGTGTCCGGCCATGCCCAGCAGGGCGCCGATGGTGACCACGCCGGTGCCGCCGACGCCGGTGATGAGGATGTTCCAGGGTCGCTCGAAGTCGGTCCTGAAGACCGGCGCCGGCAGATCGGCCAGCAGGCTCTCGGCGTCGCTGCCCTGGCGCTTCCTGAGCTGGCCGCCCTTGATGGTGACGAAGCTCGGACAGAAGCCCTTCACGCAGGAAAAGTCCTTGTTGCAGTTGGACTGGTCGATCTCGCGCTTGCGCCCGTACTCGGTGTCCTTGGGCAGCACGGCGACGCAGAAGCTCTGCTTGCCGCAGTCGCCGCAGCCTTCGCAGACCAGCGTATTGATGACCACCCGCTTGGCTGGATCCTCGATCTTTCCGCGCTTGCGGCGACGGCGCTTCTCGGTGGCGCAGACCTGGTCGAAGATCAGCACCGAGACGCCCTTCACCTCGCGCAGGCGCTTCTGCACTGCGTCCAGCTCGGTGCGGTCGACGAATTCCACGCCCTCGGGAAAGACCTCCGGCTTCGACCACTTGCCGATGTCGTCGGACATCACCACGATGGTCTGCACGCCCTCGGCGCGCATCTGCCGGGCGATGTCGGGCACGGTCAGCGTGCCGTCCACCGGCTGGCCGCCAGTCATGGCCACCGCATCGTTGTAGAGGATCTTGTAGGTGATGTTGACCCTGGCGGCGATCGACTGGCGGATGGCCAGCGAGCCGGAATGGAAATAGGTGCCGTCGCCGAGGTTCTGGAACACGTGCTCCTGCGCAGTGAACGACGCCTGCCCGGCCCAGGTGACGCCCTCGCCTCCCATGTGCGTGAAGGTGTCGGTGTTGCGGTCCATCCAGGTGACCATGTAGTGGCAGCCGATGCCGCCCAGCGCGCGCGATCCGTCCGGCACCCGGGTCGAGGTGTTGTGCGGGCAGCCGGCGCAGTAGTGCGGCACCCGCGGGAAGTTGGCGCGCGGCAAGGCCAGCTCCTTTTCCTTGGCCTTGAGGAAATCGAGCACGCCGTCGATGCGCTCGGAGGTATGGAAGCGCGCAAGGCGCCGGGCGATGATGCGCGCGATGCGCGCCGGCGTCAGTTCAGATGTGGAAGGCAGAATCCATTCGCCGGCTTCGTCGTACTTGCCGACCACGCTGGGGCGTTCGTCCCAGTTGAACATGTACTCCTTGATCTGGCTCTCGATGAAGGCGCGCTTCTCCTCCACCACCAGGATGTCCTCCAGCCCGCGCGCAAAGCCGCGGATGCCGGCAGGCTCCAGCGGCCAGGTCATGCCGACCTTGTACACGCGGATGCCGATGTCGGCGCAGGCACGCGCATCCAGGCCCAGGTATTCGAGCGCCTGCAGCACGTCGAGGTAGCTCTTGCCGGTGGTGACGATGCCCAGGCGCGCGCGCGGCGAGTCAATCACCACGCGGTCGAGGCGGTTGGCGCGGGCGAATGACTGCGCCGCCTGCATGGCGTACTGGTGCAGGCGCATCTCCTGGTCCAGCGGCGGATCCGGCCAACGGATGTTGAGGCCGCCGGCCGGCAGCTCGAAATCGCTGGGGATGACGATGTCGAGCTGGTGTGGATCGACGTTTACCGAGGCCGAGGACTCCACCGTCTCGGCAATGGTCTTGAAGCCGACCCAGCGCCCGGTATAGCGACTCATCGCCCAGCCGATCAGACCCATGTCGAGGATGTCCTGCACGCCTGCCGGGTTCAGCACCGGCATCAGCGCCGAGACGAACTCGTGCTCTGAGCCATGCGGCAGGGTGGAGGACCGGCAGGCGTGGTCGTCGGCCGCCAAGGCAAGCACGCCGCCGCGAGGGCTGGTACCGGCCGCATTGGCGTGCTTGAACACGTCGCCGCAGCGGTCCACGCCCGGACCCTTGCCGTACCACATGGCGAACACGCCGTCGTGCCTGGCGCCCGGAAACAGGTTCACCTGCTGCGTACCCCACACCATGGTGGCGCCGAGATCCTCGTTCAGGCCCGGCGTGAACTTCACGCCTGCGCCTTCCAGGTGCTTCCTCGCCTTCCACAATTCGAGGTCGAAGCCGCCGAGCGGGCTGCCGCGATAGCCGGAGATGAAGCCGGCGGTGTTCAGTCCAGCGGCGCGATCACGCGTCTGCTGCATCAACGGCAGGCGCACCAGGGCCTGCACCCCGGACAGATAGATGCGGCCCTCGGGACGGGTGTACTTGTGGTCGAGGGTGTATTCGAGATCGAGCTGGTCGGGGGCGACGGCCATGGCGGGGGCGACTGGCTGGTACAAAGACCGTCCAGTTTATCAGGGCACCGGCGCCGCCGTTCTTGATCGGGACACGCGGACCGCCATCACTTGCCGCTGGAATGCTCCGCGTTCGCCGCGGGCGAGCACGCGTTCTTTGCTTGCGCCCCGATGCAGGAGCGCACCCGTGCGCGACCGCGGAGGTTCGTTGCTCCTCTGTAGCGGGTATGTCCGCCTGGCGGCGGGGCTCGTTGGTGTCATCCATGACTTTTTCCGTGCGGCCTGCGGGGTCTGTCGACGGCACCTCCGTGTGCCGACGCCAGACTGGCCGCCTTCCTGGCGGCCACCCTTCGGGCTGTTCACTCCGGTCGCCCCTCGCTGCAGAGGGTCCCCGAACAGCGACGCGCCCTCCAGGGCGCGCAAAGTGAAAGTGATTTGGCCGCGGCCGCTTGCTGCGCACTCCGGGTCAGTGCGAGCGCTGCGCTATGCTCGCCAACCCGCAGAGCCC
>CAZGKE010000213.1:0-4921 GCA_964526035.1 uncultured Gammaproteobacteria bacterium | reverse complement strand
CTGATCCCGCTGGTGATCCAGAAGGCCATCGCCGGCGAGGACCTTCCGGTCTACGGCGACGGCCGCAACGTGCGCGACTGGCTCTACGTGCTGGACCACTGCCGCGCCATCGAGGCGGTGCTGGAGCGCGGCCGGGTGGGCGAGGTCTACAACATCGGTGGCGATGCCGAACGCGAGAACATCGCGGTGGTGAAGACCATCTGCGCGCTGATCGACGAACGCCGCCCGCGCGCAGATGGTCAGCGGCGCGAGAGCCAGATCCGCTTCGTCAAGGATCGCCCCGGGCATGACCGTCGCTATGCCATCGACGCGTCCAAGATCACCGGTGAACTGGATTGGCGGCCGTCGCAGAGTTTCGAGAGCGGCATGACCCGCACCGTGGACTGGTACCTTGGCAACCAGCACTGGGTGCAGCGCGTGCTGGACGGCAGCTACCGTCTGGAGCGCCTCGGCGGCGCTTGATGATTCCTCTGCAGGAGGGGCCTCAGCCCCGACAATGGCTTCAAGTCGGGGCTGAGGCCCCTCCCACAACGACAACGACCAACCCGACCATGACCACCCAACACGGCATCATCCTCGCCGGCGGCTCCGGCACCCGGCTCTATCCACTGACCCAGGTGATCAGCAAGCAGCTGCTGCCGGTGTTCGACAAGCCGATGATCTACTACCCGCTGTCGGTACTGATGCTGGCCGGCATCCGCGAGGTGCTTGTGATCAATACGCCGCACGAGCAGCCGCTGTTCCGCCAGCTGATGGGCGACGGCTCGCAGTGGGGCATGAGCATCAGCTACGCGCAGCAGGCTGAGCCGAAGGGGTTGGCCGAGGCCTACCTGATCGGTCGCGAGTTCGTCGCCGGTCGTCCCTCCTGCCTGATTCTCGGCGACAACATCTTCTATGGCCATGGGCTGACCGAAGCGCTGCGTCGAGCGGCCGGGTCGGGGCAGGGCGCCACGGTGTTCGGCTACTGGGTCAAGGATCCGCAGCGCTACGGCGTCGCCGAGTTCGACGCCGAGGGGCGCGTCGTCGGGCTCGAAGAGAAACCCAGCGAGCCAAAGTCGAACTACGCCGTCACCGGCCTGTACTTCTACGACGGTCGTGCCAGCGACTTCGCCGCCGAACTGACGCCATCACCGCGCGGCGAACTGGAGATCACTGATCTCAATCGCCGCTATCTGGACGACGGTTCGCTCAGCGTCGAAAAACTGGGCCGCGGTTACGCCTGGTTGGACACCGGCACTCACGAATCCCTGCTGCAGGCCGCGATGTACATGGAGACCATCGAGCAGCGCCAGGGTCTGCGCGTGTGCTGCCCGGAGGAGATCGCCTGGCAGAACGGCTGGATCGACGCCGAGCAGGTGCTGCGCCTGGCCGCGCCACTGGCCAAGACCGGCTATGGCCAATACCTGCAGCAGCTGGTCACCCAGGGAAAGGTCCGATGAAGGTGCACGAGGTCGGGCTGCCCGGCTGCCTGCTGATCGAGCCGCAGGTGTTTGGCGATGCGCGCGGGTTCTTCTACGAATCCTGGAATGCCGAGCGCTTCCGCGACGCCGGCCTCGATTTCAGTGCCGTGCAGAGCAACGTGTCGCGCTCGGCCCAGGGCGTGCTGCGCGGCCTGCACTACCAGTGGCCGAATCCGCAGGGCAAGCTGGTCAGCGTGCTGGAGGGCGAGGTCTACGACGTGGCCGTCGACATCCGCCGCGGCTCGCCCACCTTCGGGCGCTGGGCCGCCGCCATGCTGACCGCCGAGAACAAGCGTCACTTCTGGGTTCCGGAGGGATTCGCGCACGGATTCGTGGTGCTTTCAGAGACCGCGCTGTTCACCTACCTGTGCAGCGCCCCCTACGACCGCGAGGCCGATGCCGGCATCCGCTGGAACGACGGCGACATCGCCATCGACTGGCCGATCGCCAAGCCGCTGCTGTCTGACAAGGATGCGAAGTTGCCGTTCCTTGGCGAGATCGATGAGGCGCGGCTGCCGGTGTTCCAGGGCTGACGCGTGCCCTTCGATTCGATGCCACGCCCGTGTCGCCCACGGGTGGGCTCCTACGAAAACCGTCCCCATTCAGGAGCGCGCTCGTGCGCGACGGTCCTGTAGCTTCGATGCCGTGCGCGCGTCGGGGCTGAGGCCCTTCCTACAGGGCAGTGCCTTGCAGGAGCGCACCCGTACGCGACCGTTCCGTCGCATCGATGCGAAAGCCGAGTCGCCCTACAATGGCGGTCCAGCATCGCGGCACTGTCACCATGACCACCCAACCCGACATCCTCCTCCTCGGCGCCGCCGGCCAGGTCGGTTTCGAGCTGCATCGCGCGCTGCAGGCGCTCGGCACGGTCACGCCCGCCACGCGCAGCGGCGCGCTGCCCAGCGGGCAGGCGTGCCTGCAGGTCGACCTATCCGATCCGGCGACGCTGGTCACTCTGGTGCGCGATCTCAAGCCCGGAATCATCGTCAATGCTGCCGCCTACACCGCCGTCGACCGCGCTGAATCCGAGCGCGAACTGGCCTTCGCCGTCAATGCCGAGGCACCGCGTGTGCTCGCCGAGCTGGCGACGGCAGCGGACGCGCTGCTGGTCCATTACTCCACTGACTACGTGTTCGACGGCTCCAGCGCGCGGCCGTGGCGCGAGGACGATCCGGTCGGGCCGCTCGGCGTTTATGGCGAGAGCAAGCTGGCCGGTGAAAGCGCCGTCCTCGAGTCCGAAGGCTCCCATCTGATCCTGCGCACCGCCTGGGTATACGCCGCACGCGGCAACAATTTCCTGAAGACCATGCTGAAGGCGGGCGCTGCGCGTGACACCCTGCGCGTGGTCGACGACCAGCACGGCGCGCCGACCAGTGCGCGCCTGATCGCCGCCACCACCCTGCATTGCCTCGACCGCTGGCTGTTCGCCAACGCTCAGGATCGCGCGCGCATGCAGGGCGTGTTCCATCTGGCAGCTGCCGGCAACACCACCTGGCACGGCTTTGCCGAAGCCATCTTCGAGGGCGCCGTGCGTGCCGGCCTGCTGGCGCGCGCGCCGCGGGTCGAGGCCATTCCCGGCAGCGAATACCCCACGCCCGCGATGCGTCCGGCGCACTCGGTGCTGGACACCGCTAAACTGGCGGAGACCTTCTCCATCCACCTGCCCGACTGGCGCGTGGGGCTCGACCTGACCCTGGGCGAGCTTGCCTCGCGTTGATTCGGAAGGATTCGACCATGCTGATTCCCGTCATCCTTTCCGGCGGCGCCGGCACCCGGCTCTGGCCGGTGTCGCGTCGCGCCGAACCGAAGCCCTTTCTGCGTCTGCCCGATGGCGAGTCGCTGCTTTACAAGACGCTCGACCGCGCGCTGGCGGTCGCCGATGCCGGCATGGTGCTCACCGTCACCAGCCGCGAACACGGTTTCCGTTCGCGAGATGAATACCGCATCCACCCGCGGGCCGGCGACGTGGCGTTGCCGCTGTTGCTGGAGCCGATGGGCCGCAATACCGCGCCAGCCATCGTTCTGGCGGCGCTCAACCTGCAGGCACGCTGCGGCGATGATGCGCTGATGCTGGTGCTGCCGGCCGATCACCTGGTGCAGGATCTGGATGCCTTCCGGGTGGCCGTCGCGCATGCGAAGAAGCTCGCCGCCGACGGCTGGCTGACCACGTTCGGCATCCGTCCGACCCACGCCGAGACCGGGTTCGGCTACATCGAAATGGGCAATGCGCTGGGCGACGACGGCAGCGAGGTGGCGGCGTTCATCGAGAAACCCGACCTGGCGCGCGCCGAGGCCTTTCTGGAAAGCGGGCGCTTCCTGTGGAACTCCGGCATGTTCTGCTTTCGCGTCGGCAGCCTGCTGGAGGCAACGCACAAATTCGCACCGCAACTGCACGCCACCGCGCAGTCCGCGCGTGCGGCTGCCACCGACAATGGCGTCGACATTGCTTTCGAACCGGTGACTTTTGCTGCACTGCCTGACATCTCCATCGACTACGCCATCATGGAGCGCGCACGGCGTCGTGCCGTGGTGCCGGCCAGCTTCGGCTGGAGTGACATCGGTTCCTGGAACGCGGTCGGCGAATTGAGCGCCGCCGACGCCGAGGGCAATCGCGTGCAGGGTCAGACCATCCTGGTCGGAGCACGCGGCTGCATCGTGCAGGGCGCCGGACGCATGGTGGCCCTCGTCGGTACCGAAGACCTGGTGGTGGTCGATACCGGCGACGCCGTGCTGGTCGCGCATCGCAGCCATACCCAATCGGTCAAGGCCGTCGTCGAGCGTCTGCGCGCCGAGGACCATCAGTCCGCCAGCGTACATCGCACCGCGCACCGACCCTGGGGCAGTTACACCGTTCTGGAAGACGCCGACGACTGCAAGGTCAAACGTCTCAGCGTGAAGCCTGGCGGCATCCTCTCGCTGCAGCGCCACCAGCGCCGCAGCGAGCATTGGACCGTAGTGCAGGGCACCGCCAAGGTGCGCGTCGGCGAGAAGGAGTTCGAACTTGAACGCAACCAGAGCACCTACATCCCGATGGGCACCCTGCACCGTCTGGAAAATCCCGGCACTGAAATGCTGCATCTGATCGAGACGCAGTGCGGGGACTATTTTGGCGAGGATGATATCGAGCGGCTTGAGGATGTTTATGGGAGGGCGTGAGGGGAAAGGTGGTTAGGGGGTTAGGTGATAGGTGATTAGGGGAAAAGCTCGCGCGGCGTGGCGTTTTCTTTGCAGCTGATTCTTCGCCGCACCAACCGAATACTCCGGCAATCGGCACCCTCTCCATAAACGAAGATTGCGCTTCGAGTCTCCCATCTCTAGGCCCTAAGCCCTAGGCCCCAGGCCCCAGGCCCTCCACAGCTATACTCCCGCCCTTTGCACCGGGGGAACGAACACATGGCCAAGGGTTTCCGCGTCCCGCATACGCTGGTGCTGCTGTTCGGCATCATGGTGGTGGCCTGGGT
>CAZGKE010000212.1:0-4956 GCA_964526035.1 uncultured Gammaproteobacteria bacterium | reverse complement strand
GCGGCTACAAGTTCTCGACCTACGCCACCTGGTGGATCCGCCAGGCCATCACGCGCTCGATCGCCGACCAGGCCCGCACCATCCGCATCCCGGTGCACATGATCGAGACCATCAACAAGCTGAACCGCATCAGCCGCCAGATGCTCCAGGAGTACGGCCGAGAGCCGACGCCTGAGGAGCTGGCCGAGAAGATGGAGATGCCCGAGGACAAGATCCGCAAGGTGCTGAAGATCGCCAAGGAGCCGATCTCAATGGAGACCCCGATCGGTGACGACGAAGATTCGCATCTGGGCGACTTCATCGAGGACACCAGCATCGAGTCACCGGTCGATTCCGCCACCACCACCGGACTGTCGGAAACGGTGCGTGACGTGCTGGCAGGATTGACGCCGAGGGAAGCGAAGGTGCTGCGCATGCGTTTTGGCATCGACATGAACACCGACCACACCCTCGAGGAAGTCGGCAAGCAGTTCGACGTCACCCGCGAGCGAATCCGCCAGATCGAGGCCAAGGCCCTGCGCAAGCTGCGCCACCCCAGCCGCAGCGAGCAGCTGCGGAGCTTCCTCGACCTCGAGTGACCCACCCGCACATGTGATCCCACAAAGCCCCGCATCACGCGGGGCTTTGTCGTTCACGACTCCCGAAACGCGACCGACCCACCCGTAGGAGCCCACTCGTGGGCGACCCGGGCGCGGCATCGAAGCGACGGGACGGTCGCGCAGGAATGCGCTCCTGGATCGGATCCACGCGCCGGACGTTGGTGTCCGTACTCTTGCAGCGGTGGACTTCGTGCCTCAGCCCACCCTGTGGACTCAGACTCGCCCACCGCAATCCAGGTGCGGGAAATGCAATTCGGCATGACAGTTCGCGCAAACGAGATCGCACTTGACCAGCTCATCGCGGATGGCCGGCAGGCTCCGGTTCGACAGCGCCCGAAGATCAAGCTCGAACGACTTTTCCTCGGGATTTCGGTGGTGCCAGACCAGCGCAGCACTGTTCCTGTCGTACCCGCACTGGATGCATCGACCGCCGCAGGCGGCGATCAAGTCCAGCTTCCTTCGCAACCCCCTCGCCTGTTGGGAACCATAGTTCTGGTGTCGAACGTTGGTGTCTGCATTCTTGCAGCGACGAGAACAGAAGCGGCGTTGACGACCGCGCAAGGTGGCCTCGCAGACGCTGCATGAACCAGGGGACATGTCCCGATCTCCTCGACGGTGGTTGATTCCCTCCGCTTGCCCTAAGATTGCCGCCCACGGGCCCATAGCTCAACGGTTAGAGCAGGGGACTCATCGAAACGGTGTCGCCGCGTCGAAAGGCGCGGACGAGAACGGGATGAATTCAGGGAAACCTCAGCGGTTCGGCCGGTGGCAACCCTGAGCCAAGCCGGCGGTGCACCGCCGGAAGGTGCAGAGACTACCTGGGGGCTTGAAGTGCCCTTGATAACAGGCCAGAGCGTCCCGCGCCCGACCCGCCCATGCGGAGGGCGATGAGATAGTCCACGCCACGGGGAAACCCGCGGAGCACGTGAATCCCTTGGTTCCAGGTTCGAATCCTGGTGGGCCCACCACACTTCCCGTGCCGTCGGACCATATGCATTCATCCATAGTTTGCCGCGGCCCCAGGTGCGTACACCGATGGCGTTGACCAGGTATAGCCCTGGAGTGGTCGCCATCGCTGCCAGTGCTCGATGCCAACTGGTGTTGGCTGTCGCGTGGAAAGAACACCAGGTCGCCCGCCTCTAACCGGATCGGCTCGAGCAGATCCGGCATCGATAGCCAGCAGATACCGAAGGTCACAAGATGGAAGCTGGGAAGCCCGAAGCGTTCGGGTTCCATGCGCCATTGTCCGCAAAGCGTCGGGCGTGCGTAGATCTGGCCGCGCACGCTGACGCGACGCAAGAGCACGGATAACGGGTCTGGGGATTCCAATCCCTTCTCGATAGAGGCCATCTCGCAACTTCAGGGTGACGGAGGTGGGGTGGCGCCGCTTTGATTTCCCGCGGACGCATGCGTTCGTGAGGAATCCCCTTCAGATGACCATGAATCCAGCCCGCGAGCCATTGCCGAATCGCCTCAATTGCGACCCGATCATCCACCGCTCCTTCAGCCGCGTCGGTGTCGCGGCGGTCTCGGACAAATGTCATGCAAAGAATGCGCAAGTGACGATTCGAACGCATTTCACCGCCTGAAGCAGCAGACGCGGTCAAACATGCAATCAATTCCTGCCCCAGTCTGTCTGAAGGGATACGGGATCGGCCGGCCCCGTTCTGCCGCCGGCGCACTGGATTGAGAGGAACACCATCATGAGACAACTCATTGCCGCCCTGCTGCTGGTTTTCGCATACGCCGGCACCGCCTGGGCGCTGGAAAGCGAACGCTTCAGCGAAGCGCGCTTCAACGAGCTGCAGGCTGCCGGGGAAGTGGTGCTGGTCGACGTGTGGGCCGACTGGTGCTCCACCTGCAAGAAGCAGCATGAAGCGATCGCACAGTATCGGGCCGCCAACCCGGACAAGGACTTCCACATCCTGCAGGTCGATTTCGACCGTGACAAGCAGTGGGTACGGCACTTCCGGGCGCCGCGCCAGTCCACCCTGCTGCTGTACGCGGGTGAGCAGCAGTTCTGGTACAGCGTCGCGGAGAGCCGTCCCGAGATCATCGCCGCGGAGCTCGACAAGGCGATCGCCGCGGCACGGGCCGCGACTTCGGCCGGCTGACGACCGTGAGCCTGGAGCTCGCCTCGATACCACTTGCGTTCCTGGCGGGCGTCCTCAGCATCCTGTCGCCGTGTGTGTGGCCGCTGGTACCGGTGGTGATGTCCTCCGCCGCGACCGGCGGCCGCAGCGGCCCGGTGTTTCTCGCGCTCGGCCTGTCGACGGCCTTCGCCGTCTCGGGCACCGTGCTGACGCTGGCGCTGCTCAACCTGGGTTTCAATCCCGACGGCTTCCGCTATGTGGCGGCCACCATGCTGGTGCTGGTGGCGCTGCTGCTTCTGGTGCAGCGGCTTGGCGACTGGGCGGCGGCGCAGATGTCGCGGGTCAGCGGCCGCTTCGGCAGCAAGCCGGGCGACACCGGCAGCGCGGCCGGCCAGTTCGGGGTCGGCGTGTTGCTGGGCCTGGTCTGGCTGCCCTGTGTCGGTCCCACGCTGGGCGCGGCCATCGCCCTGGCCTCGCTGGGCCAGCAGATGGGCAGTGCCTTCGCGGTGATGTTTGCCTTCGGCGTCGGCACCGCATCGGCCCTGCTGGCCGCTGCCCTGGTGTCCGGGCAACTCCTCAACCGCTGGCGGCCGGGGGTGCTGGCCGGGGCCACGCGCGGCAAGCAGGTTCTTGGTGTGCTGCTGCTGGTCCTCGGCCTGATGGTCTTCACCGGCATCGACAAGCGACTGGAGGCGGCGGCACTCAGGGTGCTGCCGTCCTGGGCCACCTCGCTGTGAACCTGGACCGGACCGACCTCGATCGGCTGTTCCGCTACTGCCTGGCGCTGACCGGCGAGCGCAGCGACGCCCAGGACCTGCTGCACGATGCGCTTGAGGGCTACCTGCATCGTGCGCCGGGCGAGGTCGGGGATGCGGTGGCCTATGTCCGCCGCAGCGCGCGAAACCGCTTCTTCAACGGGATTCATCGGCGCGGCCTGGTCCGTTTCGAGGCGCTGCCGGAGGACGACTTCAATCCGGCGCAGGAGCGGGATCTGGAAAGCCTGGTGGTCGACGAGCTGACTCTGGCCACGGTCTGGCAGAGCCTCAGCGCGGCGGAGCGGGAAGTGGTGTTCCTGTGGGCTGTAGAGGGCATGTCGGCCAGCGAGATCGCCCTGCACCTCGGCCAGCCGCGGGGCACGGTGCTGGCGCGCCTGCACCGCCTGCGCCGGCGCGCGACAGCCAACTTCCGCGACCTGGCCGGGGGTGCGTCATGAGTGCGCCGAAATCCCTGCGCGAGCAGATGCGCGCCATGCTGGCGCGCGACCGCCTGGACGACGGCGAGTATGAGCGCTTCAGGCGCCTGCTCGACGCGGCGCCGCGCCGCCACGCGCGACCGGCAGCGCGCCGGCTGACGGCGGCTGCGGCGGTGATCCTGCTGGGTGTCGCGGTGGCTGCCGGCCACCTCATGCAGCGTTGGCCCGGCGCGGCGGCCCACGCGCCGCAGCGGGTGGCGGAGGAAGTGTTCACCAACCACGTCAAGGTGTACCGGGCGGATCTCGAGAGCGCATCCCTGGACGAGGTCCGCGCCTACTTCGTGCGGCTGGACTTCTCGCCGGTCACGCCGGCCCTGCTCGTTCCCGGCGAGCGCCTGCTCGGCGCACGCTACTGCACGCTGCTGGGCAGGATTGCCGCGCAGCTCAAGTATCACGGCGCGGACGGGGAACTCATCACCTATTACCAGGCGGCCTACGATCCCGAGCGCTTCGGTGCCCTGCCGGTGCTGGAGCGCCGCCAGGCACCGCTCGAAATGGTCAAGCACGGAGTGCTGATCCGCCTCTGGGTCGAACAGGACGTGGTGGTCGCGCAGGCGCGAACGGTGGATCCCTCGCTGCCGAACCCGTAGGGCCTGCCCGGAGTTTTCCGGCCGGCGCACGCTGGAGGCGACCGGGTTCGGCCTCTGGTTGCAAGCGGCGCGCGCCGCGAAAGCGCCAGCCCTTGACGCCGGTCTGATCCCTCGCTCTCCCTCTATCAAGTCGTTGGGTTGCTCTTCATGCGCCTCTTCAAGGTCTCAATATTCGCATTGGCCGTCTGCGCGGCCATTGCCTCTGCTGCCTGGTACGGCGCCAAAGCCCGGACCTTTCAGTCATTCGGCGAACTCACGTGGAGAGTCGAAACAGACCGCCAACTTGTGGCGCTGACGTTTGACGATGGTCCGCACCCAACAGCCGTCTCCAGCCTGCTTCCGGTTCTCCGCGAGCATGGTGTACGAGAGGTATAGGAAATTCAAACGCCCTTTTCGGCCAGTCTGGCGGGTAGGCCGCGGCC
>CAZGKE010000211.1:0-5067 GCA_964526035.1 uncultured Gammaproteobacteria bacterium | reverse complement strand
CCGAAGTTCCAGCGACTTTCTTGACCGGGACGGCTGAGAAGTCGTTGTACAAGAACGACTTGGCGCTGGGTGGCGCCTTTTTCAACGCTCGATATGTAGCCATGTAACACCGCTCGAATACGTTGCATTGCGGCTCCGATCGGCTAGAATGCACCCATGCACATCGACATCGTACCGAACCGCAACTCGCGTCCCGCGTACCTGCTGCGCGAGTCCTACCGCGATGGCAAGAAGGTTCGAAAGCGCACGCTTGCCAATCTTTCATCGCTGTCAGACCAGCAGCTCATGGCCATCCGCGCCGTTCTCAAGGGTCAGCCCCTGTACCCGGCCGAGACGTTGTTCGAGGTCGTGCGCTCGCGCCCTCACGGTCACGTGGAGGCTGTTGATGTAGCCATGTCGAGACTCGGGTTGCCGGGCCTGCTGGGCGCCCGCCCAAGTCGCGAGCGCGCCCTGGTGCTGGCGATGGTGGCCGCACGCATCCTTGCCCCGCACACCAAGCTGGCGACCACGCGCTGGTGGCACAGCACCACGCTGGCCGAGGACTTTGGGGTGGCCGATGCCAACGAGGATGATCTGTACGGCGCCATGGACTGGTTGCTCGAGCGCCAGGGCGCGATCGAGAAAAAGCTCGCGGCGCGCCATCTCGAGACCGGCGCCCTGGTGCTCTACGATTTGTCCTCGAGCTACTTCGAGGGCAGCACCTGCCCGCTGGCACGCCTGGGTTACAACCGCGATGGCAAGAAGGGCAAGCTGCAGGTGAACTACGGCTTGCTCACCGATCTTCGCGGTTGCCCGGTGGCCGTCTCGGTGCACGAGGGCAACACCGCCGATGCGAAGACGTTGCTGCCACAGGTGCAGCGGGTGCGCGAAGAGTTCGGCATCGCCGAGATCGTGATCGTTGGCGATCGCGGCATGCTCTCGCACAAGAGCATCGATGAGCTGCGCGAGCACGATGGGATGGGCTGGATCACCGCGCTGAAAAGCGTGTCCATCCGCGCCCTGCTCGAGCAGGGCGCGGTTCAACTGGACCTGTTCGACGAGCGCAACCTGTTCGAGTTCACGCACCCGAACTACCCGGGTGAACGCCTGGTCGCGTGTCGCAATATCGAACTCGCGAAGCTGCGCGCGCACAAGCGCGAATCGCTGCTGCAAGCCACCGAGGCCAACCTCGAGAAGGTGCGCGCCAGCGTCGCCGCCGGGCGCCTGCGCGGTCAGGACAAGATTGGCGTGCGCGTGGGCAAGGTGCTCAACCAGTACAAGGTTGCCAAGCACTTCGAACTCGACATCACCGAAGATGTATTCGGCTTCGCGCGCAACACCGAGAGCATCGCCACCGAGGCGGCGCTCGACGGGCTGTACATCATCCGCACCTCGCTGCCCGCGGTGCAGGCAGACGATGCGCAGTGCGTGCGCTACTACAAGCTACTGGCGCAGGTCGAGCGCGGCTTTCGCTCGATGAAGAGCGTCGACCTGCACGTGCGCCCCATCCACCACCGCCTGCCCGAGCGCGTGCGCGCACACATCTTGCTGTGCATGCTCGCGTACTACGTCGAGTGGCACCTGCGCGAGGCGTGGCGCGAGCTGATGTTCGCCGATGAAGATCAGGACGCGAAGGCCACCCGCGATCCGGTCGCGCCGGCGAAGCGCTCACGCGCGGCCGAGGCCAAGGCGAGCCGGCGCACACTCGACGACGGCTCCACGGTGCACAGCTTCTCGACGCTGCTCAGTGAGCTGTCGACCATCGTGCGCAACACCTCGCGCGCACCCGGCGCCGGCGCCGATGCGCCCACCTTCGAGCTGACTACCGTGGCCAGCGCACAGCAGCAGCGCGCCCTGGACCTGGTCCGACAAATCACCGTGTAGACAGAACCCTGCACCCCGATTCAAGCTATCTGCTTGAATCGGCAAGCAAACTCGTCTCTCGGGTGTAGGAACTTCAGTTTAGCCGATCGGTCGCTACGCTTGGACTCTGGACTCTGGAGTAGTCGTCGTAACTTCACGAGTGCTCCTCCAAGGCGCGCCGCCCGACAATGAGCGCCTCGGCTGCCTGTAATCCCGTCTCCAGCGCCTTGAGCATCGACTCGCATCGCTCGAGGCGTTGGGCCATCAAACGCATGTCCGATTGTCGAACGAAGAGAGCATCTGCCGCACGCTGCCCGAGTGCGCGGCCGAGGTCCGCGCCGACCGCAGCAATTGCGCGCAGTGCGTCCTCCGCTTCGCGTACCTCCTCGCCGAGGGCGACGAGGTAGATCCGCGAGTCGTCTTCCAGGTAGGCGTCGAGTGGTCCTTCGAGCAGTCTGATCAGTACGAGGGCGTGCACGAGACGTGCGTTCAGCGCCAGGGAATCGGCGAGTTGGAACAGTGCGTCGAATTCGCCCGCGACACCCGTCTCTTCGAGTAATGCTTGTGCATTTTCGAGCTGGATCCGCGAGGCGCTCGCCTGCCATTGCACAACGAGTTGCAGGTAGGGCGGTGGCAGTTTGTCGTAGCGGGCTACCTCGGCGACGGATACCCGTTCGACGCCAGACGGGGCGACCGAAGGGAGCACGGGATCGAGGGCCATCGGTTCCTCGGATAGCCATGCCGGAGGGAATGGCTCTTGGTAGTCTGAATAGAGTGGGATGTCGTACTCGTATTGAACGTCGAACCTGGATGCCGATGCCATGACACGTCCCATCCCACCCCAGCCCGCGGCCAGGGTCTGGGGCACTTTGATCAAAGCTGGCAGTTCGGTTGACTTGTCCCCCTCTGCCCTTGGCGCGATCACCAGCCAGTTGGTCAACGGACTGACCAGCCGGTAGCGAAGCGCCGTCTCGAGACCCGCCACGTCATCGAGTTCTTTCACGCGCGCGGCAGCCGCGACGCGCGCCACGGTGGACAAGCCGTCTGCGGAAGACGCGGGCGTCGCCGTGAGAAAGGCCAATTCCTGGCGCACGATCTCGCCTGTGTCGATCTCGACCTCGAGGATCGCGCTGCCGTGCGCAGGCGGGCCACCGAAGGAGGCGCACGCAACCACGGTGTCGCCCTCGAAGACGGCGCCGATCCTGGACGGACTGATGTGGGTGGCACCTGCCGGCCAGCCAACCGCCACGCGCCTGGCGCGCGGTGCGCGCATGCGCTCGAAGTGGCGAACCACGCGGTCGGCCATGCCCTCCTGCGGCGACACAAGCTCGCACTCGCCACCCGTGCCAGCCGCGAGCGCGCGCACGAAAGCCTCCGAGACGGCGCTGCCGATGCCGACCGTGAAGATGCGGTGCCCAGACTTCGTCGCCTCGTCGACGACGGTCTCCCATGCGGAGACTTCTCCATCGGTCACGACGAAGATGTCCGCCGTTTCAGTGCGGCCCAGCGCGTCGTAGGCCTCCTGCAGCGCGTCGCCGATCTCGGTGCCACCCATGGTCGCGTCCAGCGACGCCGCAAAATCCCGGGCCTTGGCGAGATTGGTCTGGTCGCAGGGCAGGAGGTGTTGCGAGAGCAGGCGGGTCGAACTACCGAACGCGACCAGCGTTATCCGATCCTCCGGCTGCAAGCCTTCCAGAATGCCGTCGAGCGCGCGCTTCGCCTGCTCCATGGAGTCGCCCTGCATCGATCCGGAGCAGTCGATGACGATCGCGAGCGCCAGTGGGCGCGGCTGCTGCAAGCCCGGGAAGAAGGGTTGAAAGCTTGCGAGCGCCGTTATGCCTGTGCCGTCCTCACCGCACAAGACGAAGCTTCGCGTTGCCTGCGGCGCCTTCACGTTGAGGATGAAGTCGCGATCCATGACGGCCTTGGGCTGCTGCAGCGACAGCACGGCCTTCTCCGCCGAATGCACTAAATCGACCGCATGGGACGGGCACACGAACTGGGCGTTGCGCAAGGCGCCGAGCACCTCCACGCGTAGCGAAAATGTGTTCTCGACCGTCAGCGAGGCTGCCGGTGCCTGGTGGGGTAGGTGGGGCGACTCGCCGAAGCGCGGCGCGATGGTGGTCGGCAGGAACAAGCGCAGGCGTTCCCCCGTCCAGCGGTAGAGGAGCGCATAGCGGAAGGTGATCCTTGCCGTCTCGTCGGGCAACAGGTTGCCGACGTTCATCGTGTAGAGGCCGGGCTCGATGACCTCCAGCATCACGGCCGCATCCCCTGACTCGATGGCGTCCTCGTACTTCGCCTCTGCGGCCTTCTTTTCGACCACGGTCCCCGTGAGCCGGCGTTCGCCGATCTCGACATCCAGTTCGAGCAGCACGGCATCCAGGGGGAGGGGGAAGGTGTAGACGGCTTCGATGTTGGTTGCTTCGTCGTTGCGGTAGGTCTGCGAGACCGTCACCTCGGCGAGCAGATCCTGCAGGACCGCGGTCACCGCGACGTCGCACAAGGCAACGCGTTCGCCCTCCAGGCCGGTCAAGGCCGATGCCAGCTTGTTCATGCTTTTTCCTCGCTCTTGTGGATCTGGGTGTACATCTGCGTCACCGCACGGAAGAAAGCCCGCACCTGCTCGGGCGTGAGGCCAGCGCGGCCAGGTTCGAGCGTGAGCTCGACACCGTCGGCGACGACCAGATGGCTCCACACCTCCACGGTGCCCGCGCGACGCGGCGTCGGTGGCAGGGGGCCGGTGGCTTGCTGTTTGAGCAGCCCGCCGATCCGCTCCAACGACAGCCCCGCCAGCTGCCACTTCCGCACGAGCAGGAGTTGCTCGACGTGGCTTTGGGTGTAGTAGGCGCCCTTGCCGATCCCCGGCGGGCGATCGACCAGCCCGATCTGGATGTAGTACCGGACCGTGCGACGGGGGAGCTCGGCCAACGCGGCGATCTCGTCCAGGGTGAACCTTCGCTCGCTATTCATGCCAGTAATATAATACAGTAATAGTGTCTTATTCAAGCATGATTCGGGGAGCGAGACCCCGCCGTCGTCCTCGTACGCCTCGATGCGCTCCGGGTGCAGCCCTACGCTCAGCTTGTGGTCGGCAAAAACGCAGGGCACGAAGTTTGTTCCGCTCGACGTCGGCAAGACTGGAGCGGGGGACCGCCGCTACTGCCTCGACGTCGCAGTCGACAAACCCTGCAAACCCTGGGGGACAAACCCTGGGACAGGCAT
>CAZGKE010000210.1:0-5093 GCA_964526035.1 uncultured Gammaproteobacteria bacterium | reverse complement strand
TATGGCTGCCGGTGAGCCTGGTGGTGGCCTGGGCTCTGGGCGCACCGAGCATGGGTTTCGGACTCGCCGGGATTGCGATCGTTGCCACCGTGGTACTGACGGCCGGCCTGTTTCGGCGCGTGAAGCGCGGGCGGCCGGACGGTTATTACCAGCAGCAAGTGATGATCGGTCTGTCACGCTTAGGCCTGCGGCGCTCACCGTTCATCCGGCGCGATGGCCACTGGTCCATCGGCCGAAGCGCCGAACGTTAAGCCCGCGATCATGCAACGCTATCGTTACGAGATCGACAACGTGCGCAGCCATCTGCGTTCCCTGTGGCTGGTAATCGGATTGCTGCTTGCCGTGATCCTCGGCTTCTGGATCGCATGGATGCGTCTGCCGTCCAGCATCACCGTGCACATACCGCCCGATCTCCGTGCTGGCGCCGTGCTGGACTTGCATGAAGTGCCGCGGGCCAATGTCTACACCTTCGCCTTGTACGTGTTTCAGCAACTCAATCGTTGGCCGGAGGACGGCGCCGAGGACTACGGCAAAGCGATCTTTCGCATTGCGCCCTACCTGACGCCGAGCTTCCGTGAGTCCTTGATCACTGACATGCAAACCAGGGCCCGGCAGGGCGAACTGGCGAACCGGGTGCGGAGCCTTCAGGCCATTCCCGGCAGTGGTTTTGAAGGACGGCGAGTCGACATTGTCAGCGGCGATGTGTGGATCGTGTGGCTGGATCTCGAGCTCAACGAATCGGTCAAGGGCATGCCGGTCAAGCGCACTGCGATTCGATATCCGCTGCGTGTGGTGCGTTATCCGGTGGACGCCGAGGCCAATCCCTGGGGACTGGCGCTGGACGGATTCAGCGGAGATGGGCCGACCCGGATTGATGATGCCGGCGCGGGCTGAGTCAGGTAGTTCCTACAGATCCGTATATAAGGAGTCGATGTGTCGTTCGTGTTACTTCTGAATCCACGCTTGATCCTGCTCATTGCGGGACTGTTCGTACTTGCGCACGCCGCCTATGGCGAATCGGCGGCACCGCAGCGAGTGCCGTGGGACAAGCTGCCGATCACCGTGGTACTTTCGGCGGGTGAAGAGCGCATGGTGCATTTCCGCGCACCGGTCAGCGTTGGTGTGCCCGCCGGACTGGATTCGCTGTTGCGCACGCAGACGGTCAACGGCACTGTGTATATGCTGGCGAATACGGCTTTTCCGAAAACGCGCGTCATCGTGCGCGAACTGGATGGCGCTCAGGTGTATCTGCTGGATGTCAGCGCCACGGCAGACGGTGGGCACTCAGGTCCCATCACAGTGTTCATCGATGAAAGTAACACCGTGTATGACTCGTCGGGTCAGAGCAGCAGCGGCCGTCAGCACGGCTACGTCAGCCTGACTCGCTATGCGGCGCAGCAACTGTACGCACCCCTACGGCTGCTGTCGGCCGAGCCCGGCATTGTGCGACAGCCGGTTCGGCAGATGGCGCTCGAGCTGGTGCCTGGCAACGGCGTCGAAGCGACGCCATTGGCCGCCTGGCGGGCGGGGTCGCTGTACGTCACCGCCGTCAAACTGACCAATCGCCGCAAGAAGGCACAGGTGCTGGATCCACGCACGCTACGCGGTCACTGGCTCAGTGCTACGTTTCAGCACGCCCGCTTGTTGCCGGCCGGCGATGAGGCGGACACCACGGCCGTATACCTCGTATCCGCGCGACCGTTCGAAGAATCGCTGTAACGGCCGTGCTCATAACCCGACAAAACCGCCTCCTGCCGATCCTTGCGGCCATCGTCATTCTGATGCTGATTCTCGTACTGGGACGATCCTGCAGCCGTGACGGGCAGGATCGGGTGTTGCTCGATCGCGTGCCGCAGGTGTCGCGACCCGATGCCGACACGCCGGCCGATACCATCAAGACGCTCACTGCAAACGTGGCCGCCATGACCAGCGAGCTGCAGTCGCTTCGACAGGCGAACCTAAAACTGCGCACTGATAACGAATCGCTGCAGCAAAGTCGCAAGGCGATCGACGACTCGGTGGCAGCGCGCATCGACCGAGAATTCGCGCAGCGCGACGAGGCGCGACGCATTGCTGACGATCAAGCCCTGTCGTCATTGAACGAACGCATCGAGGCTTTGGCGGAGGCGCTTCGCGATTCATCGATGCATCGTCAAGGCTCGGACATGCCGGTCGGTCTCGGTTGGGATCCGATTGTCTCGGGCAGAGAGCTTAAGTGGATCGATCCGTTAGATGTAAATACCGATAGCCTCCGCCACGAATTGGCGGCTACGAGTCGACCCCGGCCAGGCAACGCCTGGACCCCCACGGCCGGTGCCGCCGCCGCCGCCGATGCGGAGAACGCCGCCACCAACACGCCCCGACCGGTGTACACGGTGCCAAGAAACGCCACCCTGATGGGCTCGACCGCCATGACCGCACTGCTGGGCCGCGTGCCGGCACGCGGCGAGGTACTCGATCCCATGCCCTTCAAAGTGATCACCGGCCGTGACAATCTGGCCGCGAACGGCCTGACGGTGCCCGGCGTCGAGGGCATGATCTGGAGTGGCACGGCGATCGGCGACTGGACCCTGTCCTGCGTCACCGGCCGTCTGGAATCGGTCACCTTCGTGTTCGACGACGGCAGCATCCGCACCTTGTCAACGGAGGATCGGGAGGAGCGGAGTGGCGAGCGCAATCGCCCGCTCGGCTGGATTTCGGATGCGCGTGGCATTCCCTGCGTCAGCGGCGAGCGCAAGAGCAATGCGGCGGCCTTTTTAAGTCAGCGCATCGGCGCCAAAGCCATCGAGGCAGCGGCCGATGCCGCCGCTGCCTCCCAAACAACCACCGTACTTCGCGACAGCGGCGGCATCAGCAGTACCGTCAGTGGCGATACTGGCGCCTACGTGCTCGGCAAAACGGTCGCCGAGGGCGGTAACGAGATTTCTGCGTGGTTGCTCGAGCGCCAGGCGCAGAATTTCGACGCCGTCTTTGTCCCGGCAGGCGCCGAACTCGCGATTCACGTCGATCGCCAACTGACCATTGATCTCGACCCGCACGGCAGGAGACTCGATCATGCAATGCCCCAAGCCACTCGTAACCCTAGTCAGCTTGATTAGCCTCGCCGGCTGCGCCGGCAGCAAGGACTCCATGCTGCCACCCGACGGTGTCAGCATGAAAACCATTTATGAGCGACATTTCTCCGATATCGGCATGCGCGCTACGCTGAACGTCCGCGAGGAACTGAAGTCGCGGCCGATTGACACCGATGTCGCTGATCTGGCGGGCTACGTGCGCGACGCCTTTAACGAACTCGATGCGCACTTCCCACGACTGCCCAATCCAACGCTTGTGTTGTACGTGTTTCCGCATCTCGCGGGTACGGACAGGGTGCCGGTGCCGGGCTATGCGACCACGTTTCCGATGTACCGGCAGGTCGAGTACGCCTTGCCGGGCGAAGTGCCGCGGCCGGAGTCGCCGTCGAACCGGATCAACTGAATCGTGGCAGCGCACTTGCCACCGCTTGAGGCCAGCACTGTGCGACGGTTGTACCGTCAGCCAAACTCATTCACCGATCTGTTGCCCTGGGTGGATTACGACGCCGAGCATCATTGTTTTCTGCTGGAAGACGGTGTCAGTTTGGGAGCGCTCTTTGAGCTGGAGCCGGTCGGTAGCGAGGCGCGCACGAGCGCCTTCATGAGCGAACTTCGCGATGCGCTGCAAACCGCGCTGACCGATGCCATTCCGGAAGAGGAGCAGGACCCGTGGGTGCTGCAGGTGTATGTGCAGGATGAGGCCAGCCTGGGCCCGTTCACCGACACTCTCGGTCGCTATGCCGACACCCGCTCACAGCAAACAGCTTTCAGCCGCCATCAGCAGCTGGTGATGCAGGACCATCTGGCCCGTATCAGTCGACCGGGTGGACTGTTCATCGATCAGGCGGTCACTGGCTCGCCCTGGCAAGGCAAGCAACGCATGATCCGGGCCACGTTGTACCGCCGCCTGTCGCAGCGACGAAAGCCACCGTCGCATCTCGAGACCGCAGCGAGCCTCGACGATGTTGCCGGCAAATGGGTCGCCGCACTCGCGTCTGCCGGGGTGCGAGCGAGACGGGTCGGTGGCAAGGAATTCTACGAGTGGTTGCTACCCTGGTTTAATCCGGCCGCCGCGCCCGCTCGCGGCAGCATCGATGGGCTTCTGAAGATGGCACCGTATCCCGGAGATGCTGAGATGCCCTTCGGTTATGACTTTGCCGAACAGCTGACACTGTCGCCGCCGCGCTCCGAGAACGGCCTGTGGTGGTTCGATAAGCTGCCGCACACGATCGTGAGCGTACAGGGGTTGCGACGACCGCCGGACATCGGCCACATCACCGCGGAACGCCGCTCCGGTGATCATGTGTACGCGCTGTTTGATCGCTTTCCCGAGCACACCGTGATGGTCATGACGCTGACCGTCAGGCCGCAGCATGAGATACGTAACCACGTCGCCCAGGTTCGCTACGCCGCCGTCGGGGATTCGGCCGAGGCCTCACTGACCCGGGAAAGCGCCGCGGCGGTCGAGCGGCAGATGGCGCAGGGTAACCGTCTCTATCCGCTCGAACTGGCATTCTACGTGCGTGGCGCGGATCTCAATGCGCTGCACGCGAACGTCAATTGCCTGAATGCGCTGTTGCTGCCGAACGGCCTGCAGCCGGTGCTGCGTGATGCGGACCTGCTGTCACAGGACAGTTATATTCGCAATTTGCCGATGGCCTACGATACCGCGCTGGACCAACGCCGACGGCGCTCGCGACTGGTATTCTCCCGGCACGCAGCCAATTTGCTGCCCTTGTACGGCCGCTCGCGCGGCACTGGCCATCCGGGTTTGGTGTTTTTTAATCGCGGCGCCGAGCCTCTGGTGTTCGATCCGCTACATCCGGCCGATCGCAACAAGAATGCCCACATGCTGATTCTGGGCCCGACCGGTGCCGGCAAGTCGGCGCTCCTCGTCTACATGCTGCAACAGATGCTGGCCGTCTACCGACCGCGGATTTTCATCATCGAGGCCGGTGGGTCGTTCAGCCTCTTTGGTCAACACCTGCGCTTTCACGGTGTGACGGTCAACCAGGTCAC
>CAZGKE010000209.1:0-5207 GCA_964526035.1 uncultured Gammaproteobacteria bacterium | reverse complement strand
GGCATCATGGAGCTGCGCGGCGCGCTCGGTGTGGTCATGGGCGCCAACCTCGGAACCACGGTTACCGGCTGGCTGGTGGCGACGCTGGGCTTCAAGCTCGATTTGGCGGCCTTTGCCCTGGTCTTCCTCGGCGCGGGCGGCATCGGCGCCACCCTGCTTCCGAAAGGCTCGATGCTGCGTCAGGCCGCGGCCTTCGTGGTCGGCGTTGGCCTGCTGCTGCTCGGGCTCGACTACATGAAGACAGGTGTCGATGCCTTTGCCCGCCAATTCGACGTCAGCCCCTTCGCGGGTCTCAACATCCTTACCCTGGCGCTGATCGGGGCGGCGGTCACGGCCGTGATCCAGTCCAGTTCGGCGGCGATGATGATCGCGCTGAGTGCGCTCCACGGCGGGGTGCTCGATCTGAATTCGGCGGCGGCCTTTGCGGTGGGTACCGGCGTCGGCACGACGGTGACTGCGGTAATCGGCGCCATTGGCGGCAGCCCGGACAAGAGGCGCGTCGCCGCAGCGCATGTAGGCTTCAACGTGATCAAGGCGGTGATGGCGCTGCTGCTGCTGACGCCTATCCTGACCCTGATCGGTCTGGTGCCGGGGCTCGCCGACCCGCTGTACGCGCTGGTGGCGTTCCACAGCGTTTTCAACGTGCTCGGCATCGCGCTGATGTTTCCCCTGGTCGTGCCCGCGGCCGGATGGCTGGGTCGGCGTTTCCGCGGGTCCGATGAGCTGGTCAATCGCTATCTGCACCGTACCGGCACGGAAGTTCCGGACGCGGCGGAGGAAGCGGTGGCCAAGGAGTCGCGGCGCCTGCTGTGCATGGCCATCGGACTCAATCGCTACGTGCTGCGCCTGCACCCGCCGGAACATTCGGCCTGGATCGAACCCGACGACCAGGATCGCACCGAGGGGCGGCGCACCTACGGGCAGCGCTATGAACGAATGAAGCGCCTGGAGGGTGAGCTGATCGAGTTCGTGGTCAGACTGCAGCAGCGTGAGCTGAAACCTGAGATCAGCCGCCGTCTCGGCAGGCACCTGGAGGCCATCCGCGGCGCCATCATTTCTGCGAAGTCGGTGAAGGACATCCGCGAAAACCTGGTGGAGCTGCGCCTCGCGCTGCGCCCGCCCGTGGAAGCGTGGCTGGAGCGCTTCTCGACGCAGTACCAGCACTTCTACGCCGTCATCGACAGGCTCGATCCCGCGAGCGCGCAGGAACTCCTGATCGAGGAGCTGGCGAGACTGCGTCGCGAGAACCGCGACTTCCGTGATGCGATGCTGGCCGATCTTTACCGCAACGCCGGTCGCCGTGAACTGAGTGAGCTCGAACTGTCGACCCTGTTCAACGTCAACCGCGAGCTGCACTCGTCAGCGAAAGCCTTGCTGCGAGCGCTGACCAGTCTGCTGCTGCTCCCGCAGACCGCGACGGTGATGGACAGCGCTGATGATTGAGGCCCGTGCGGTCAGACGGCGCGGCAACTCTGCTCCGCGAGTTGCCCCGGTACGCCGCTGATGGATTGGCTTGCTGCCGCCCGTCGGACGATGCCCCATGTAGCCGAGCGACCGCTGCTAGCATCTGCGAATGAATGCCACGCGCTCGTACCCGTGCCTGACTGGCGCCCGCACGCCGTCCGGCGTGCGTGAGTGTATGGATCGTTTCGCCAGCGGCCGCAGTCCGCTGGCGCGCGCTACGTCGCGCGGTTTCCGGCAGCGTGGCTTCAGCCTTGTCGACACGGTCATCGCGACCGCAGTCAGCGTGGTGACCATGGGATCGGTGGCGATATTCTCCCTGGCCATGGTGCGCAGCCATTCCGAATCGGTGAGGCTCACCCAGTTCGAATTCTGGCTTCGTGACGCCGTGACTCAGGTGGAACGCGACGTGAGGCTGGTGGCGTCCCAGCCGTCGGCGGTCGACGTGCAGGGATCAGAGGCGATCCGTGTGTCGCCATCGGGCGACTGCATGGTGCTTCGCGTCGCTGCCCGATCGAGGATCGATCCAGCGCCGCGGGCACCCATGTGGAGAGGCTATCGTCTCGCCTCCGGCGACGACGGCGTAGGCGTCCTGCAGACGACGGTCGGAGAGACTCTTCCCGGCTGCGAGGATCCGACCGGCTGGAGGGCCATGTCCGATCCGGCGCAGGTGGACGTCCAGGCGCTGGCTTTCAGGCTCGATGAGTTCACGCCTGCCTTCGACATTACCGGGCTGCACCCGCGCACGCGGGTGCTCGAGATGCGCCTTGAGGTGGATCACGCAGCGCTGGAGCAGCCGTGGATCCAGTACAAGCGCGTTCGCGTCCGCGCAGACACCCCGCGGCCCGGCGCACAGCCGTGATCCGTCCTGCGGTGGCCGGCGAACGCACGGCGCCGGTCATGCGAGCCGGCCAACTCGCTCATCAACGTGGTGCGTCGAGCATGCTGCTGGCGATTCTGCTGCTGTTGCTGGTGGCGACGGTCTCCCTGCTGCATTTTGCCTGGTCGTTGGAGGTGCAGCAGCGCTCACGCGCGGTAGCGCAGATGGACATCGCCGAGCTCGCGGCGGAATCGGCACTGGTCCATGCCTTCGAATTTCTGAAGGCCTGGAGCGCCGCGGACGGGGGCATCGATGGCCTTCCGGGTCGCTGGGAGGCATGCGCGGCCGACGACGGCACGCTGCCGTGCAGCGCGAGCCTGGATCCCGAGCAGCGCGTGCGCTACCTCCGCTACCTTGATGAACCGACCGGCGCAGCGCGTCCCTGGTTGGTGAACAGCCACAGCGGCTTCGCAGGCGGAGCGCCTTGGCCGGTGCGCGGAGCCGGTGGATTCGTCTGGCAGGTGGCCGCACTGCTGTGCTCCACCGAGCAGCCGGAAAGCACCGAATGCCGACCGCATGCGTCCAGGAACGGCGCATGGCGACGCATATCACTGTTGGCACAGGTGGGACTCATTGAAGACGGGGAAACGCTGACTTCCGCTTCAGCGACTGTGTCCGAGTTTCCTCTGGTCGCGTCCGGTCCGCCGCTGGCGGCGCTTTCGGTGGACGACTGGCTGCGTATCGAACGGCAGCCGCTCGATCTTCTCGGTGCGTTCGCAGACAGCGATCCCGTGCTCCGGTTTTCCTCGTATGTGGAAAATGGATCGCCGGGCCCGATGCTCAGAGTGTGCGGCGAATCCGATGCGTTTGCATCGGGACGCGACGAACTGACCTGCACGAGCTGTGCCTGCCTCGACGGCGTACGGCTGGCCGCGCTGGCGACGCCCACGCAGCCAGTTGATGCCACCAGGATGGATGTCGGTACGCTGCTTTTCGGCCTGCCGCCCGCCGCTGACGACGTGGACTGCGGCGAGGGTTCCGGCGAGCGCTGCGCACTCGACTGGCTGCTCGACGAGTACGCCGTGCGGCTGCAGTCCTGCACCGGGCTGGACTCCACGAGTCGTGGTCTGCTGCACGTGATCGGCGATTGCGAGCTGCCGGCCAGTGAAGTGGGCAAGGCAGCGGATCCACTGATTCTGCTCGTCGACGGCGACGTCCATTTCGCATCTGGAACCCTGCTGCACGGCGCACTGGTGGTGCGCGGGGACGCAGGCCAGGGGCGCATACATGGCGAACGCGCCGCTTCCGTGTTCGGAGCCGTGTTCGCCGCCGGATCCCTGCAGATCGATGGTGGGCTGGCGGTGCATGCCGTGACCGACCTTCGCGAGCGTCTCGTCAATGCGCTCGGACTGCGTCGCTGGGGCATGGTTCCGGGAAGCTGGCGAGAAGACCTGGAGCTGGCGCCATGAGCCGGCACGCGCGCGGCGCACGGTGGCTGCCTCGGACCAGCGCCGGCTTCGGCCTTCTGGAAATGCTGTTCTCGGTCACCGTTCTGGCCGTCGGGCTGCTGGCCATCGCGGCGCTGCACGTGCGCATCGCCTCGCTCAGCGCCTTGGACCGCGCGCGGGTCGACGCCCAGGTGGCGCTGCTGATGGCCATCGAATCCGACCTCGTCTTCACCCGCCGCAACGGTTCCGGCCACAGCTACGCGGCGATCGACGCCGATGCTGAAGTCGCCCGTGCAGTGGACGGCCGCGGCGGTGATCTACACATCGAGCGCTCGGTCCGGCGCTTTGCGTGGAGCGACGAAGTGGCCGGATTTCAGCCGCAGCCGGACCTGCGCGCGCCGGCGGTGGCTGGCGATCTCAAGCTCATCGAACTGACTGCCGTGTGGAGTACGCCTGCAAATGCGCAGGAGTCGCTGCGCGTGTGGGCGCTGGCCGGCGCTTCGACGTCCTCCGACGCCGCGCTGGCGCTGGCGGGCGGCCCGCCAGCACCAGTTCAAGACCCCCGCGCCATCGACATGGCCCGTATCCGCGCTGCGGCGTTGCCCTAGCTCGGGCAGCGCCCCTCGACCTGCGCGGAGGTCGGTTTTCCGTAGCGGAAACGCCCCTGGTTGCTCAGCACGATGGTCTGCGCCTTGGCCGGCCCGCGTGTACCGCAGAGCACGAAGGTGACGTTCGAGCCCGGATTGCCGCCGTAATTCTGTAGCACGATCTTCGGGCGCCCCACCGAGGTGGTGAGACGCACGCCGTGCGGCAGCGCCTGAGAGTAGCCAAGCAGGCCTTCTCCCGGGTCGCGTTCGCGATTGGCGTTGATGTCGCGGAAGGCTATCCAGCCGTCGGTCCATTCGGTGCCGCCGGTGCAGGTTTCGCCGTCAAGGCTGGGGCAGAAGACCACGCGCACGGCGCGCGCCCCCGCATGAACCATACCGCTTCGCAGGCTGTTGAGCAGGCTGCTGCGCGCCGATTCCATGCGTGCGCCGTCGACGATTGCGCGGTAGCTCGGGAGCGCGATTCCGAAAACAAGCCCGAGTACCGCCAGAGCGACCAGCAGCTCCATCAGGGTGAAGCCGCGTCCATATTTCCTTGCATGCATTGTCCTGGTTCCTTGTCCGTGGATGGCCGATGCAGTCTAGATGGCTCCGCGAATGCGCCGCGTCGGCCTGGGTCGGAAGAGTTTGTAGGTACCAGGCTGACACGCGTGTAGGGGAAGTGCGCGGCTCTACCGGTTCCGGTCCCGTCCATCCGCAAATAGAGGCCGCCGGTCCCCGGCGGCTTGAGGGGTGCAGCGGGCGGCGGTATAACGGAGCCATGAACAAGCATGCCGGCTTTACGCTCATCGAACTGTTGGTGGTGTTGGCGCTGTTGGCCATCCTGCTGGCGCTCGCGGTGCCGAACTTCCGCACCCTGGTGCAGAACACGCG
>CAZGKE010000208.1:0-5216 GCA_964526035.1 uncultured Gammaproteobacteria bacterium | reverse complement strand
TCGAGGAACTGCCGGGGCAGCGGCGCGTGCACGCGACCATGGATCTCGACCGCACCGTGTGGATGGCCGTAAGTCTCATCCAGTGCCTCGACACCGGCGTGCTGGTGACCGTGTCGGCGTTCAGCCGGCACCGCTTTCACGTCGACCCGGTGCACCGCGGCATGCTCGAAGGTTTCGAGTGCATGCCCGACAGCGAGGGTCGCCTGGTGACGCGCTGGCCGGGGAGCGACCTGGCGGACGATTTCGGGCGGGTGCCGGGTGTCGGACTTGGAATGGCGCATGCCGACGGGCGCTGGCTGTCGATCATGCCGCTGCCTGCTTCAACCACGGACGCCATCATCTCTGACGCAAATCGCGACGTGCTTCTACAGGCAATGCTCGACATCGCGACGCCGGGATATCCGGTCAGCGAGCCGCTGGCGCGCGACAGGAATCTGAACGTTCCCGCCTGGACCACGCACGCGCGCAACAGCGGCGATCATGTGCTGGCAGTCAGCGTTTTTTCCTGTCCGGAGATCGCCAGCGGCTATCTGGTGATCGCCGCGGACGAAGAGGGACGCACCAGCTTGGACGCACTGCAGGCCCTCACCCTGCGCCTGGGCTGCCCCGGCGCCGATCTCAAGCCGGCAACCGAGCGTCCCGGGGCATGCGAGGTGGGGGTCAAGGACTATTGCGACTCGCAAGAAGGATCAGTGCGTGCGCCAGACGCTGCACCTGCACCGGCCTGAAGGCCCATGTTCCTTTGGCACTGCGTCAGGGGCAGGTCGCGAACGCGTTGGGTTCCAGGATGAGCTGGTCTTCGAAACTGGTGCGCAGAACCAGGCTGGGGTTGTTGAGCGCCAAGCCTGGGAGCAGAAGGCTGAACTGGAGCGTCTGAGTGTTGGCGCCGGCGCCAACGGCCAGCAGCGAAAGGCCGGAGTCGCGGTTTTCGACTCCGCACCCGTGGAACGGGCCGCCGCGGCCGACGAAGGGCGAGACGATCGGCGATGCTTCAGCTATGGCGTTGCCGGATCGGACGTACCAATAACCTCCCCACAGGATGTTGTTGGCTATTTCGGCGAGTTCCGGGCCAGAGGCGTAGCCCGTCCAGTTGTAGCCATTGCCGCCGTTGCTGCTGCCCGCGCCGGCTGATGTCACCGTCGGCGTACAGCTGCCGAGGGGCACCGTGATGATGTCCGTGGACCCGTTGTCGTCGAAGTCGCCGGCGGCGATCAGCGCGCCGCCTGGGCCACGCGGGTAGATGTCGAGCATGGTTTCACGCGGGCGGGTGAATCCGGTGGGCGCGGTTGCGGGGAAGAAAGTGCATGGCGCGCCGACGGTTCCCGTGGCGAGGTCCACGGAAACGAATTCGTTGGCGCCCAAGGCGCGCTGGAACAGGACGTACAGGTCGTCCTGCGAATCGACCGCGATCGCCGGGCGCACGCCGCCGGAGAACGGAGTGGCGATGTTGTTGATGCCGGTCAGCTGCACCGGCACGAATCCACCGCCGCTGTCGCGATAGATCTCGACACGATCCAGGGTGCGGTTGGTGGTGGCGAAGATCGTGCCCAGGGTAGAGACCACGCAGTCGATCGAATCGTAGAGATCGGTGCCGGCAATGCTGGGCGTGACGACACTGTACTGGCCGGTGTCCGGGTTGTAGCGCGCGATGCGCGGACGGTTGGCGTTGATGAAGGGAAAGTCGATCATCGAGCCGCGCCGACACCCCCCGCCCAGCGAAAAGATGCTGCCGCTGGCCACGACGTTGGCGAATGCGGGATTCGCTCCCCCGTTGAACAGCGTACTGCCGTTGATCGACGCACCGATGAGGGAAGTGGTGCCCGGGTTGGGGCCGGCGGTCACCACGGTCACCACCAGTTTGTCGAGGATCGACCCCAGTCCGGTCGTCATGCCCAGACGCGTTTCCAGCACCTCGCGATTGACGTTCGTCACCACGTCGGTGCGGGTGACGATACCGTCGGAAATACCGGTGCTGTCACTGGCGCCCCCCAGCACTGGAAAGAGCGCAGCCAACATCAAGACGACGCGTATCGCGTCGCGGACGCTCCGCGTGTGAGCGGTGCCCCTGGGGGAGGCTGCTGGGGGAAAACGAGTTCGGGCGGATCTGCCCAGGATGTCCCGCGTGGCGCGGGCAACGATTCCCGCCGAGCCGATGCGTATCCGCATCAGATGAACGGACGACCCCGGACGATAGCGCATGGCCACACCCTCAGACGCAATTTTCAGCGTAGCACTTCCATTTTGCGTTTGCCATGGCCTGCAGGAGAGCTGCTGGGCCAACGGAACCGGTCCATGCTGCCCAGGCGGCTGACTGCTGGTGGTCCGCGGGCAGGACCTGCGGCGTTCATGGGTTCGCGGGCCGGCGTGTCTGAAGCGGCGTCGGGAGTCCGGCTGGGTCGCCCGTTCGCAGAAGGTGTTTTGCGGCTTGCTGCAGCATTCTCTGTTGCGGCATTGCCGCCACATGGCGGAACGCGAAGGGAAGGCTTGCGGTGCTCGTGAACTGTTGAAGCGCCTTCGACTCAGGTCGTCGGTCCACACCTTGACCGGTACGTCGCAGGTGGTGGGTACGGGAAGACCCCCAATCTACCGCGAACCTTCCAACAAGGTTCGCCGCTTGATGTAGGAGCGGCGAGAGCCGCGATAGACGTTTCGCATGGACCGCTTGTCGCGGCTTTCGCCGCTCCTACATGAAGCCGGTGACGGTTCCACCGCACCAATGCCGTGCCCCCATCGCCCACAGGTGGGCTCCTACAAGAGCGGCACCCTCATTTTTGCCCTGCTCCCTGCGCGCAGGGCCTCCTCGAACGCCGGCATGAATCGCGCGCCATCGAACAAGGGCGTGGCGGCCAGTCGCGGACGCAAGCCTGCTCGCAGCTCGGCCAGTGCTTCGCGCCGCGTGTTCCAGCCGCGCGCGATGCTGAGGAAATGTTCACTGTCGCGCGCGGTGAACGCTTCCAGGCCGGCCGTCGCATTGATGCCGGCGCCCATGCGTGCGCAAAAGCCCGCGCCCGGCACGGTGAGAACGGGCACACCCTGCCACAGCGACTCGAAGCTGGTGGTGCCGCCGTTGTAGACAAGCGGATCGAGGGCGATGTCGATCCTTGCGTAGCCGTCCAGGTAGGCGGCGATCGGCCGGATCGGCGGCAGCAGATCAAGCCGCGCACCATCGATTCCGTCGCTCGCCATGAACCGCAACAGCCGATCGCAGGTGGGCGCGTCGTTGAGTCCCACCGCGCGCAGGACCAAGCGAGAATCCGGCACCGCGTGCAGCAGCTGCGCCCATAGCGCCAGCGTGGAGCGGCCGAGCTTGGCCAGGGTGTTGAAGCAGCCAAAGGTGAGATGGCCGTTGCGCATGGCCGGCAACGGCGCGACCGGAGGAGCTGTCGCATGCGGCTGCATGCAGAATGGGAAATGTGGCAACCGCAGTACCTGCTCGCGATACAGCGCGGCGTCGGATTCCGGGGTGGTGACGGCATCGCCCACCAGTGCATCCACTTCGGCCAACCCGGTGCTGAACGGATAGCCCAGGTAGCTCACCTGTAGTGGCGCGACCCGCCGCGCCAGCAAGGGCAGGCGGTTGCCGGCGGTATGCCCGGACAGCTCGATCAGCACATCGACAGCGTCGCTTCCGACGCGGCTCGCCAGCGCCTCGTCGCAGTATCCGTTGACGTTGATCCAGTGCTCCACGTCAGCCTGGATTTGAGTGGTCAACGCGTCGGGGCTTTCGACATCGCTGTAGACGAACACCTCGACGCTGTCGCGGTCGTGATGGCGCAGCAGAGGGTGCATGAAGTACCCGACCGGGTGCTCGGCAAGGTCCGGCGACAAGTAGCCGATTCGCAGTCGCGGCCTTCCAGATGATTTGGTCACCGGCGAAACCAACTCGACCGGACGAGCCGGCGCATGCGTTTGGCTGATTTCAGTTTCGACACATGCACCGACGGCGCGCGCGTGGGCGCTGCGGAAATTGCCGAACTCCACCGTAGCTTGCTGGTGCAACAGTGCCTTCTCCATTGCACCCAGATCTTCCCGGTATAGCGACGCGAACAGCAGGTTGCTGACAGTGCGGGCGTCCGGCATCAGGCGCCTGGCCTCGCCCAGATGCGTGATGGATTGGTCGATGTCGCCAGCGCTGCAGCAGGCATTGCCCAGTACGTTGTGCAATCGCGCGAGGCGTTCGTCGCGGCTGCCGTCCCCCGTATCGGTTGTTGACTGCGCCTGGCGCAACGCGGCTTCGGCCAGCCCGACGGCCTCACTCAGAAAGCCGCTCCTGATCAGTGCGTCGACCAGGTGCGAGGTGGCTACCGGCTCGCCTGGCTCCAGCCGCACCGCCAGCCGCAGCGCTTCGATGCCGTCGCGCGGGCGGCGCAAGCGCATCGCCATGTGGCCGAAGTTGCAGTGCGCCTGCGACGCCTGTGGATGTTCCTGACGACCTCGATCGAAGGCCGCAAGCGCCGCTTCACTGTCGCCGAGGTCCTGCAGGCTGACGCCAAGTCGCGTCCACAGTTCCAGCGGCGCTGGACCCGCCTGCAGTGCGGCGCGATAGGCGCGCATGGCGTCGTCGACGTGTTGCCCATCGCGCAGCGAATTGCCCAGGTTGTAGCAGGCCTGCGCCGAGCGCGGCGCCAGTTCCACCGCCCGCCGATGCTGCGCAATCGCCTCCTCGATCCGGCCCAGTTGACGCAGACAGTTGCCGCGGTTCATCGCCGCGGTCGACTGCCGGGGATTCAACTCCAGGGCCGCGGCGTAAGCCTGTACTGCGGCCTCGAAGCGTCGCTGGTCCTGATAGAGAATGCCGAGATTGATCCATGCCGGCAGCAGGGTCGGCGCGATTTTCAGGGCACGCTGATAGCCCTGCTCGGCGGCGTCCAGCTGGCCGGCCGCACGCAGCGCATTGGCATGGTTGAAGCACACGCTCGGGTCATCGGGTGCGCAGTCCAGCGCCTTGCGCCAATGCGCCAGGGCCTCGTCCGTGCGTCCGGCGCGACGCAGCGCCGAGGCATAGCCCGCGAGTACGGCGACGTCTTCGGGTGCCTGCACCAGCAAGGCCTCGAAGGCCGCCAGCGCCCCACTCAAGTCATCGCGTTGCAGCAGCGTATGGGCGACCTCGACACTGGACGGCATCAGGCGACATCCGGCGGCAGCACCAGGGTCTTGCGGATCTCGTCGGACAGGAAACCCACCGCGCCCGGATTGCGGCAGCCGGGCAGCACGGC
>CAZGKE010000207.1:0-5260 GCA_964526035.1 uncultured Gammaproteobacteria bacterium | reverse complement strand
GCCTGTCAGCACACCACACGATCGATAGGATTCTCCCGGAGGGAGCCGAAAGCGGAAGGCCCGGTCGACGTGCTGACCACCGGCGCCGGCGGTGGCCCGCCTGACGTTCCCGTCGAGACTGGCGTTGATGAGCCCCGCGGGATCCTCCAGCGACGCGCCCTTGGCGAAGGTCGCCTTCACGGTGCTCTGGCACGCCTCGCCGGTGCAGATGATCCCGGCGTGCTCCCACGTCGGGATCCCGTGCCGCGCTCGCTGCGCTCTCGGTCGGGCGGCTCAGCCGGTCGCCGGACTATGTTCCGGGGTGGTGTTGCTGGCGGACTCGCGGGGGGCCTCGGGAGCGAGCTTGATCTTCGCATTCGGGAACTTCGAGCTGGACGATGGGCTCTGGGAGCTGCGACGCGACGGCGCGCGGGTCTCGCTCCAGCCGAAGACGCTCGCCCTGCTGTTCTACCTGGTGCGCGCGCGCGACCGCGCAGTGTCCAAGGACGAATTGCTCCAGCGCGTATGGCCCGAAGCGCTCGTCTCCGAGAGCTCGCTGAATCGCACGATCAGTCTCGCACGGCTCGCGGTCGGAGATCGCGGCTCCGATCCGACCACGATCCTGACTGTCGCACGACGCGGCTACCGCTTCGGAGCGGCGGTGCGAGTGCTCACCGGAGACACGGCGGCATCCACTGCAGAGGACGGTGAGCGCCGCTCCTACGTGGGCCGCGACGAGCTGCGAGCGCGTCTCGCGCAGAGCCTCGACGCCGCGCTCGCGGGCCGCGGCCGCATCCTGCTGCTGGCCGGCGAGGCGGGGATCGGGAAGACGCGCACGGCCGAGATCCTCGTCGCCCGCGCGCGCGCCGCCGGAGCCGAGATCGCGGCGGCATGGGGAATCGACAGCGAGGCAACGCCGACGTTGTGGGCGTGGACGCGGATCGTGCGCGCTCTCGGCGCGGCGGCCGGCCGCACCCTGCCGGCGCTCCTCGGGGGTGCAGCGAAGCCCGTTTCGCGGCTGCTGCCCGACGCGCACGATGCCGGCGACTCCCATGCTGCCTTCGGCGACGCCCGGCCCGGTGAGGCGGAGCGCTTCCGGCTCTTCGATGCCGTCCGCACTTTCCTCGAGCGCTGCGCGGAGCGGCGACCTCTCGCTCTCGTCCTCGACGATCTCCACGCGCTCGATCCCGAGTCGCTGCGGCTGCTCGAGTTCCTCGGCCACGAACTCGGGGGGGTCCCGATCGCTTTGATCGCGACTTGCCGCGAGCGGGATGTGCAAGGCGAGCCGGAGCGGTTGCGCGCGCTCGAGCGGATCGAGCGTCTGAGCGTGCTCGAGCACACGACGCTCGCGGGCCTCTCCGAGGCGGAGGTCGCGGAGTTCGTGCGCTCGCGCGCCGGTGTCGAACCGCCGCGCGATCTGGTCACTGCGCTCTGTCGCAAGACGGGCGGAAATCCGCTCCTGCTCGACGCGGTCGTGCGCGCGCTCGCGTCCCGCAACCTGCTCCGCTCGTCGAAGGATGTCGCCGAATGGGAAGCGCTCCTGCCTGCGGGCATCCGGCCGCTGCTCGCCAAGCGCCTCGAGGGGCTGTCCGACGCGACGCGCTCCATGCTCGGATGCGCGGCGGCGATCGGACTCGATTGTGCGCGCGAGGTGTTGGCGCAGGCGGTCGACCGCGATCTCGACCTCGCGGCGTGCACGCGCGAGGCGGAGCAGGCGGGTCTGATGATCGCGATCAACGCGCACCAGCTCCGCTTCGCGCACGCGCTGATTCGCGACGCCCTCCTGGAAGAGCTGACACCGACCGGGAACGCGCGGCGCGCGCTGCACGCGCGCATCGCCGGAGCGCTCGAGAACGCGAACGCGGGTTCCGACGAAGGCATCGCCGAGCGCGCCCGCCACGCCTGCGACGCCGTTCCGTTCTTCCAGGCCGCGCGCGCTGCCGAGCTGGGCCTTCGCGCAGGTCGGTACGCCGCGCGCTTCCACGACCACGAAGGCGCTGCGAGCTGGTACGAGCGGGCGATCGACATCCGCAAGCTCGCCGGTGCGACCGATCCGGCAATGAACGCAGAGATCCACCTCGGACTTGCAGCGGCGCGGGCGCGAGCCGTCGGGCTGGACCAGGCTCGACCGCTCTACCGTCGCGTTCTCGAGCTGGCGGAGTCCGCGGCGCGCGAGGACCTCTTCGCGCTCGCCGCACTCGGCTTTGCCGATCGTCCTGAGGCCGGCGGCGCGGGCGATCGCGAGGTCGTGTCAGTCCTCGAGGCGGCCCTCCGCCGTGGGCTCGCATCCGAGCCGATCGTGCGCACGCGGATCCTGTCGCGTCTGGCGGCGGAGCTCCGCTACGCAGATCGCCCGCGCGCGGAAGCACTCCTCGACGAAGCGCTGGTTGCGGCCCGCGGGCTCGGCGATGCCGCCGCCCTCGCGCAGGCGCTCGACGATTCGACCTTCGTCCGCTTCAGCCCGGACGATCCCGAAGGCTGGGTCGCGTCCAACGAGGAGGTCGTGCGCGCGGCCGGCGATGCGGGCGATCCCGAGCTCGCGCTCGCGGGCTACGCAGGATGGTGGACCGGCCTGCTCGAGCTCGGCGAACTCCCGCGCGCCGATCGTACGCTCGCCGAGTTCGAGACTGCGACAGCCGTACTGCACACGCCGCTCGCTCGTTGGCTCCGCGAAGCAGCGCGTGCCATGCGCGCGCTGCTCGACGGCCGTCTTGCGGATGCGGAGGCGTGCATCTTCGCGTCGCTACGGCACGCCGAGCGCGCGCAGTCGCCGAACATGGATCTCCAGGCGCTCGTGCAGCTCGTCTATCTGCGCGTCGAGCAGGGACGCGCGCACGAGATCGAAGCGGCGACGCGCAGCCAGATGCAACGCTTCCCGGACACGCCCGCGTGGCGCTCTGCGCTCGCGGTGCTGTTGACCGCCGCGGGACGGCTGGACGAAGCGCGGCACGAAATCGCCCGTCTCGCACGCGAGGACTTCACTGACGTCCCGCGCGACCGGGGATGGCTTCCGACGCTCGCGTTCGCCGCGGAGGTCACGCATGCGATCGGCGACCTCGCGACGGCCGAGCGGCTTTACGTCCTCCTGTCTCCCTATGCGCGACTCTGCGTGGTGGCAGGGAGCCTCCTCTTCTATGGATCGGTGTCTCACCACCTGGGGCTCCTCGCCGCAACGCAAGGGCGCGACGATGACGCCCTCGCCCACTTCGATGCGGCGTTGGACGTGCACGAGCGCCTCGGCGCGCGCCCGTGGAGCGCCCGCACCCAGCTCGCGATGGCGGAACTCCTCGCGCGAAGCAAGGCGGCCGACCGCACACAGCGGGGCGCCGATCTCGCCGCCGCGGCGCTCGCCACAGCCCGTGCCCTCGGCCTCGAGCGCAGCGCCCTGTCGGCGCAGCGCTTCGACCTGCCTCGGCTTCGAGCGGTGCCGCGCGGCTGACGGCCTCCCTCGATCCGGTGCGCCGCGAGAGGGAAGCGCAATGCGCATCGCCTTCCGCTCACGTGAGGAGGCGTACGACAACCGCGCGCGGCGCCGGCGGAGGCGCGCGATCGCCGCGAGCGATGTGAGCGCGGCGAGCCAGGCCATCGCGGGCTCCGGTACCTCCACGGCGCCGACGTCGCACTGCGCGATCGTGTCCGGATCGTCGCCGTCCACGGGGCGCGGGAAGCCCCGCTGATCGACGGGCGGGCAGCCCGCCTCGAGGCCGCGGTCGATGAGCGGACTGCCGGGCAGCGGCAGGATCGTGAACGTCGGCCCGCCGTTGTCGGCAATCAAGCCGAGGGCCGGGTCGGTCAAGCTCTGATCAGTGATCTCCGCCAGCGCGCAGCTCGAGTCCGATGCGAGGTTGCCGCCGAGCGACGTGATGTTTGCGCCGACGCCGTCGCACTCGAGCGACCCGAATGTTCCGGCGCGATTGAGGCTGCGGGCGAAGACCGTGTTGCGCGCCGTGACCGCGCCGGAGGAGCGGAACAGGGCGCCGCCGTGATCGGCCTGGTTCTGGTCGAACGTCGCGTTCTGGAGCTCGGCCGTGCCGCCGCCGATGAAGATGCCGCCGCCGTTCGTCGCGATGTTGGCGTAGAACGTCGCGTTCGTGACGAGCACCGTGCCGCCTTCGGCCGCGATCGCGCCGCCTACGTCGGCGCCGCCATTCGAGCGGAACAGGCTGCGCTCGATCGTTGCGTCGCCCGCCGCGTGCAGGATCGCGCCGCCCGTTGCCGACGCGGTGTTTCCGAAGAACGTCGAGTCGGCGACGTGGAGCGTACCGCTGTTGTAGATCGCGCCGCCGCCGAACTCCACGGCTTCGTTGAAGGAGAGCGACACGCGCTCGAGTCGCGTCGTGCCTTCGTTGCGCAGCGCGCCGCCGACTCCGCTGCTCCCGTTCCGGAGCGTCACGTCGCGCAGCGTGAGGTCGCCGCCCGCGAGCACGTAGAAGAGCTGCCGCACCTCGTCGCCGTCGAGGCGGACCAGGCCACCGCCGTCGACGGTCGTCGGCGTTCCGGTCTCGATCACGGTGGTGTCGACGAAGAGGGTCGCGGGTGTCGCGCCGCACTCGAAGGTCACGAGGCCGCCGCCGATCAGGGCATTGGCGAACGCCGACGCGGTGCAGCTCTCCGGCGTGCCGTCGCCGACGACGCCCGCCGCGTCGGCTCCGCCCGCGCTCACGAGGGCGGGGAGCACTGAACACGCCATCCAAAGCCAGCCGAAGCCACGTCGCCGCGCTCGCCGCCGGCGCGCCGCAAGCGCCGCTCCGCTGCGGCGGCGAGCAACGCCGAGGAGCGTCGCAAGCGCTGCGAACGCAGCCGCCGCGGCGGCCGGCTCCGGCGTCTCCACCGCGAGCGTCATCACCTGATACGCGGACGTCGTGGCGTTCGAGTCGACGCCGAGCTGCGAGATCGGCCCGCGGAAGCGCAGGATTCCGTCGTGGAACGCGGAGCCCGGGAGCGAGAGCAGCGTGTTGCCGTCGGCGACCGAAGCTTCCGCGAAGCCCGATTCGATCGTGAAGGGCGCATCGAAGCGGTACGTGACGGGGTCGACGCCGGAGCCCGCGCCGCGCCAGAACTTCGCGTACACCAGGAGCGCGCCGACCGGATCCTCGAGGGTCACGCTCCAGTCCGAGGCGACGAGGTACTCGAGCTGGAGGGTCGTCGAGCAGAGCGGACCCGCGGCGAAGTCGGCCCCCTGGAACTCGTAGTCGCCAGGGCTGAGGTCGGGCTCGAGCAGCCCTTCGAGCGTGACTGAGACGTCGCCGGCGCTGCCGGTCGTGTTCGTGAGCCAGCTCAT
>CAZGKE010000206.1:0-5379 GCA_964526035.1 uncultured Gammaproteobacteria bacterium | reverse complement strand
CCTGGCACGGATTGGCGGGCAGTCCTTCGCGGCGCATCAGGAAGCGGAACAGGCTGCGGCAGGCCGACAAGCGCCGCGCCAGCGACTTCGGTGACAGCGACGCGCGATGCCCCGCGGCGATGAAGGCGCGCACGTCTTCGCCGATCACGCGCGCAGGATCGGTGATGTCGCGCGCGTCGAGGAATGCGGCAAGCGCGGCGAGATCGCGGCTGTAGGCTTCGATGGTGTGCGGCGACATGCGCCGCTCCACCTTCAGGTGATCAAGGAAACGCCCGGTGGCAGCGGCAAGGTTCACGCAGGCTCAGCTGTCGAAGCGGGCCAGCGCGGCGGCGAGGCCTTCGGCCATCAGCTTCAGGAACACCGTGCCCATGCCGGGATGGAAGCGGTTGGGGTCCAGACTGCTGACGGCCAGCATGCCGCGACCGCCGAGCGGCAGCAGCACGGTGGAGCGCACGCTTTCGGCGCGGGCGCCGAACAGCACGTTGAGCTTTTCCGACTGCAGACGCCCGCACAGCGGTTCGCTGCGATCGAGAAACTCGCGGAAGATCGCCATGTCGGCATCGGTGCGCAGCAGGGTGAGCAGCCAGTCGGTGGCGGGCAGGTCGTCATAGCGTTCGAACAGCACGACGCGCACCAGGTCGGTGGAAAAATCTTCGGTGAAGCCTGCCACCGCGCGCTTGAGCGATTCGGCGCGGCTGTTGGCGCGCATCAATGACAGCGTGAAGCTGTGCACGCGGATCATCAGCTCCTGGTTTTCATTGGCGATCTCCACCAGTTCGTGCAGGCGGCGCTTGATGTCGCGGTTCTGGTCGCGCAGCACTTCCAGCTGGTAGCTGGCAAGGGATGTCGCCTGGCCGCTGTCGCGCGGCACCGCCAGCGCCAGGGCGAGATCGGGAAAGCCCTTCAGGAAATCCGGGTGGCGGCGCAGGTAGCTGGCCACCTCCTGCGGATTGAGGGCGTCCTTCGCGGGTGTGTCAGTCATCCAGCCATTCTCCTTCGTAAACGAACGCGACCGGGCCGCTCATCCACAGCGTGCTGCCGGGACCGCCCCAGTCTATTTCAATGGTGCCGCCGGCGAGTTCGACGGCCACGTGGCTTCCGGCGACGCCGCGCTGCACCAGGATGGCCGCGGCGGCACAGGCTGCGCTGCCGCAGGCCAGGGTTTCGCCCACACCGCGTTCGAACACGCGCAGGCGCACATGGTCTTGCGACAGCCGCTGCACGAAGCCGACGTTGACGCCTTCCGCGAACGCCGGGTGGCTGCCCAGCGCCGGGCCAAGCGTGGCGACTGCCGCCTGATCGATGTCCTCGACCTCGATCACCGCGTGCGGATTGCCCATGCTGACTGCGCCGAAATCGACGTTGTCGCCATTGGCAAGGCGCAGGCGATAGAGGCCGTCGGCGCCTGGACGGATGTCCAGCCCGGATGCCGCAGGGTGAAAATCGGGCAGTCCCATGGCCACCCGCACGGTGCGTGCGTCGACCAGGCTCACGTCGACCGTGCCGTTGGGACTGTCGAGACGGAAGCCCGGGCGATCCACCAGACCCTCACGCGCCAGCCATGCAGCGATGCAGCGCGCACCATTGCCGCACTGACCGGCCTCGGAGCCGTCGGCGTTGATCACCGCATAGGCGAATGCGCTGTCGGCATGACGCGCCGGCTGCAGGGCGATGATCTGGTCGAAGCCGATGCCGCGATGGCGGTCGGCCATGCGGCGCACGCGTTCGGGCGATGGCAGGGGAAGCTGACGACAGTCGAGAATGGCGAAATCGTTGCCGGCGCCGTGCATTTTGGTAAAGCGCAGGCCCATTCAGTCGTCTGCGGCCGGCGGGTTCGGCTGCGCCGGCTCCGGCGGCGGCAGCACCAGATCACCGCGATTGCCGCATGCGGCCAGCAGCAGGGACATCAGCATCAGTAGAAGCGTTCGTTTCATGGGCGGTTCCGTGAATGGGCGTGAGTATACTCGGATGGTCCGGTTGAACCGGCGGTGGGAGCGGCGCACGCTGTGCGCCAGGCTTCCTTGAACACCGCACTGCCATGGCCTTGCGGTGCGCTGCAACGAGTCAGGAGAGACGAGCCACATGCTGCAGTCATTCTTCAACGTCGCGCTGATCGCCACGGCGATCCTGTCGATCATGACCGTGGCTGCGGGCGTGTCCTGCGCGCGCTGCTACGGCAGGCGGCGACCGATGGCGGGTACTTTTCGGCTGCTGCTGACCGTTCTATTCGCGGCGATGGCGCTTTCCAGCGCGTTTCTGGCTTTGGGTGTGGTCGGCTATCAGCGCCTTACCGCGGAGACCGAAATCGCCCATCTGTCGGTGCGCAAGGTCGATGGTGACCGCTACTACGTGCAGCTGCGCGACGCCACCGGTCTCACCCGCGGCTACGGCCTGGAAGGCGAGCAGTGGCAGCTGGAGGCGCGCGTCATTACCTGGCGCGGACCGGCGCGGCTTGCGGGGTTCACGCCGCTGTACCGGATCGAGCGCATTTCCGGACGCTGGAGCAAGGCCGCCACGCAGCGCGAATCGCCGTCCACCGCGCATGACCTGCCGGAACCTTTCATCGACCTGTGGAGCACCAAGCGCAGGCTCCCCGAACTGCTGCGCTTCGTCCAGGCCGACTATGGCTCAGGTGCCTACCTGCCGCTCATCGACGGCGCGCGTTACCGCGTTACCCTGAGTACCGCCGGCGGTCTGGTGGCGTATCCGGCGGACGAGGCGACGGCGGAGTTGATGCGGAAAGGGGGGTGGTGAGGCCGCCGTTCGGCGTCCAGTCATCGGCTGTCAGCATCGTAGGGCGGCATCCCCATGCCGCCGTTCTTGCGGCTTGCGGGGTGGCGATGTCGGCACGGGGGTGCCGACCTACGGTCGTCTGGCGACATCCCCGCTGTGGGAGGGGCCTCAGTCCCGACAGGTGCGCGGCATCGAAGCGACGGGAAAGTCGGGTCTGAGGCCCCTCCTACAGAACCCTAACCACCAAACCACCTAACCAACCAATCACCTAACCACCTAACCACATAATCACCTAATCACCTAACCACCCAATTAACCCCCTGCTTCCACCCTCACTCCCCGATCCCCACCAGATTGAAGATGAACGCGTACTCCTGCGCGTGCTCGCGGAGGCGCTGGAAGCGACCGGAGCGGCCGCCGTGGCCGGCTTCCATGTTGGTGCGCAGCAGGATGGGGGCGTCGTTGGTGCGCATGGCGCGGACCTTGGCGACCCATTTGGCGGGCTCCCAGTACTGCACCTGCGAGTCCCACAGGCCGGTGGTGACCAGGGTCGGCGGGTATTCCTGCGCCTTGATGTTGTCGTAGGGACTGTAGGACAGCATGTAGTCATACCAGGGTTGCAGCTTGGGGTTGCCCCACTCGTCGAATTCGTTGGTGGTCAACGGAATGGATTCGTCGAGCATGGTGCTCACCACGTCGACGAACGGCACGTGCGAGATCATTCCGGCGTAGCGCTCGGGCGCCATGTTGGCCACCGCGCCCATCAGCAGGCCGCCCGCCGAGCCACCCATCGCGAAGACCTTGTCCTTGGCGCCATAGCCTTCCTTCACCAGGAAATCGGTCACGTCGATGAAGTCGGTGAAGGTGTTGATCTTGTTCAGCAGCCGGCCCTGGTCGTACCAGTGGCGACCCATGTCCTGGCCACCGCGGATGTGCGCCAGTGCGTAAACGAATCCGCGGTCGAGCAAGGACAGGCGCACCGAGCTGAAGCTCGGGTTCTGGCTGCTGCCGTATGAGCCATAGGCGTACTGATAGAGCGGCGCCGTGCCGTCGCGCTGGATGCCCTTGCGATACACCAGCGACACCGGAATCGGGGTGCCGTCGCGGGCCGGCGCCCAGACGCGCTCGGTGACGTAGTTCGCCGAATCGAAATCGCCGAGCACCGGATCCTGCTTCAGCATCACCCGCTCGCCGGTCACCACGTCGAGCTCGAACACGGTGTTCGGGGTGGTCATCGATGTGTAGTTGTAGCGCAGCCTGGTGGTGTTCTGTTCGGGGTTCTGTCCGAGGCTCGAGGTGTAGGCGGCTTCGTCGGAGGCGATGTGGTACGGCTCGCCCTCCCACGGCATCACGCGCACGCGCGCCAGCGCCTCGGAGCGTTCGGCAACCGCCATGAAGGTCTTGAACAGGTCGAAGCCGGCGATGAAAACCTCTTCGCTGTGCGGCACCACGTCGCTCCATTTGTCGCGCATGGATTCGTGGCCGATCGGAACTTCGACCAGACGGTAGTTGGGCGCCTGCCAGTTGGTGCGCACGATCCAGCGATTGCCGATGTGCTGCGCGCTGTACAAGTGTTCGCGTTCGCGCGGAGAAAAGATCCGGAACTCACCCTCGGGGTTGCTGGCTTCCAGGAAGCGCATCTCGGTGGCTTCGGTGCTGGACACGTAGATGGCGAGGTAATCGCGCGATCCGGTGCGGCCGACAAAGGTGTAGAAGCTGGTGTCCTGCTCCTCGTAGACCACCGGGTCCTGTTCGGCGTCGCTGCCCAGAACGTGCCTGCGCACGCGATAGGAGAGCAGGGTTTCGGGGTGGTTTTCGACGTAGAACAGGGTCTTGCTGTCGGCCGCCCAGGTGAAGCTCGATACCCGCTCGATGCCCTCGCTCAGCATCTCGCCGGTTTCCAGGTTGCGCACGCGAAGGACGAACTGACGACGGCCCACGGTGTCCTCAAGCCACGCCAGCAGGCGATTGTCGTCGGACACATCGAAGGCGCCCACCTGGAAGAAACTGTGGTCGGTGGCCATGACGTTGACGTCGAGCAGAACTTCCTCCGCAGCCTCCATGGTTTCCGGGCGACGCGCGTAGATCGGGTATTCCTTGCCCTGCTCGAAGCGCACGTAGTACCAGTAGCCGCGCTCGAACACCGGCACCGAGGAATCGTCTTGCTTGATGCGTCCGACGATTTCATCGAAGAGCTTGTCGATCAATCCGGCGTAGGGTTTCTCGTAGGCGTCGACGTAGGCGTTCTCGGCCTCGAGGTAGGCGATCACGTCGGGGTCCTTGCGCTCGTCGTCGCGCAGCCAGTACCAGGGATCCTCACGGTTGCCTTGCGGCGACTCGACCACGAACGGACGCGCCTCGGCCTTCGGCTCTGGCGGCATCGGGCGGGTGGCTTCGGGAGGAAGGGCGCGCACTTCGCTGTCCGGCTCAGGTGCGGGAGTGCAGGCGGCGAGGATGAGCACGCAGGTGGCGATCAGCGCGTGACGGATCAGAGCGTGGTGCATGGAGGTAGGCTCCGGAAAGCATGATGGCGAACGGGGAAACGGACAGTCTCGGCCCTGCGCTGTGCGCGTCGGGCGGCCGCACAGTGTAGCCGGTCACGGCACTGCGAGACGTGGCGCGTCGGGGCTGAGGCCCCTCCCACAA
>CAZGKE010000205.1:0-5433 GCA_964526035.1 uncultured Gammaproteobacteria bacterium | reverse complement strand
CTGCGAATGACCGCTTTCTCTTTCTTGGCGATGTATTTGAATGACCGCTGTGGGTCGAAACTTGTCCTTCGCCAGTCCCCAACGTCTGGTCAGCTGTCCGGTCAGCTGATCAATCAGGACAAGTCGAGTGATGCGATTCCGTCGGCGTACGCAGGAGCGGGTGCGGGCCATGTCGCTTCAGAATTGGCGGCGGGCAACAGGGTCTCGTGCGGGGCGAATTCAGCGACGCTTTTCCCTGAGCGCGGTTACGCGCGCTCCTTTGCGCAGCCCGTCCAGGTAGTCGGACCATGCCTGCATCATCTTGCGGCGCTCAGTCATGTACGCGGCGCGGTTGTAGGCTGCCCGGACCTTGTTTCGAGGGGCATGCGCGAGCTGGCGCTCAATGACGTCCGGCGCCCACCCAAGCTCGTTCAGCCGCGTCGAGGCCATGGCCCGAAAGCCGTGACCGGTCATTTCATCCTTGCTGTAGCCCAGTCGGCGCAGGGCGGCGTTGATCGTGTTTCGGACATGCAGCGCTTCGGAGTACGCAAGCTCGGGAACACGAAACGCCCGCGGCCAGTGAGTGCATGAAGCTCGGAAAGGATCTCGATAGCCTGGCTGGACAGCGGCACAGAATGCTCGGCCCCCATCTTCATGCGCGTGGCCGGGATGCGCCACTCGCCGCCATCGAGGTCGATCTCCGACCACTCAGCGGCCCGAAGTTCGCCGGGACGAACAAACACATGGGGTGCCAATCGCAGTGCTTGCCGTGTTGCGTACTGGCCGTCGAAGCCCTCGATTGCTCGAAGCAGTTCGCCGATCTTGGAGGGGTCCGTGAGTGCCGCTCGTGCCGTGGTCTTGACCGGTGTCAGTGCGCCGCGCAGGTCCGCAGTCGGGTCGCGCTTCGCGCGGCCGGTGGCGATCGCGTAGCGAAATATCTGGCCGAGTCGCTGTTTCAGGCGGTGCGCAGATTCGTGGGTGCCGCGGGCCTCGACCTTGCGGAGAACGTCCAGGACCTCGGGAGGCTCGATCTCAGCGATAGGGCGGCGGTCAAGCGGGCCGGTCATGCCCAGCAGCCACTCGGCCTTGGCCAGTGTTACGGCGGCCAGGACTGCGCGTTGTCGGCTCAGCCATTCCTCGGCAACTGCCTGGAACGTGGTGCGACCAGCGGCCGCACTCTCGATCTTGGCGCGGCGGCGCTCGGTGGCCGGATCGATGCCGTCACGTAACAAGACGCGAGCGGCGTCGAGGCGTCGCCGGGCCTCGGCCAGCGAAACCTCAGGAAATACCCCGATCGCCAGCAGCCGCTCCTTGCCTCCGTGGCGGTACTTCATGCGCCAGTAGCGGGCGCCGGTGGCCATGACGTGCAAGTACAGGCCGCCGCCGTCGAAGTGCTTGCCGGGCGCCAGGTCGCGCAGCCCGACCGCGTGCAGTTTGCCCTTCATCGATACCCCCGCCTCTCGGCTCCAGATACCCCCATGGGGTGGGGGTATGCCCTAGATACCCCCAAGAATACCCCCGGTTGAGGTCGGATGCCACTGCACGCAATCGGACGCTATTGGGCGATTGATCGGCGTAACTACGGGGTTTCGGGCGGGAAAGTCGGACTGCGCCGGATGCCCTTGGATTGCCTGATGGTGCCGAAGGTGGGACTCGAACCCACACTCTGTTGCCAGAAACGGATTTTGAGTCCGTCGCGTCTACCAGTTCCGCCACTTCGGCGCGGGGGCGAGAGTATAGGCGAGCGGGCTCCCGCTGTGCATCAGTCGAGCGCCAGCTGGCGGGTGTCGCGGATGTACCAGCCGTCGTCGGCCTTGCGGAATACCGAGCAGCACTGCATGGCGCCGGCATAGATGTGTACCGAAACCGCCGCGCCGTCCTCGGCCGGATTGCGGATGGTGTGGTACTCGTGCGGCGGTATCAGGCTGCCGGCGGAGCCGGTGCCGGCCTGCATCACGCCGCGCGACTCGAAGCGGAAGCGCCCATCGGAGTGCTCCACCAGCTCGTAGGGCACGATCTCAAGGCTGCCGCGCCATACCCCTTCGACGCACCACATGCCGCTGTGGTCGTGGATCGGTGTGCCTTGTCCCGGACCCCAGGTCATGGCGATGACGCTGTAGCCAAGATCCTCGCTGCGATACAGCTCGCGCCGGGCGTAATGGTCGCCGCAGGCTTCGAAGACGCAGTCCGGCAGGCGCACGTCCTGGTCGCGGATGGCAAGGCAGAGGGTTTGGCGCAGGGCGTCGGTGATCGCCTCGCTGTCGCCCAGCGACACCGCGGCATCAATGTCGCTGAACAGTTTGTCTGCGCCCGGGAAGCTGCGGGTCAGCATGGCAATTGCACGCGCTTCTTGCGAAAGGGCGACCAGTCTACAGGGCTGCGAGAAAGCGGGCGACCGGAGGTGCGAAGCGATCAAAGTCGACCAGAAAGGCGTCATGACCCTGGATTGAGGCAAGCGCGTGGAAGTCGACCCGCGTTCCGGCTTTCTCCAGCCCCTCGGCAATGCGCCGCTGCTGCGCCAGGGTGAACAGGATATCGGTCCCCACGCCCAGCACCAGGGCGTGCGGCAGGCTGAGGCCGGCATAGGCACGATCGAGATCGCCTTCCCCATGCTCGGACAGGTCGAACCAGTCGGTGGCGCGCGACAGGTAGATGTAGCAGCAGGGATCGAAGGCGCCGACGAAGCGCTGGGCGTGGCCTTCCAGGTAGGACTCGATCTGGAACTCGGCGCCGAAGGGGCGCTGCTCGCGCTGTGCTTCGGGAATCCGTTCGCGGGCGAAACGCTCGGTCCATTCCTGCGGCGAACGATAGGTGATCACCCCGAGCTTGCGCGCAAAACGCAGGCCGAGCACCGGCGGCTTGTCGACGCTGTAGTCGCCGTTCTGGAAGTCTGGATCGCTGACGATGGCCTCGCGCTGCAGCGAGCGCACCGCCGTGGCAAACGGCAGCGCGTGCGGCGCGGTGGAGATCAGGACGGCAGCGCTGGCCACGCCCGGGTGCAGGGCCATGAAGGCCTGCGCCGACATGCCGCCCATGGAGGGTCCGATCAGGCAGGCAAGTCGTTCGATGCCCAGGCCCTGGAGCACCTGGAATGCCGCCTCGGCCACGTCTTCCAGGCACAGGTCGGGAAAGCTCAATCTGTAGGCCCGCCCCGTGGCCGGATTCTCCGATGCCGGGCCGGTTGACCCCATGCAGCTGCCCAGCGAATTGACGCAGACTACATGGAACCGATCGGTGTCGATGGCCTTGCCCGGTCCGAGCATGGCTTCCCACCAGCCGGGGGAGGGATCGTCTGCCGAGCTGGCCGCATGCGCCCCGGGCGACAGGCCGGTCAGTATCAGCACCGCATTGTCCCGGGCTGAGTTGAGCGTGCCCCAGGTCTCGAAGGCGATGCGACCTTCCCACAGCATGCCGCCGCGACGCATGCGAAACGGCGAGGGCAGTACGTGTTGTCTTGCAGCCTGGGACATCCTGGACGGATTCTTCGAGACAGGCGCGGGTTTATACCGGATGTGGACGTTCGCGTCCAAGAACGCTGCGCAATCGCGCCCTGCCCATGCCTGGACGAACCCCGCGGGTTCCACCGCGCTGCAGGTCGACCGCTGGCGCCGGCCAGTCTCACTGATGCAACATGCCGCAAGGCCCGGCACGTACGCCGGAGGGAGACTGCAATGCTCGATTCGATCCGGCGGGTTTCGATGGTGATGTTTGGTATTTGCGCTTTCGCGAATGCGGGCGGCGCGGGCGCGTCCGATGCGCTGGTGTGCGAGCACGCGGGATTCGAGGGCCGCTGCGTGCAGTTCAGCCATGGTGTGTCCAATCTTCGCGAATACGGGCTCAATGACCGCATTTCCAGCATGCGTATCCGCGCCGGCCGCTGGCTGATGTGCGTCGACGCGGATTTCGAAGGTCGCTGTGAAGTGTTCGAGCGCAGCGTGATTGATCTGGCCGGCACGCCCTTCCAGGACAGCATCTCGTCGCTGCGCCCGCTGCGTCGCGGCGAGGGGGTGGGTGAAGGCTACGGCCGCAGCGCCATTGCGGTGTGGATCGACGCGGATTTCCGCGGTGGCTCCGCGGTAATTACCGAGGACATGGTGAATCTCAAGGATGTCGGCCTCAATGACGAGATTTCCTCGTTGCGCGTGCTTGGCGGCCGCTGGGAGGTGTGTGTGCATTCCCGCTATCGTGAGTGTGTGGAAGTGCGGGGTGAGATCCGCAACCTGCGCGAGATCGGCCTGAACGACGAGGTTTCCTCGATCCGCGAACTGCCTGATCGCCCTCAGCGTGAGCGCGGGCGCAGTCGGCGGTTCTGAAGCGCTGACGTCTTTCGATTCACTTTTACCGGGCACGCCAGTCGTTCATTTCCATCGAGGTCGTTTCGCGCCCAACCCGGGTGCGCCCATCTGGTTGTGGCTTCGGGTGTGCGTGCCTATGCTGGCGTCTGATCAGAGGAGTCAAACCATGCGCGCGATGCCGTATCTGCTTGTGTTGTTCACCGCGCTCGTCGTTGCGCTGCCCGGAGTGCGGGCCGACGACAAAGACAAGCCGCTGTCCTACGAAGGCAAGACCGTGCTGGTTACCGGTTCAACCGACGGGCTCGGGCGGGCCCTGGCAACGGCGCTGGCGGCCGATGGTGCGCACGTGATCGTCCACGGCCGCAACGCCGAGCGCGGCAAGGCCGTCGTTGATGAGATCGAAGCCTCAGGCAAAGGCTCGGCGCGCTTCTATGAAGCCGACTTCGCCTCGATGCAGGCGGTTCGCGATTTCGCCGACAGAGTGGCTGCAGACTATCCCCGACTGGATCTCCTGGTCAGCAATGCCGGCATCGCCTTGGGCAGGGAACAGCCGCGCCGTGCAAGCGCCGACGGCCACGAGCTGCAGTTTGCAGTGAACTACCTGGCGGGCTGGGTTCTGGTGAACCGCCTGCGCCCCAACCTCGCCGCAGCGGCGCCCTCGCGCGTGATCAATGTCTCCTCCATCAGTGCGCACGCCATCGACTTCGATGACGTCATGCTGGAACAGCCCGCCGCCCACGCTCGCGGATACGGCCAGAGCAAGCTGGCCCAGGTATCGATGACCGTCGAGCTGGCACCCCGCTTCCTCGAGCAGGGCATCACCATGATTGCCCTGCATCCAGCCACGCTGATGAACACCACCATGGTGGAAGACCTCGGCATTCCGCCGCGCGCCACGGTCGAGGAGGGCCGCGACCACGTCATGGGCCTGATCACCGCGCCGGACCTGGAGGCCGGTGCCTTTTACGTCGACGGACAGCCGGCCGCGCCACATGATCCCCAGCCCCTGGACGCCGAAGCGCGTGCGCGACTGGTCGCCTTGAGTGAGTCCTTGACCGAGGTGCCGCTGAAATAGCCGCTGCCCCGCTTTTCCCCGCTCCCCAATAGTGTGGTGTTCCGCAATTACCTTACCGAACTCGCTTGGTCTTCAGCCCCGATA
>CAZGKE010000204.1:0-5584 GCA_964526035.1 uncultured Gammaproteobacteria bacterium | reverse complement strand
CCCCTACAAACTGCCATGCCCTGTCGACACGCCGTTTCCCGTCAACCCTTCGGCACTGGATGCACCCTGCGGCTGCGGTTATCATGTGCGGCTCGTGTGGGGCGGTAGCTCAGCTGGGAGAGCGTCGCGTTCGCAATGCGAAGGTCGGGAGTTCGATCCTCCTCCGCTCCACCACTTGATCCCTTCAAGGCCGGCTGATTTCAGCCGGCCTTTTTCTTGAGGCGGAAGCGCGCCCGCCCCGATACTTCGAGCCCGAAGCCGCGGGCCATGTCCGGATTCAAGTCGGAACGGTGTTTTCCTGACTGTCTCCCACGTCCGGACCCGATCCATGCCAGCTTGCCGCATTCATTCGCCCGTCGCCGCCCCGCTGCATGGGCGCACCCTCCGTTCCCGCACGGCCTGGCGCCACGTTGTCAGCTCCAAGGTGCTGATTGCGCTTCTGGTCGTGGGCAACCCCCTGCACGCGGCCACTTTGACCTGGCCGGGGGCGGCGCCCTGCAACTCCACCCTGCAATCCTGTATCTCCGCAGCAGCTCCGGGAGACGTCATCGAGATCGAAAGCAACGATCCGATCGACGAGGACCTGGACATCAGCGACAAGTCCCTGACTCTGCGCAACGCGACCGGTTTCGCGCCACGCCTCGCCGACGGACGCAGCATCACCAGCGACAGCTCGGTGTCCGGCACGATCGTCATCTCGCTGCGCGGAATCACGATGCGCGATGGACGCGTGTACCTGCAGCGGTCGGGCGTCGGCAACGCCGATTTCCGCGTGTCGAGGATGCGCCTGGAAAGCACTACCAACAGCGCCGATACGGGCATACAGATCGCCGCCAGCAACAGCGGCAATCTCGACGTCTCGATCACCCACAACCATGTGGATGCCGGCAGCAGCGGTCAGATCTGGCCCGGAATCGACATCCAGTCGCTCGGTCCGGTTTCGGTAGGTCACATCGCCTACAACCGGGTCGTCGCACCGCGGGGTTCACTCTCCAAAGGCATCCGCGCCTACACCGCTGTGGGCGGCTCCCTCCAGGTGGTGGTGTTCGCCAACGAAGTGCGCGGCCATTTCAACCGCGGCGCAATCGACGTCCGGACGCTGACCGGGCCGATCTTCGCCGATGTCATCAACAACGTGGTGGTCGGTGCGCGCAGCGCCGGCACCAGCGACGACGAGGACGGCATCACTCTGACGGTGCGCGACGACGCGATGGCGGCCTTTGTGTACAACAACACGGTTGTCGACACGGGCGGCGGCGTCCTTCTGAGCCGCGCCGTTGGGTCCTCGCAGAGCTTGAATGGCACCGTGCGCAACAATCTGATTGCGTTCAATGAAAACGGCCTGCGCATGCTGGCCGGTTCCGAGGGCACGGACAACGCGCGCAACCTGGTGCACGGCAATCAGGCAAACAGCTTCACGCCCGGCACCGGCACGCTGACTGAAGATCCGCGGTTGATCAGCCTCAGCGACCCGCGCCTGCTCGCCAACTCGCCGGCCATCAACAGCGGCGACGCCAACGGCCTGGATCTCAATCTCGACCTCATCGATTGGCCCCACGTGGATGCCGCCGGCCGCCGTCGCTTCATCGGCAGCGGCTCGCTGGCGGTGGACATCGGTGCCTATGAGTTCGGCGATACGTTCTTCCTGACGCGCAGCCCCCAGGTGCCTTTCAACCATTTTCCCATCGAACATCCCTCTTTGAACCTGCAACCGGATGCCCGCCCGCAGCTGACCAAGGTATTCAGCCCGTTCGGCCTCCCCCAGGTGGTCAACCCGCACCCAATCGGCGCATGGTTTGCGAGCGGCCAGTGGCGCGCCTTCAACCAGGACTCCGCGCAGATGCCGACCGGGGCCGCCTTCAACGTGATGGCGCCCGGACCTGAGGGCGTCGGCGGTGCGCGCTACGCTCATGTTGCCGTCGCTGCGAACACCTCCGGACACGCGACCAGCCTCGATCATCCTTATCTCAATACCACCAAGGACGCGATCCTGATCGTGACGCCCAACTGGGACAACAATGTCTACGTCAATCACAACATAGCGGCAGGCAACAGCTGTCTGGGCCCTCCCGGCCCGGACTGCTGGGTGATCCTCACCCAGGATTTCGCCGCCATGCCGATGAACGCCAGTTTCAATGTCTACGCCCAGGACCCCAGCCACAACGCGTTCGTGCACACGGCAAGCGCTGCGAACAGCGGAGGCAACAGCACCCGCCTCGACCATCCGCTCCTGAACGGCAATCCATGCGCGCGCCTGCTGATCACACCCAAGATCGGCGCCGTCAACGACCATCCGATCGACCTGTTCTATGAGCCTTTCGACCAGCGCTGGCGCATCTTCAATCAGGGCGGCGGCAGTCGGCCTGTGCCCGTGGGTGCCGAGTTCTTCGTGGTTGTGGATGCGGCATCGGCCGGGCCCTGTACGACAACGCTGTTCGTCAATGGCTTCGAGGCGACCACGCCCTCATCCTGATCGCCCGGGTACGAAGTGCACCAATCGGGCGCGTGATCCGAGGTTCCCTCGCACCCCATTGACGCACCGCAGCAAAACACGGCATGGTGAAGGGCCACGGACGGTCCGACTGGTATACACCCCATCGCCGAGGTGCCGCACCCATGCCAAGCTCACGCCGCACTGCCGGGCCGCGACCGCCCCTGTTGCCGGCGCGCGCCGCGCGCGGACCGGGGCTTTACGATGCGGACTATGAAAAGGACAGCTGCGGCTTCGGACTGATCGCGCAGCTCGACGACCGCCCCGACGCCACCATCGTTCAGCGCGCCATCGACGCGCTGGTGAGGCTCAGCCATCGCGGCGCGGTCGACGCCGACGGTCTGTCCGGCGATGGCTGCGGGCTGCTGATCCGTCGCCCCGCCAACCTGATCCGCGCGCTGGCCGATGAGACCGGCATTCCGCTGCAGCCGCTCAGTGCGCTGGGTCTGGTGTTCCTGCCGCATGACCCGGAGGCGGCTGATCGCTGTCGAATTGCCTTGGCTGCGGCGCTGGCGCGGCAGGAGTTGTCGCTGGCCGGCTGGCGCGAGGTGCCGGTCGATCCTCAGGCCTGCGGCGAACGTGCCCGGGCGCTGCTGCCGCGCATCGAGCATTGCTTCGTCAACGCCCCTGCCTGGATGAGCGGCGAGGCCTTCGAGCGCGCCCTGTTTCTGGGCCGACGCCAGGCCGAGCGCGACCTGGCCGACCTGCGTTCCTTCTATATCGCCAGCCTGTCGGGTCAGAGCGTGTCGTTCAAGGCCATGGTGATGCCGCAGCATCTGGCGCGCTTCTATCCCGACCTCGCCCACCCCAGCCTGGCCAGCAGCTGCGTGGTATTCCACCAGCGTTTCTCGACCAATACCAACCCCGACTGGCCGCTGGCGCAGCCCTTCCGTCTGCTCGCGCACAACGGCGAAATCAACTCGATTCGCGGCAATCGACTGTGGGCACAGGCGCGCGGCGCCACCATGCGTTCACCGCTGCTCGACTTCCGCGAGCTCGAGCCGCTGGTTTCGCTTGCAGGGTCGGATTCGCAGAGCCTCGACAACATGCTCGAAGTCCTGCTGCGCGGCGGCATGGACCTGCTGCAGGCGATGCGCGTGCTGATTCCACCGGCATGGCAGGCGGTCGACACCATGGACGCCGACCTGCGCGCCTTCTACGAATACTTCTCGCTGCACATGGAGCCGTGGGACGGCCCGGCCGGCATCGTGGTGCACTCCGGGCGACATGCCGCATGCACGCTCGATCGCAACGGCCTGCGCCCCGCGCGCTGGCTGCTGACCCGCGACCGGGTGCTGGTGGTCGCCTCTGAAACCGGTGTCTACGATGTGCAGCCCGCCGACATCGTGCGCAAGGGACGTCTCGGGCCGGGCGAGATGATCGCCGTCGACTTCGATCGCGGTGAAGTGCTGGAAAGCCCAGACATCGACGCCATCAACCGCGGGCGCGCACCGTTCAAGCGCTGGCTGAAGCAGGGTGTGACGCTGCTCGACAGCGACCTGATCGATCCTGCATTGGCCGCCGAACCGATGCCGATGGACACTCTGTACAGCTTCGAAAAGCTGTTCGGCGTGACCCGCGAAGAGCGCGACGAGGTGCTGCGCATACTCGCCGAAACGCAGCAGGAAGCCATCGGCTCGATGGGCGACGACACCCCGCTTCCGGTGCTGTCGCAGCGCGTGCGCTCGCTGTACGACAACTTCCGCCAGGCGTTCGCGCAGGTCACCAATCCGCCTATCGATCCGATCCGCGAGCGCCTGGTGATGAGCCTGCACACGCAGATCGCCCGCGAGAGCAACCTGTTCGAGCTGAAACCGGAGTACGCGCACCAGATCGAACTGAACTCCCCGGTGTTGTCGCAGCGCAAGCTGCGCCAGATACTCACTCTGGTCGAGGGCGGAGTGACCCGGCTCGAGCTCAACGTCGATCCCGCAGAGGGACTCGAAGCCGCACTGCAGCGACTGTGCGCGGAAGCCGAGGCTGGCGTCGCCGCCGGCAGTCCGCTGGTGCTGCTGAGCGACCGCTTCGCCAAGCCGCACCTGCTGCCGGTGCACGCCCTGCTCGCCACCGGCGCCGTGCATCTTCATCTGGTGCGCGCCGGACTGCGCAGCCAGTGCAACCTGCTGGTGGAGACCGGCACCGCGCGCGACCCGCACCACTTCGCCTGCCTGATCGGCTACGGCGCCACCGCGGTGTACCCCTTCCTCGCCTACCAGTGCCTGTACGCCATGCTCAGCCACGGCGAGATCGAGGACGCCGAGGCACGCCGCGAACTCGGTCGCAATTACCGGCGCGGCATCCGCAAGGGACTGCTCAAGATCCTCTCCAAGATGGGTATCTCATCCATCGCCAGCTATCGCGGCGCGCAGCTGTTCGAGATCGTGGGCCTGGACGACGCCGTGGTCGAACGCTGCTTCGCCGGCACTCCCTCGCGCATCGGCGGCATGGGCTTCGCCGAGCTGGAGTCCGACCAGCGCGCACTGAGCGCGCGTGCCTGGGACGTGAACGCACCGGTCGAGCACGCCGGCCTGTTTCGCTGGGTAAAGGACGGCGAATACCACATGTACAACCCCGACGTGATCGCCAGCCTGCAGCGCGCGGTGCGCTCGGGCGACGAAGCCGACTACGCGGTCTATGCCGATCATGTGAACAGCCGCCCGCCCTCGGCACTGCGCGACCTGCTCGGCCTGCGTCTTGCGGCAAAGCCGCTGCCCATCGACCAGGTCGAACCGCTTGCCGACATCCTGCCGCGCTTCGATTCCGCCGGCATGAGCCTCGGTGCGCTGTCGCCGGAAGCGCACGAGGCACTGGCGATGGGCATGAACCGTCTCGGTGGCCGCTCCAACTCCGGCGAGGGCGGCGAGGATCCGGCGCGCTACGGCACCGAGAAGATGTCGAAGATCAAGCAGGTGGCGTCAGGGCGTTTCGGCGTCACCCCTGCCTATCTGGTCAATGCCGAAGTTCTGCAGATCAAGATCGCGCAGGGCGCGAAACCCGGCGAAGGCGGTCAGCTGCCCGGCCACAAGGTCAATGCGCTGATCGCGCGCCTGCGCTATGCCAAACCCGGCATCGGCCTGATTTCGCCAACGCCGA
>CAZGKE010000203.1:0-5680 GCA_964526035.1 uncultured Gammaproteobacteria bacterium | reverse complement strand
AAGGCCGCGATCGAGGCCGCACCCCAATCCTCGCTGGCGTGGTTGTCGAGGAACACGTTGCCGCTGACCACGAAGCGGGCGTCCCCGGCCAGGGCGCCAGAGAACACCGACAGGCCGCTGGCAAACTCCGCCTGATTGCCGATGAAGGCGTTGCGCTCGACGACCATCGTGCCGAGATAGGGTTGCTGCGAGGTGCCGGTCAGAGTGAGACCACCGGAGCTTCCGTTTACGGGTCCAAGCCCGTCGACGAAGCTCAATCGACTGACATGGACGTCGCTCTGGCCGCGCACGACAATCGCCATCACCCGGCCCGCGCCGCCGCCGTCAAGTACGGTGTCGAACGGGCTTTGTGATGCCAGCTGGCCACAGGGATCGTTGGCGAGCGCGGTCCAGCCGCCGCTCAGGGCGATGTCAGCCTCGTCGCCATGGGTCACCTGGACGGTGTAGAGAAAACCATTGCCGGGCGCCGGGTAGTGGCCGATGGCGATGCGGATCTCGTCGTCGATGCCGTTGGTCGCGGCGAAGGTCAACGCATTCTGGAGTTCGGCGCTGTTGGTTGCGCACAGCGGCGGCTGGAACTCGTAGGCGCCAGCGTCGCAGTCGGTCGCGCCGGTACCGGGGCGCGGCTGGCCGCGCTGGTCGCTGTCGACCAGAAAGTTGGCGTTGCAGTCGCCACCGATACCGATGGCGGCGCTGCCGGCACCGAGCGCGTGCGTCTGCGTGGGTCCGCCATGGTCGTCCAGCGCAGACAGCGCGATCGCCTCCCATGCTGTGGCAACACCGGTGCAGCCGGCATCGGTGGCCAGGGTGCCGCTGTGGGTGGCAGCCAGCGCCGAACAGGCCGTTTCGCCGTCGCGATCCTGCGCCAGCAGCGAGTTGTGCAGGACGATGGCATCGCCCGGGCCCGACAAGGCGTTGAACAGCCCGGCCACGCCGCCGGCAAGGGCGGCGTTTTGCGCCAGCGTGGCGTGCAGCAGGGTACTGCTGCCGCCACTCACCCACACCCCACCGCCCTCGGCGCCGGAACCTTCTGCGCGGTTGCCCGAGACCGTGCTGTTCACCAGCACCAGGTCGTTGCCCACCACGGCGATGCCGCCACCATGCGCGTTCAGTGATTCAGTCACGTTGCCGGACACCGTGCTCTCGATCAGGCTGGTGTGGCCACCCCCGATGATGCCGCCGCCGCGCGCGTCACTTCCACGCGTGCGGTTGCCCGCCACCGTGCTGCGTAAAAGCTGCGCACCGCCCAGCGCGGCGATGCCACCGCCCGCCGACAGCGAGCCCTGGGTCGTATTGCCGGCGATGCGGCTGTCCTCGATCTGCGCGAAGCCGTCGATCACCGCCAATCCGCCGCCGAAGGACTGGAAGCCCAGCGTCGCACTGTCGAGAACATGCACATGGCTCAGTTCGGTATCGGCCCCGGAGACGCGCAGCGCGCCGCCGTGATCCTGGCTGCCGCTGCTGCGGCCGTTACGCAGGGTCACCCCGCCGATCCGCACCAGGAAGTCCGAGGGCGCCCCGCCTTCGACGGCAAGGATCCGAGAAGTCTCACCGGCATCCAGGATCAGGCCGGCAGCATCGCCCACCGCCGGCCCCACGATGTCCAGCGCCTGCGTGATCGCCGGCAGCGCGGTACCGTTCAGTTCGATCACTTCGCCAGCCAGGGCGGGATCGAAGAAAATGATGTCGGTCGCTGAGGGATCGATGCTCCCGGGCGCACAGTCCACCGAGCCCGACTGGTCGTTGTTGTTGGCATTGATGATCGCCTCGCGCAGCGAGCACTGACCATCGCTGGCGACAATGTCCTCCGCGGTGGTGACGACGATGCCGGTGCCGGCGCGAACCGGAAGCCAGGCCAGCAGCAGCACAGCTGCGAGGGGAAAGCTGAAGCGGACGAATGAAGGGCACATGTCGGGCGTTCCTGGACGGATATCCGGACAAATGCACGAACGCGGCCAGACGAACGCTGTGGTCGAATTGCCCCGGGAATTGCGAAGCGCGCTTGCTGCGTCGATGTCGAGCAGCGGGTCTACGGGTTCGCGCGCATTCCCGCCGAGGAATCACAGAACCGTGCTGCGGCCCGGCGCATCATGTCACGGCATGGTCTCGGCAAGCCGGCGCAGGCCGCGTGCGACCAGCATGCGCGCGGCATCGGCCGAGGGACATTCCAGCTCCAGCGCAATCTCCGGGTAGCTCATGTCGAACTCGACGCGCAGGATGACGGCCTCGCGCTGCATTTCGCCAAGCTGCTCCAGGCCGCGTTCATAGGCTTCCAGAGTCTGCTCTCCCACCGCATTCGCCACCACTGAATCTGGCGCGGCGGGTGCCGCATCGAGGTCCGCCGTGTGGTCGGGGCGGCTGCCATGGCGCCGGATTTCCTCGCGGATCGCGTTGATCATGATCTGCCGAAGGTAGGCGAAGAAGGCGCCCTTGCCGCGCGATTCGAAGCTCTCGACATTGCTCAGAGCGCGCATCAAGGTGACCTGGACGAGGTCGTCGGTTTCTGCGAGGTCACGACGCTGGCGCGGCAGGCGGCCGCGGGCGAAGCGCTTGAGCAGGGGCAGGCAGCGCTTGAAAAGCTCCTCACGGGCCACCGATTCGCCGTCGCGGATGCGCGCAAGCAGGGTCGCCGTGGAATTTGCCCCTTGATTGGCGGTCATCTGGGTCTCTCGTGGCCTGCAGCTCAAGCAAAGGAACAGTGCGCACTTCAATCACCGGGAAGCGGCGATCCGGCGCCCCGCAATGCTAGCATTGCGCCATGCTCGCCCCTGGCGTCTATCTCAGCCCGGAACACGATTGCGGCTACTACGAGGGCCGACTGGCCCGCGAGCTGCTTGTTCTGCCGCGCGGAACGCCCGACGTGGCCGGCGTGGAGCGCATGTTGGCGATGGGTTTTCGGCGCAGCGGCGGCCACCTTTATCGGCCCGAATGCCTCGGCTGTCAGGCGTGCACACCATTGCGCATCGATGTGAATGCGTTTCAGCCGGACCGCAGCCTGCGCCGCTGCCTGAAGCGCAATCGCGACCTGTCGCTGCGGCTCGCCCCTGCCGCATTTGCCGAAGAGCACTGGCAACTCTATCGCCGCTATGTCCGCGCACGTCATCCGGGCGGCGGCATGGACAGCGATGACCGTGAGGCAGCCACCCGCTTCCTGCTCAGCCCGTGGCCGAGCACACGACTTCTCGAATTCCGCCTGGATCGCAAGCTGGTGGCCGTAGCGGTCACCGATGTCGGTGCCAGTGCGATCTCCGCCGTCTACACCTTCTTCGATCCAAACCTCCACGACCGCGGTCTCGGCACCCACGCCATCCTCCGCCAGATTTCCATGGCGCGGTCCAACGGCATGCGCTGGCTGTACCTCGGCTTCTGGATCGAGGGCCATCCCAAGATGCACTACAAGTCTCGTTTCGGACCCGGGCAGATCCTTCGCGACGGCCGCTGGCAGGCCGCTCCCGGGCTGTCGCGCCGCTGACGCCGCTGCCCGCCATCCACTGCACATGCTTCTCCGACCGCTGCCCTGCCTGCGCCTGTGCTGCCTGCTGTGGGCGCTGTCGATGACATCCGCCACCTTGTCCGCCTCCCATTCAGCGCAAGAAGTGCAGGCGCCCGATGTTGCGCTGCGCTTCGCTACCTTCAATGTCTCGATGGAAAGCACGACGGCCGGCGGGCTGCTTGCAAGGCTGCGCGGCGGTCAGGACGAGCAGGCGCAGCGCATTGCCGCCATCATCCAGGCCGTTCGGCCCGACGTGCTGCTTCTCAATGAGTTCGACTTTGATGCGCAGGGCGAGAGCGCGGACATCTTCATATCGGAATACCTCGGCCGCTCGCAGGCTGGACAGGCGCCGATCCACTTCGCTCACATGTTCCTCGCCCCGGTCAATACCGGGGTCGCCAGCGGCTTCGACCTGAATGGCGATGGCCACGTCGATGGGCCAGGCGACGCCTGGGGCTTCGGCTTCCACCCCGGCCAGTTCGGGATGCTGCTACTGAGCGTGCATCCGATCGACGTGGATGCAGTTCGCACCTTCCAGAAGTTCAAATGGCGCGATCTGCCGCAAGCGCGCAGACCGAAGGATCCCGCTACCAACGACTGGTTCTGGAGCGACGAGATCTGGGAGCGCATCCCGCTTTCATCCAAGAGCCATTGGGACATTCCGCTGGCTACTCCGCTGGGCCGCGTCCACCTGCTTGCCGCCCACCCCACGCCGCCGGTGTTCGATGGTCCGGAAAACCGCAACGGTCTGCGCAATTTCGATGAGATCCGCCTGTGGGCAGACTATGTCGAACCCTCCCGCGGCGGCTACCTGGTCGACGACCATGGCCGACGCGGCGCGCTGCCCGAGGGCGCCGCCTTCGTCATGGCAGGCGACTACAATGCCGATCCCGTCGACGGAGATTCCGTGCCAGGCGCCATACAGCAGCTTCTTGATCACCCGCGCATCGACGCGTCGATGATTCCGCGCAGCGAGGGCGCCATTGAGTCCTCACTGCGAAGACAGGGACGGAATCTGGAACACCAGGGCGACCCTGCGCACGACACCAGCGAATTCAGCGATGCCGCCGGAAACCTGCGCGTCGACTACGTGCTCCCCGCACGTCAACTGCAGCCCGTCGCCGCCGGCGTCTTCTGGCCACCAGAGGGCGAGCCCGGCGCCGACTGGATCACCGCCAGTGACCACCGCCTGGTATGGCTGGATTTGCGGAGTCGAAGCAGCTCATGCCTGTCCTCGGCGACTGAAAACTGAAAACTGAAAGCTGAAAACTGAAAACAAAAGGCTCCATCCATGCCCCTCCTCGACCCCCTCCCCCCCGAATCCCACCCCGAGCTCGCCGCCACCTGGGACCAGTTCACCCGCATCCTCGGCTTCGTGCCCAACTCCCTGCTGACCATGCAGAGAAAACCGAAGATCGTGGAGGGATTCGGTGTACTGACACGCGCGGTGATGGACCCCGAAGGCAAGGTCGATCTGGGCTTCAAGCGCCTCATCGCGCACTTCTGCTCGCGCGCGGCCGGCTGCCAGTACTGCATGGCGCACTCGCTGATCGCCGCGAAGATCCACGGCATCGACGATGCCAAGGTGGCGGCGGTATGGGAGTATGCGAACTCGCCGCTGTACAGCGAACGCGAGCGCGTGGCGCTCGACTTCGCGCTGGCCGCGGGCGCCGTGCCCAACGCGGTGGACGAACAATTGATGCAGCGCGTCCGCGATCACTGGGACGAGGAAGAAATCGTCGAATTGCTCGCGGTGATCAGCCTGTACGGCTTCCTCAACCGCTGGAATGACTCGATGGGAACGACGCTCGAGCAGGCGCCCGCGACGCTGGGCGATGAAGTGCTGCGCGAGGGCGGCTGGACCGGCGGCAAGCATCGCGCCTGAGGCCATGACGAGATACGGCCTGGCGCGGGTGCTGTCCAAGCTTGGCCTGTGCTCGCGCAGCGAGGCCGCGCGCTGGATCGCCGCGGGACGCGTCACGGTCAATGGCCGCATCGTCCGCGATGCCGAGTTCCCGACCCGTCGTGAGCTCGACCGCATAGCCGTCGACGGCCGCGACATTGCAGCCGCGGCTCCGATTTACCTCATGCTCAACAAGCCGCGGGGACTGGTGACCAGCAGCGCCGATGAGCGCGGCCGCGACACCATATACCGCTGCTTCGATGGCGCCGACCTGCCCTGGATAG
>CAZGKE010000202.1:0-5692 GCA_964526035.1 uncultured Gammaproteobacteria bacterium | reverse complement strand
ACTTTTCCCGATGATGGCTCGGCTGGCAGTGTCGCCACGGCTCAGTTTTACCCGATAGGTCATTGCGCGCTGTTCTGCGGTCGGCTCTACTTGCCGGGTCGGCGCCAGTGCACGCTGCGGGTGCGCTTGGCGGCAAGCTCGCCGTATGCTTGGCCCTCTCGATTCGGGGGAGAAACGCGATGGCAATCTTTCAGGGGCTGTTCTTCATGGTTCTCGGCGGCGGACTGCTGCTGGTGGACTGGCAGAGCCTGACCAAGGGCTGGCTTCCCTGCGGTCCCAACGGATTCAAGGGCACGCTCAAGTTCCACCGCGATCAGCAGCCGGGCGCTTACTGGCTGATGTTCGCGGTATACGGTATCGGCGGACTGTGGCTGCTGATTTTCGCACTGCGCCTGCTGGCCGGGAGCGCCGAGCCACTGCCGTTGCGCTGACCTGCTCTCCTGCCAACCGCTTCAGGGAAATGCCATGCGTTACATCGTCTGCGCTGCGCTGCTCATCGTCGGTCTCATCCACCTGCTGCCGGTTTCGGGGGTATTGGGCGCGGATCGCCTCCACGCCCTGTACGGGATCGAATTCAGCGACCCCAGCCTGGCCATCCTGATGCGCCATCGCGCGGTGCTGTTCGGGCTGCTGGGAGTGTTCCTGGTGGCCGCGGCTTTCCGCGTCGCGTGGATCCCGCTGGCGCTGGTCGCCGGGACGGCAAGCGTGGTTTCGTTCCTGCTGCTGGCGTGGGTGGTGGGCGACTACAACAGTGCAGTCGCTCGGGTGGTGGTGGCGGATGTGGTGGCGCTTGTCTGTCTCGTCATCGGCGCGGTCGCGCACGTGCTGGCTCGACGGCGCAGAGCACCTGGCTTCATCGGAAGCTGAACACGCCGCGGCCCGGCAGTTTGCGAAGAGTGTCGATGCGACGTCTTCACAGGCTGCCCTTTGGTACAGGTGACGGCCACCGACAGCGGGCGTAGGTTTCTCCACGGGGATTTCCGCCGTGCGCGAGCACGGCGCAACGAGGGGAAACACCATGTACCGCAACGCCATCCTGGCCGCCTGCGCGGCCGCCTTCCTGTGCTTTACGCAAGATGCCAACGCCGTCTGCCGCGATGCGGTCGTGCTGGTGCACGGCAACGTCGGCTCGCCTTCCAATTTCGACAACACCTATGTCGAGCTGCGCGCGCGCGGCTACGCGGTAGGCGAGATCTTCCGTCCCAATTGGGGAAGCAAGACCTGCGCGGCCTGCAACGACCACAACGGCAGCGAGGAGACGCCCGTACGCAACGCGATGATCAACGCCATTGCCGCCTCCTGCACCGGCCGCATCGACGTGATCGGCCACTCGATGGGCGCCACGCTCGCCGCGAAGCAGATCGCCGACCACGGACTGCGGCCCTACGTGCACACCTTCATCGGCATCGCCGGCGGATTCCGCGGGCTGTGGACCTGCGGCACCTATCCATGGCACGTGTGGAACAGCACCTGCGGATACTGGGGCCTGTCGGTCAACAGCCCGTTTCTCAACGGAATCGCCGGCAAGCGCTTCGGTGACCGGGTGTACTCCATCAAGTCATGGAGCGACCAGGCGGCGTGCGCGACCGGGATCTGCACGGTGGGCGGCATCCACACCTCGTCGATCTGGAATGAAAACGCCAGCTATACCTTTGTGCTTGGCCACATCGGACTGCTCACGCAGACGCCGGTGACGCAGGCCAACCTGATCCAGTAGCGAAGAAACGAAAACGCCCCGTCGATTGTCGACGGGGCGTTCGTCACGGATGGTTCAGCGGCGCAGCGGCTGGACGCGCTGGTTGCTGATGATCACGCGGTCACCGACGCGAAGGCCGGGATTTTCAAGCTGCGTGACTTCAGCCCAGCGGCCATCGTCGAGACGCACTTCGAAAAGATAGCCGCGACGCTCATCGGTGCGGCGACGCTCGGCCTCATGGCCGATTGCGGCACCGGCGACGGCGCCACCGACGGTGGCCGCGCGACGACCGCTACCGGAACCGACATTGCTGCCGATCACGCCACCGATGATGGCGCCCAGCACGGCACCTCCGCCGCCAGCGCGTTCGCGGACCCACACCATCTCCATGGCCTGGATGGTCCCGCACGTGTTGCAGCGGCTGCCGGAGTAGCGTGAATCGCCATAGCGCGGCTGCGAAGCGCAGGCCGTCATCAACAGGGCGACGAGAACGATCAAACCGGACTTGAGTGCAAGACGACTCATGACAAACCTCCTGGGGCGGTTGTTTGGGCGACTCCGCCAAAGTGCGGCGTCGCACCGACAGCTTGCCGCGGCGAACCTGAACGGGCCAGAAACTGAATAATCAATAACTTGTGACGCAGGCGTGCCCCACGTCGGGTCGCTTCAGCCCGTGGATTCCGGGCGCATGTAGGGGAACAGCAGCACATCGCGAATCGACGCGCAGTCGGCGAACAGCATCACCAGGCGGTCGATCCCCACCCCGAGGCCGCCGGTTGGCGCCATGCCGTATTCGAGCGCCCGAATGTAGTCGGCGTCGTAGTGCATGGCCTCCAGGTCGCCGCCGTCCTTTGCCTGCACCTGGGCCTCGAAGCGTGCGGCCTGATCCTCGGCATCGTTCAGCTCGGAGAAGCCGTTGGCCATCTCGCGACCCAGCACGAACAGCTCGAAGCGGTCGGTGATGCCGGGCTCGGTGTCGCTCTCGCGCGCCAGCGGCGACACCTCGACCGGGTAGTGGGTGATGAAGGTCGGCTGCCTGAGGCTGGGCTCGACGGTCTTCTCGAAGATCTCCAGCAGCAGCTTGCCCCAGCCATGGTCCTTCTTGACCGGGATACCAAGGCGCGCGCAGTGCGCTGCCAGCGCCTCGCGGTCACGGCAGTCGGATTCGCTGATCTCGGGATTGAAGTGGCGCACTGCCTCGCTCAGACGCCAGCGGCGGAAGTTCGGACCCAGATCGATGTCGGTGCCTTCCCAGGTCACTGAGGTACGGCCCAGGGTCGAGACCGCGACATCGCGGATCATGCTCTCGGTGAGATCCATCACCTCGGTGTAGGTGGCGTAGGCCTCGTAGAGTTCGAGCATGGTGAACTCTGGGTTGTGTCGGGTGGACACGCCCTCGTTGCGGAAGTTGCGGTTGATTTCGTAGACGCGCTCCAGCCCGCCCACGACCAGACGCTTCAGGTAAAGCTCGGGCGCCACGCGCAGGTAGAGATCGAGGTCCAGCGCGTTGTGATGGGTCACGAAAGGTCGCGCGGTGGCGCCGCCGGGGATGTAGTGCATCATCGGCGTTTCCACCTCCAGGAAACGCCGCGCATCCAGCCAGGCGCGCATCGCCGTGATGACGCGGGAACGCAGCACGAACACCTCGCGAGCTTCCGGATTGACGATCAGATCGACGTAGCGCTGGCGGTAGCGCTGCTCGACGTCAGCCAGCCCGTGCCACTTGTCCGGCAGCGGGCGAAGCGACTTGGTCAGCAGGCGCAGCGTGTTGGCCTGAACCGACAGCTCGCCGGTACGGGTGCGCGTAAGGGTGCCGGCCACGGCGACGATGTCGCCGATATCCCAACCCTTGAACGCCTGGTAGATGTCGCCCAGGGTGTCGGCTTTGAGGAAGGCCTGGATGCGCCCGCTCATGTCCTGCAGCTGGATGAAGCTGGCCTTGCCCATCACCCGCTTGGCAATCATTCGGCCGGCGACCTGCACGCGGCGCGACTCGCCCTCGATAGCCTCCGTGGTCCAGCGCTCGGCGTCGGCAAATTCGGTTTGCAGGTCGCCGGCATAGTCGGCACGCCTGAAGTCGTTGGGGAAAGCCACGCCCTGTTCGCGTAGCGCCTTGAGCTTGGCGCGGCGCTCGGCGACCAGAAAGTTCTCGTCGGTGGCGGTGGATCCGCCGGAATCGGGACTGGAGGGTTTCATCGGCTCAGGTCGCCTGGATCAGGGGGTTGCGGATCTTCAGGTCCGGAAAGCGTGAGAAGTCGCGATCGGCACTCCACAGCTCGCCGACGCCGTGCGCAAGACAGATGGCGGCGATGCGCGCATCGTGAACCACGGCGCCGCGAATCTTGCCCTCGAGCGCGAGACGCCGAAGCAGTTCCAGATGCATCGCGCCCTCGCCCAGAGGAACGGCCCGCGACCGGCCGGTCACGAACCAGGCCTCCACCGCTGCAAGGGCAACGTCCATGGGCGTCGGCTGCCGGAACACGCTGCCGGTCACGATGCGCAGAAACTCATGAACGCAGGGCCAGGGCACCGACCAGGCTGCGGCGCCATTCGCGAGCGTCTGCAGGGCCTCCTTGGCCGCTTCGTGAAACTCGTGGTCGGGGCGATGGGCGGCGATCAGGACGTTGGTATCGACCGCGATCACCGCTCGTTGGCCCCACCGAGAATCCCCTGCCAGCCCAAGGTGCGGGCCTCTTCCGTCAGCCCACCGCGGCCGAAGGTCACCAGCCGGAAGGGCTCGGCCTCCACGCGCTCGTGGCGGTCCAGGGCCAGACGCAGACCCTCCTCGACCAAGGCGCGCAGCGTCAGGTCCTGCTCGCGCTGCACCTTGCGCGCGCGCTGCACGAGGTCGTCGGCAATGTCGATGGTCGTCTTCATGGATATCGTCCCGTATCGATGAATATGGCTACCCATATCCTAAGCCACTCCCGCCCCGGGATCAACTCGCATCGATGCGCCTGGCGCCTGCCTCAAGGCCCGATTTCAGCGCCGCCTCGACGAATTCGTCGAGATCACCGTCCAGTACCTTCTGCGTGTCGGAACGCTCCACCCCGGTGCGCAGGTCCTTGATGCGGCTCTGGTCGAGCACGTAGTTGCGGATCTGGCTGCCCCAGCCGATGTCGGACTTGCTGTCTTCGAGTTTCTGCTTCTCGACGTTGCGCTTCTGCAGCTCCATCTCGTAGAGCTTGGCCGACAGCATCTTCATCGCCTGGTCGCGGTTTGCGTGCTGGCTGCGACCGCTCTGGCAGGCGACCACGATGCCGCTAGGAACGTGGGTCAGGCGCACCGCCGATTCGGTCTTGTTGACGTGCTGGCCGCCAGCACCCGAAGACCGGTAGACGTCCATCTTGATGTCGGCGGGATTGATGTCGATATCGATGTCGTCGTCGACTTCGGGACTGACGAACACCGAGGTGAAGCTGGTATGGCGGCGGTTGTCGGAGTCGAACGGCGACTTGCGCACCAGGCGATGCACGCCGATCTCGGTCTTCAGCCAGCCATAGGCGTACTCACCCTCGACGCTGAAGGTGGCGGACTTGATGCCCGCGACTTCGCCGGCGCTCACTTCCATCAGCTCGGTCTTCCAGCCGCGCGCCTCACACCAGCGCAGGTACATGCGCAGCAGCATCTCGGCCCAGTCCTGCGCCTCGGTGCCGCCGGCGCCAGCCTGGATGTCGACGAAGGCATTGTTCGCATCGAGCTTGCCCGAGAACATGCGCCGGAACTCCAGCGCGTCGGTGCGGCTCGAAAGCGCAGCGACATCCTCTATCACCGCAAGTGCGGTGTCTTCGTCGCCCTCGCCCACCGCCAGCTCGAGAAGATCGGCGGCCTCGTCGAGGGACTCGCCGATGCCGGTCAGCTCGCCGACGATCTTTTCCAGGCGGGCGCGCTCACGGCCCAGCTCCTGGGCGCGCGCGGCGTCGTTCCAGACATCGGGGTGCTCCAGTTCGCGGGTGACTTCCTCGAGGCGCTCACGCTGGGCATCGTAGTCAAAGA
>CAZGKE010000201.1:0-5697 GCA_964526035.1 uncultured Gammaproteobacteria bacterium | reverse complement strand
CCCAAGGGCGCCGGCGTCGACTGGGACCACATCATCTTCAAGGGCCTCACCCTGCACGGCATCTACGGCCGACGCATGTACGAGACCTGGTACAAGATGACGCAGATGCTGCTGACCGGCTTCCCGCTGCAGAAAGTGCTGACCCACCAGATCCACATCGACGATTTCCAGAAGGGCTTCGACCTGATGGACTCCGGGCAGTGCGGCAAGGTGGTGTGCTCCTGGAGCTAGTGCAAGCCGTCCCAGGAGAGCGACCCACGCCCATCGGCAAGGATGTACCCGACGGCAGCGATGTTCCAACCGCGTCGAGCTACCGCTCGATGTGCGCAGCCAGAAAGTCGATCAGCTTGCGTACCCCCGGTATCAGACCGCGTCGTGAGGGAAACACTGCGTGCACGACGCCGCTGCGCGGCACCCAGTGCGGCAGGATGTCGACCAGACGACCGGCGGTGAGGTCGTCTTCCACCACCATGCAGGGCAGCTGCACGACGCCGACGCCACGCAGCACTGCTTCGCGCAGGGCGGTCATGTCGTCGGTGATGTAGCGCGGCGCGTGTCGCACCTCGGCACGCGCACCCTGCGGGCCGTCGAGCTGCCAGACGTGGTCGCGCGGCGGACCCCAGTCGAGGCTGGCAACGTGGCCGAGGTCGGCCGGCGCAAGCGGCTGCGGAAGCTGCGCCACCAGTTCGGGACATGCCACCAGGCGCTGCGGGCTGTCGCACAGCACGCGCATCACCAGGTCGCTGTCCTGCAGCGGCGGAAAGCGAACCCGCAACGCCAGATCCATCCCCTCCCCCAGCACGTCGACGGGGCGGTTGCTCGCCAGCAGCTGCACCTCGATTTTCGGGTGTTCGATCATGAATCGGGCAAGCAGATCGGCGATGCGGTAGTGCAGCAGCGTGGTCGGGCAGCTCAGCCGGATGACGCCCTGCGGTTCGGCGCGCTGGCGTTCGATCACGTCCTGCGCAGCCTGGGCCTCGACCAGCACCGCCTGGCAGTGACGGTTGTACTCCTGACCGAGTTCGGTCACCGAGAAGTGGCGGGTGGAGCGCTGCAGGAGCCGAACGCCCAGGCGTTCCTCCAGCGCAGTGATGCGGCGGCTGAGCTTTGACTTGGGCACACCGAGGGCGCGGCCGGCCGCGGCGAAGCCGCCATGTTCGATGACCTTGGCAAAGTAGAAGAGATCGTTGAGGTCAGCGTTTGGGGCCATCAGTGTTCCACAAATAGAACTCTGAGGCGCATTTTAGCCGTCTATCGCAACCTGTGTTGCACGCATACTGTGGCGTCCAGTCCATCCACGGAGGCACGACATGAGAACCATCGCCGCCACCCTGACCGCCCCGCGCCCGCATTGGGTCGGCGACGGCTTCCCGGTGCGCAGCCTGTTCAGCTACGGCACTCTGGGCCGCAACATCAGCCCGTTCCTGCTGCTGGACTACGCCGGGCCCGCCGAATTCGCTCCGGCCAGTCGTCCGCGCGGCGTCGGCGCGCACCCGCACCGCGGCTTCGAGACCGTCACCATCGTCTACCAGGGCGAAGTGCAGCACCGTGATTCCACGGGCGCCGGCGGCCGCATCGGCCCGGGTGACGTGCAGTGGATGACCGCGGGCGCCGGCATCGTGCACGAAGAGTTCCACGCCGAAGAGTTCACCCGCACCGGCGGTACGCTGGAAATGGTGCAGCTCTGGGTGAACCTTCCGGCGCGGCACAAGTCCGCGCTGCCGGCTTACCAGACCCTGGCGGCGGCCGACATCCCCGAACCGGCATTGCCCGCTGCGGCCGGCCGTTTGCGGGTGATCGCTGGCGAGTACGCTGGTCGCATCGGTCCGGCTCGCACCTTCACTCCGATCGATGTCTGGGACATCCGGCTGAATTCTGGCAAGGCGGTCGACCTGCCGCTCAAGCAAGGTCACCATGTCGCCATCGCCGTGCTCGGCGGCACGGTGATGGTGGAGGACAGCGCGCCGCTGCGCGCCGGTCAACTGGTACTGCTGGGGGAAGGTGACGACCAGGTGCGGATCGAGGCCAACAGCGACGCCGTGCTGCTCTTGCTGGGCGGGGAACCCATCGACGAGCCGATCGTCGGCCACGGTCCCTTCGTGATGAACACCGCAGCCGAAATCGAGCAGGCCATCGACGACTTCCAGCAGGGCCGCTTCGGCCACGTGCCGTCCTGAACCATCCCTGCCGGGCGCCAGCGATACGCACGGCATCACTACTGCGAACCCAGGGAGACCATGAAGCCCCGCCGAGGCGGGGCTTTCTGTCTTCAAAGGCCGAACCGAAAATGATCGCGAATGTGCTTTTCCTTGAAATCGAGGAAGGGTGCGTCCCGCTGCGTCAACAGCTTGCGCCATTTCAACGGGCCGCGTTCTCGCCTTTCAGCCAGCGATCCATCCAGGCCTCCAGCCGCTGGTACATGTCCACCCGGTTGGCGGGATCGAGGAAGGCGTGCGGCTCGCCGGGATAGCTTTTCGCCTCGTGCACCTTGCCGTGGCGTTGCAGTGCCTCGACCACGCTCTGGTACTGGCGGAAAGGCGCACGCACGTCGGCCTCGCCGTGCATGATCAGGACCGGTGTCTGCAACGCCTGAATACGCGCCAGGGAGTCGCTTGTGGCGTAAGCCTCGGGGCGCTCCTCCGGACTGCCGCCGTGACCCTCGAGGGTGAAGATGCGGCCGACCCGGTCGGCCGTACGGTAGGCGTCGGCGAAGTCGTAGATGCCGCCCATCGGGACCGCGGCATCGAACGCCCCTGGCGCACGCGTCACCGCTGCCAGGCTGATGATTCCGCCGTAGCTGTAGCCGTAGATGCCGACGCGACCGTTGGACCACGGCTGCGCGCGCACGAAGTCGGCGGCGGCCGCCGCATCCAGCGCCTGCGCGTTGGCCCAGTCGCCGATGCCCATGTCCTGGAATGCGCGACCAAAGCCCGAGCCGCCGCGGTAATTCACCGCCAACACCACGTAACCGCGCTGCGCCAGGCGCTGCTCCACCAGGTTGAGGCCGTTGTAATAGGAATGTGTGCCGCCGCCGTGAACCTGCACCACGGTGGGATAGCGGCGCGCGGGATCGAACTCCGGGGGCAGGAACAGGAAGGCCTGGACATAGAGTCCGTCGAAGCTGCGATAGCTGATCTCTTCGGGCACGACCAGATGCGGCCAGTCGCTGGCGAAGCCGCTCAACTGGACCAGCGGACCGCCGGTGAGCGCCAGCGCATCCACTTCGCGACCGCGGATAGGCGTCGAGCGCACCAGAATGAAACCGTCGCCGCGCGCGGACAGGTCAAAGTCATGCAGCAAGCCGCCAGCGTGGGTCAGACGCGTGGCCACTCCGCCGGCTGCGGGCACCCGCCACAGCTCCACCGCGCCACGCTCATGCACCGCAAAGAACAGCTCGCGTCCATCCGGCGACCACGCCGGGCGACCGACGTCCTTCGCATGGACCTGCATCGGCACCGCCGCCTCGCTTCCGTCGGCCACGTTCACCACGAAGATCTCGGACAGGTCCATGTACCAGAAGCCCGACTTGGCGGTGCCGAAGGCCGCCACCTGTGCACCGTCCGGCGACCAGGATGGTTCGCCCGAGCCCATGAACGTCGTCGACAGCCGTCGTGCCTCGCCGCTTTCGACCTCGACCAGCCACAGGTCATCGCCATCGGCGTCGGCACGGTTGGAGAAATAGGCAATGCGCGTGCCGTCCGGCGACCAGGCGTGGCCGAAGCGGTTCTCCTCCAGCGGCATCGACTCGCGCGTCAACTGTCGTGGCGGCGCGCTGCCGTCCAGCGGCACCAGCCACAGATCCTGATGCCCGGAGCGGCCGCTGGCAAAGACCACACTGTCATTGTGGGGAGAAGGCCGTGGCGTACGCACGTCGTGCCGGTCTTCGGTCAACCGACGCGGCTCGCCGCCCTCCGTCGACACACGCCACAGATCGCTGTCGTGAATGAAGACGATGCCGCTGCCATCGGCCAGCCATGCGGGAGAGTGTCCATCGACCAGACGCCGCGCCGCGCCCCCACGTCGCGGCAGCAGGAAGATGCCACGCTCGCGTGCAGTCATCACCGTGACGGCGATCGCCCCGCCGTCGGGTGAAACCCGTGCCTCGAAGACGCCATCATGGCCGGTCAGGCGGCAGACGCTGACAGCACACAGGGCATCCCAGGAGACCGCTTCGACCGGCGTCGCCATGGTCGAGTGCAACTGCAGGGCCAGCGTCAAGGTGAGAATCATTGCGCGTAGGGGCAAGGTGGGACTCCGGAGCAAGAAAGTGCCCGACGATGGCAGCAGTTCGGGAGTCCTGCAAGTCGGTCTGAGCGGGCCCAGTCCGTGTGAAGTCTCGCAGGCGACGCGTATGCCTGGCGGCCCGCGAAGACGAGCGGGTGACAGTCGCTCAATTGCATCCGCAGCCTGAAAGGGACGGGAGGCAGGACGAGCCGAATCCTGCATTGCACGCCGTCCGAAATGCGCGCACAGTGCCGGGGCGCAATTCCGCGCAAACAGAGCAGCTTCAGGCTGTCAGATCGCTCGAACCGCCGTCGGCAATCGATGCCGGGACGATTGGTACCCCACGGTCATGTTTCAGTCCGCCTGGGCTGTACAAGGGGAAACAGACACCATGAAACTGCAAACGCTACTGACGCTGTCATTGGCTCTGGGGCTGGCACAGCCAGCGTTCGCCCAGCTAAAGCCCCACGTCGACTACGAATACGGGACGTCCGTCTCAAGCGTGTCCACCATTCGCGTGCACGCCAACATGATCGACTACTACCTCGAAGGGATTCGCTCCACCTGGGTGGCGTCCAACGAGGCTGCGAAGAAGCTCGGCCACATTGAGAGCTACTCGGTCTACGTCAGTGAGCTGCCGCTCAGCGGCGACTTCAACGTGGTGCTGGTGACGCGGGTCAAGAGTTCCGCCGACCTCGACCCCAGCAAGGAACGCTACGAGGCCTTCATGAAGGCCTGGGGCGATGCGCACGAAGCGAAAACGCAGGAGACTGTGAAGACCTACCCGAACATCCGCGAGATCACCGGCGAGTACCGACTGCGCGAAATCACCTTCAAGTAAGCCACGCCGTCGCAACACACTGTTGTCGGATGACTGGCCCCCGCATTGTCGGGGGCAGTCATTTCACTCGCGAGACGCGACTGGCTGGCAGCACAGCAGCCCGGCGCGCCCGGCGTTGCGACGAGTCGGCGAGAACCCTACTTGACGCGATGGATGGCACAGAGCTTGTTGCCATCCGGATCGCGCACGTAGGCCAGGTGCATCGAACCCAGGGCGCCGCTACGCAGTCCGGGTGCGCCTTCGATCGAAGTGCCGCCGTGCGCAATGGCTGCGTCGTGGAACGCGTTTACCTGCTCCGGCGAACTGCACTTGAAGCCGATGGTGGAGCCGTTGCCAGCAGTGGCAGCTTCGTCGTTGATCGGCTCGGTGACACAGAAGGTGTCGCCGTCGTGCCGGTAGAAGAGCCGGGTGTGGCCCGACGTTGCCTGGTTGAGCAGCGGCTCGCCCGCACCAAGCGTCGCGAGCACGGCGTCATAGAAGCGCTTCGATCGCTCTATGTCGTTCGAACCGACCATCACGTGGCTGAACACGTTTGACTCCTTTGCACGCGGGCGAACAGGTGGCTGGGGGTGAAACGCTAGTGTGGTGTTTCGCAATTACCTTACCGAACTCACTTGGTCTTCAGCCCCGAT
>CAZGKE010000200.1:0-5746 GCA_964526035.1 uncultured Gammaproteobacteria bacterium | reverse complement strand
GCTGTGCTCTTCCTGTAGGAGCCCACCCGTGGGCGAAACGGGCGCCGAATTGATGAAAGGGGAAGGTCGCGCACGGGTGCGCTCCCAAAGGGCACGGCCCTTGTAGGAGGGACCTCAGCCCCGACAAGGGCTCTGCATCAAAACGAGCGGACGGTCGCGGCTGAGGCCGCTCGGCTGCGGCGCGGCTACGTCGGGCTTTGCCCGAACCCACTGGCAAGCTGTTCTGTAGGAGGGGCCTCAGGCCCGACATGCGCGTGGGATCGAAGCCGAGGGTTGACGCGGATCAGAGTGTCTGCCGCTGCGGCTGCAGCCCCGGGAGCCGAATCTCATCGCGCAGGGGAATGGTATTCCCGGTGCTATAGTGTTTCAGGAAAGACATGGCCAACAGCACCTGCAGCGACCATCGACACGATCACGACAGCACCTCGTTTCTCACCGAGGTCGAGGACGCTTGCCAGGCGCGCGGGCTGCGGCTCACGCCCATCCGCCGCCAGGTCCTTGAACTGATCGCTGGTGCCGAGCGACCGGTGAAAGCCTACGATCTGCTCGACCAACTCAAGCGCAGCCACGCCGGTGCGGCCCCGCCCACCGTATATCGGGCGCTCGATTTTCTGATCCACCACAGATTCATCCACAAGCTCGAGTCGATCAACGCCTTCGTCGGCTGCCATCATCCTTCACAGGACCATCAGGCACCCTTCCTGATCTGCGATCGCTGTCAGGCAACTGTGGAGCTGGCCGACGACAAGGTGGCGAGGATGCTTCAGCTGCAGGCGCGCGAGCTGGGTTTCGAGCCTGCCGGTCAGACCCTGGAAGTCCATGGCGTGTGTGCCCGATGCAGCGAAAGCTGACACCGATGCGATGCCTCTGGGTGCTGGGTCTGGTCTTTGCCGCAGCGGGCCCTTGCGCCGCCGAAGAGGGCTTGATTCGTGAGCTGTTTGATTTCGAGGGTTCAGACCTGTCCCCTGTCTACGGGGCGACGTCGCCCGCCGTGTCCGAGTCCGTGGAGGAGTCGGACGACGTGGCCTCGACGATCGAGCTCGATGAGCCAGCGTCCGGTGAGCAGGGCGGCGAAGGGGAAACATCGCCGGATTCCGCTGCATCCGACGGCCCGGTGGAGGAGCCTGCGACCGATGACGCATCGCCAGGTAGCGATCTGCCAGGTGATGTTGATGAGGGCCTTGCGCCGTCAGTGGACGCCGATGGTTCGGAAATGCTGCTGTTCCTTTCCGAGTTTGACGCCAGATTCGTCGGCCCGCCGATCGGCGCCAAGGCGTCGCGCGATGTACTTCGGCTGCTCGATCAGGAGGTGCTGCCCGGCGAGCGCAAGAGCCTTTCCTGGACCATCAGCGAGTCGTTCTCGGGAGAGTCGCTGAGTACGCCAGTGATCGTCGTGCATGGCAGCAGCCCGGGCCCGCGGCTGTGCCTGACCGCAGCCGTGCATGGTGACGAACTGAACGGCGTCGAGATGGTTCGACGGGTGATGGCGGGACTGGACGAAAGCCGGCTGGCCGGCGTGGTGATCGGCGTCCCCATCGTCAACCTGTTCGGCTTCAGCCGCGGCTCGCGCTACCTGCCGGACCGACGCGATCTGAATCGCTACTTCCCGGGCTCGCCGACCGGCAGCGTAGCCTCTCGCATCGCCTACAGTCTGTTCAACGGCGTGCTCAGTGCATGCGATGCGCTGGTCGACATCCATACCGGTTCCTTCGATCGCACCAACCTGCCGCAGATCCGCGGTGACCTGACCATTCCGAGCGTGCTTGAACTGACCCGAAGTTTCGGCGCGACCGCGGTACTGCACACGCCGGGCGATCGCGGCATGCTGCGGCGCGCCGCCACCGACCGCGAGATTCCCGCCGTCACCTTCGAAGTCGGTTCGCCGCTGCGTCTGGAGCCGGAGGAAATCGCCCAGGGTGTCGCCGCGATCCAGACCCTGATGCAGCGCATGGGCATGACGCCGCGGCGACGCAACGTCCGCAACGAGCCGCAGCCGATCTACTACGAATCGCGCTGGATTCGCGCGACCGGAGGCGGAATGCTGTTCTCCGATGTCAAGCTTGGCGACCGCGTGCGTCCGGGCCAGCGCCTCGGCAACATCATCGATCCATTGCGCGACAACCAGCGCGACATCGTATCGCCGGTGCGCGGGAGGGTGATCGGCATGGCGCAGAACCAGGTCGTCCTGCCGGGATTCGCCGCCTATCACATCGGCGTCGAGACCAGCGAGGAGCAGGTAGTCGAGGAAGCGCAGTCGCAGCGCAGCCTGGAGATGGACGGGCCGCCACCCGAGCATGACCGCATGGAGTCGGCGCCGGACGACCCGCCGGAAGACGAATCCTACGGAAGCGATTTTTCAGACGACGTGGATGCCGATGAGGGCGATGGCGAAGAGCAGCCTTCGCTCACCAGTGGCGAGGCAGCCTAGTCTTGGAAGGACCTGGTCCGCTGCGCTCCTGATCAGAACCAGGCACGCACGCCAAAGCCGATGCCGCTACCCGGCAGCGGCGCCAGCTCCTTCAGGAACGACGTATGCACGCGTGCCTCGCGGTCGGTGAGGTTGCGTCCGTCGAGGAACACTTCCCAATCGCTGTTGCCGCCGCTGAAGCGATACGCCAGGTTGGCGTTGACCAGGGTGTAGCCGCTGGTTTGTTCCTCGAACTCTGCGACTCTGTCCTGCGTGCCATAGCGGATGGCGCCGACCGATGCGCGCCAACCCTCGCGGCTCCAGTTCAACGAGGTGCCAAAGCGTCCTGGCGCAATGCGCGGCAAGTCACCACCATCTCGCAGACTGGCGCGCACCGAATCGGCCAGAAGACGCAGCCGCCACAGCCCGCTGTGGTGATCGGCCAGGGTGATGTTGGCTTCCGCTTCGAAACCGGTAAAGCGCGCATCGGCCTGGGTCCACTGGCGTACCGGCAGGTCGTCGTCGACCTCGCCGGTCTCGGCCAGGTAGATGAAGTCGTTGAAGCGGTTTCGATAGGTGTTGAAGCGCGCGTCGAAGCGGTCACCGTGAAAGTGCAGGCCGAGTTCAACCTGGTTGGCGCTTTCGCGCTCGAGATCGGGGTCGCCCAGTTCGACGCTCTGCGTGGCGATGTGCGGCCCGTTGGAGAACAGCTCTTCGGCGGTGGGCGCGCGCTGCGCCCGGTCGATGCCCAGGGACATGTGCCAGGCATCGTCGAAGCGCCAGATGGCGCCGGCGGACAGGCTGAACAGGGAGTGGCGCGCGCGGGCGCCGTCGTCGAGGCGGATGCGCTGTTCGTCAAAGCGCAGGCCGAACTCCAGCTTGAACGGATCGAAGTCCTTCTCCTCCAGCACGAACACGCCGACATCGCGCGTCACCGAGGGCGGCACGAAGGCCTCGTCGCCGATCGCCTCGAAGTCGCGGCGGCCATACTGCAGGCCCAGGGCGCCGCGCCAACCGTTGAAGGGCGCGTGTACCAGCTCGGCACGACCCTCGAAGGCCTTGTTGTAGAACTCCGTTTCGATGTCCTCGTCGCCGTCTTCTTCAAGCACGATTTCGAAGTGGCGGTAGTCGTTGTAGGCGACGCGGAAGTTCAGTGACTCGAAGCCGGAGAACGGTTCGATGAGCCCGGCCTTGGCATCGACACGGTTCTGGCGCATGTCGAGAACGATCTCTTCCTCGTCGTCATGACCATGTTCGTCGTCGTCGTCCTTGGCGAAGAAGGACTTGCCGGCAAGGGCGTGGTGATCGTCATGATCATCGTGTTCGTGGCCGTGCCCCGGGATGCCGTAGCGACTGCGATAGGTGGAGAACGCGATGCCGGCGAAGGCGCTGTCGCCGAACCAGCTGAAGCCCAGCGCACCACCGCGGTTGCGCTGCGCGCTGCCTTCGAGGCGGTCGCCGTGCTCGTCATCGTGCTCGTCATCGTCGTGATCGTCGTCATGGCCGTGCGGAATGCGGTAGTCATCGGTGTCGCGGTAGAAGGCGTCGGCATGAAAGGCGAAGGCACCGCTTCCGCCATCAATGCGAAACACGCCGGTGCGCTCGTCGCTGACCGAGTTGCCGCGGACCTCTGCGCGGCCGCTGAAGCCGTCGGCGGGCGCTTCCGGAATGCGACCGTCGACGACGTTGACCACGCCGCCGATGGCCGAGGACCCATAGAGGAGCGTGGCCGGACCCTTGAGTACCTCGATGCGGTCGGCCAGAAATGGCTCGATGCTCACGGCATGATCGACACTGACCGTTGAGACATCCAGTGAACTGAGCCCGCCCGCGAGCACCTGGACCCGCGGCCCTTCGAGACCGCGGATGATCGGCCGCCCGACGCCCGGCCCGAAGTAGCTCGCCTGCACGCCGGCTTCCTGCTCCAGCGTCTCGCCGATGGTGGTGGACTTGCGGTCCTCCAGCCGTTGTCCGGCAAGCACCGAAACCGGCTGCACCACGTCGTCCGCGCTGGGCCGCAGCGGGGAGGCGGTGACCACCATTTCGTCGAGGCGCGTGGCTTCGCGGCTGTCGTCCTGGGCCGTGGCAGGCGCGCCGATGGCGAGTCCGACGGCAATCGCCAGGGCGAGCGGGTTGTAGGTCTGCATGGTTCGCAACTCCGGGGTCGGTGCTCTTCAAAGGAAACACTATAACATTTCAATTGGCGCGGTAAAGCGTCAAGACCAGCCTGGCTCTGGCCGATGCGCTGCGCCGCGGTTCCCCCGCCTGCTGCACTGCGGTAACCTGCGCGGCTCGCTCCGGTTCTCGCCAGAAGTCCCCCACCATGCAGGACAGCTACAACCCCAAGGCCATCGAGGCCGCGGCCCAGCGCTACTGGAACAGCCAACGCGCGTTCGAGGTCAGGGAGGATCCGACGCGCGAGAAGTTCTATTGTCTGTCGATGCTGCCTTACCCCTCCGGGGCACTGCACATGGGCCACGTGCGCAACTACACCATCGGCGACGTCATCAGCCGCTACCAGCGCATGCTGGGGAAGAACGTGCTGCAGCCGATGGGTTGGGATGCTTTCGGGCTGCCCGCCGAGAACGCCGCCATCAAGCACAACGTGGCCCCGGCGAAGTGGACCTACGAGAACATCGACCACATGCGTGGCCAGCTCAAGAGTCTGGGTTACGCCATTGACTGGTCGCGCGAGTTCACCACCTGCAGGCCGGACTATTACCGCTGGGAACAGCTGATGTTCGTGCGCCTGTTTCAGAAGGGCATCGTCTACCGCAGGAACAGCGTGGTGAACTGGGATCCGGTCGATCAGACCGTGCTCGCCAACGAGCAGGTGGTCGACGGCCGCGGCTGGCGCTCCGGGGCGCCCGTGGAGCGCCGCGAGATTCCGCAGTGGTTTCTCAAGATCACCGACTACGCCGACCAGCTGCTGGAAGGTCTCGATCAGCTGCCCGGTTGGCCAGATTCGGTCAAGACCATGCAGCGCAACTGGATCGGTCGTTCCGAAGGCCTGGAGATCGACTTCGAGGTGCCCGGCTGGCCCGAGCTGCTGCGCGTCTACACCACGCGTCCGGACACCCTGATGGGCTGTACCTACATGGCAGTGGCGCCGGAGCATCCGCTGGCGCAACGCGCCGCGCAGGACAACCCGACGCTGGCCGGTTTCATCGCCGAATGCACCCAGGCCTCGATGACCGAGGCGGCGCTGGAGACCATGGAGAAGCGTGGCATGGCCACCGGCATGTCGGCGCGTCATCCGATCAGCGGCGAGCCGGTGCCGGTATGGGTCGCCAACTTCGTGCTGATGGGCTATGGCACCGGCGCGGTAATGGCGGTGCC
>CAZGKE010000199.1:0-5762 GCA_964526035.1 uncultured Gammaproteobacteria bacterium | reverse complement strand
TCCGAACAACGGCAACGTCGACAGCACGAACAGCGCAAAGCGCACCGGGATCACGTTGAAGATGGCTTGCCACAGGCTGTGCACCACGCGCAGGCCGACAAACGTCCAGGCCAATCCGACGCTAAGCGCGCTGGTGTCGCCAACCACGGCCAGGACCAGAGCAAGGGCGTAGAAGGCGGTGGGGATTTCCATCAGATGGTTGTAGTTGTCCGCCTTCCAGCGCACTCGCGGGGGCAACTGATTCATCTGCTCGCCGCGCGGCGCATTCCGGTTCAGGCGCATGCGCGCCTCGACGATGGCCGGAATGCGCGTGGCGTACATCCAAAGCCACATCACCAGGGTCCAGGCGACCAGCGCGACCACTGGCGCCAGCATCGGGTTGGGGTTCGTCATGGTCGACTCCTGCGCGGCGGAAGACGCTGATTCTGCCGCAGTCGCCACAGAAAATGCGGAGCGTGCTCGGAGAAGTCATGGGTAACCCGGAGTCGAGGACCGGTCTCGCTCGTGCTTGAGCGAGCCCTCCATGCACCCAGAAGGCACACGAGCTGTCGAACCGACACCGCGGCGTAGCAGCAGCGTCATCTTCGCTCGGGACGATAGGGAGTCTCTTGTCGATCCGTTCCGGAGTGCATTGTGTCCATGATGCTGCGCTGCTTCTCCTGTTTTCTGCTCATCCTGCTGTGCCTTGCTGCCAGCCCCCAGGTCGCCGCGCAGATGCGCATCACCGAGTGGATGTACTCCGGCGGCGATGGTGAGTTCATCGAGTTCACCAACGTTGGCGGTGCACCGGTGAGCATGGCGGACTGGGCCTATGACGACGACAGCGCCGATCCCTTGCAGGGTTTCGATCTGAGCGGCTTCGGGGTCGTCCAGCCGGGAGAGTCGGTGGTGCTTACCGAATCCGATGCGGAGACCTTCCGCGCCGCCTGGGGCCTGTGCAGCGGCGTCCGGATTCTTGGTGGCTACACCAACAATCTCGGTCGAAACGATCAGATCAATCTCTTCGACGCCGCCGATCAACTGGTCGACGTGCTCAGCTACGGCGATCAGACCTTTCCCGGCACGATCCGGACCCAGAACGCCTCGGGGTGGGTCTCGGCGGCCGGTCTGGGCGCGAACGATGTGGCCGAATGGACGCTTTCGACCATCGCCGATGGCGAAGACTCGGTCGCGTCCGCCGGTGGCGATGTGGGCAGTCCAGGGCGCAGCACCCGTGCGAGTGTGGCTTTCGATCCCTGTGCGAGTGGCGGTCGGCTTCGAATCACCGAGTACATGTACTCGGGTGGCGACGGCGAGTTCATCGAGTTCAGCAACGTCGGCAACGCCGCGCTCAACGTCATCGGCTGGAGTTTTTCGGACAGCGCCCGGCTGGTCGGCGATGCAGACCTTACCGCCTATGCCTACATCCAGCCCGGCGAGTCGGTGATCCTGACCGAGAGCGCAGCAAGCGACTTCCGCGACGCCTGGGGGCTGTGCGAGGGCGTCAAGGTCATCGGCGGGTTGACGAGCAATCTCGGTCGCTCCGACGAAATCAATGTGTATGACAACCAGGGCGAACTGGTGGATCGCCTGACCTATGGCGACCAGGTCTTCCCGGGAACGATCCGCACCCAGAACGTTGCCGGTTGGGTCAGCGAATCCGGACTGGGCGCCAACGACATCACCGAGTGGACGCTGGCCAGCGTCGGGGACGGTGAGGGCTCTTTCGAATCGACTGCCGGCGATATCGGCTCACCCGGCGCAAGCAGCCGGATCGGTACGCCTTACGATCCCTGCGTCGGAGCGCCCGGCGCGCCGCGCATCACACTCGACCAGACCACCGCGCAACCCGATCTGAGCCTGCCCAGCAATGGTGGCGGTGCGCTCAGCGGGGTGATCGCCGACCCGACCGATCCTGCCGCCGGCATGGGGCTGTTCTTCGATCTGAGCGACGACGACGGCGCGGCGGAGGATCTGCTGGTCGATGTCATCAGCACCAATCCGCAGGTCGTTTCAAGCCAGTACCTTCTCCTGAGTGGAACGGGAAGCAGCCGTCGCCTGCGGATCTTCCCGATCGGCGTGGGTTTTGCCACCATCGTTGTGCGCGCCTTCGACCTGGACGGGAACGTCGGCACGTATGTGCTCGACTACGCCGCGTCGGCGCCGTCGCTCAATCCGGCCCAGACACGCTTTCGCACCGGCGCCAGCGACGCATCGGCGGCGATTGGACTGGCCGGAGACCAGGTTGTGGTCGCCGACGACGAGAACCAGGCCCTGCGCGTCTACGATCGCGCCCGTTCCGGCTGGCCGGTGACCCAGTTTGATTTCACCGCCGAACTGAAGTTGACCGATCTGGACGACGGCGTACCGCGCGAGGTCGACATCGAGGCGGCAACGCGCACAGGCGACCGGATCTACTGGACCGGTTCGCAGGGCAATTCCCGCAACGGCGAGGCCCGGCCCAACACGCGCCGCATCTTCGCCACCGATGTCGGCGGTCGCGGCACCACCGTGAATCTCAGCTACGTCGGCCGCTACGACCACCTGCGCGACGATCTGGTCGCCTGGGATGTGGCCAACGGCCACGGTCTGGGTGCGGACTTCCTCGGTTTCGCGGCCGGCACCCAGCCCGGCGTGCTGCCGATCATTGCCACCGGATTCAACATCGAAGGCTTGACCATCGCCCCCGACGGCAGCAGCGGCTGGATCGGATTCCGCGCCCCGCTCATTGACGGACTGGCGCTGATCGTTCCGGTGGAGACGCTTGATGCGCTGGTGACCGGTGGCATCGCTGGCGGCTCGCTCGATCCGGGCTCGGCGGTCTTCGGCGCGCCGCTGTTTCTCGATCTCGGCGGACGCGCGATCCGCAGCATCGAGCGCAACGAGGCCGGCCAGTACCTGATCCTGGCCGGACCGGTCGGCTCCGAAGGCGCTGCGCCGAACGACTTTCGGCTGTACCGCTGGTCGGGTGTCGACACCGACGCCCCGGTCCCGCTCAACGTCGATCTCGCCGAGCGTCTGGTCGGCGGCAGCTTCGAGGGTATCGTCGAGCTGCCGGGCGACCTGATCGCCGGTGGCGCGTTGGAGCTGATCGTCGACAACGGCGACTACGTCTACTACAACGATGGTGTCGCGGCGAAGGACATCGCCGAGAAGCGCCATACCAAGTTCCGCAGCGAGTTGCTCGAACTGCCGGGCGATGCCGTGTTCGCAAACGGATTCGAAAGCCCTTGAACTGGTTTGGGAAGATGGGTGCGGAATATCTCGGGATCGGCGACAGTCTGGACGTGGCGTCCGTCTTCAGGATGTCCAAGGGCGACGCTCGATCCCGCTGAAAGCGTGGCGCATGACCGTCGGGGTACGCTGCGCCTACCCACGACCTACGGGATTCGGTCGGAGGGGGCGGGTGACGGGCAAGCCCGGCACTACAGGTTTGCGCTGCGCATATCGGGGTGACGCAGGAAACCCGACGCGGCTCGTCTCGAACGGCCGTGTCGTTCCACCGCGCTCCTGCGTAACCGAAGGAGAATCCGGTTACTGCGCCCCGGAAATCCGCAGCCCCCATCGGTCCCTGCATAGTGATGCGATCCGCGCTCACCTTCGTCTTGGAGCTCGCTGCGCAGGCTCCTGACCTAAACTAGCCTTTGTAGCGACCTCCCTCGCCTTGCAGCGGAGCCACATCCGGAGCCACATCCAATGAACAACAAGAACCTGACCGCCAGCGTTCTCGCCCTGCTTCTGATCTCGATCGGCGCCCCGGTGCTGGCCGTCGATTCCGCTGAGTCGCTGGCCGAGCAGGCCATGGCGCTCGACGCCCAAGCCAATCCGCGCGCCAGCAGCCTGCCCGGGCAGACCCTCGGTGGCGGCGCCGGCCCGCTGTTGGTCGGGGTCGACGATGCCGCCGTCGGTGCCTTCCGTATCGATATCGTCGGCGATATTGCGACCCAGGCCTTTACAGGCGCACAGGTATGGGGCGCGGCCTATGACGCCGCGAATGATCGCGTCCTTTTCAACAACGGCACGGAGTTGCTGGAGTGGCCGGTCGGCGGGGCGGTCAACAGCCTCGGCACGATCACGGATCCGGGCATGGCCAATCTCAGCATGACCGGTCTGGCCTTCGGCAACGACACGCTGTACGCCTGCCGCAATATCGCCAACGAGGCGATCTACGAGATCGATCTCGACACCCTGGTCGCAACGGTGTTCATCGACTACGCCGACGGCGACTTCGATTGCGGCGGGCTGGCCTTCAATCCGGACGACGGTTTCCTTTACATGACCAACGACGATACGACGCCGTTGGGCTCTGGGCTGTATCGGATGAACATGGATGGCACCGGCACGCTGATCACGCCCTATCCGCCGGGCCAGACCGATATCGACGGGTTGGCGATAGGCGACGGTCGCGCCTATCTGATCATCGACGAGCCCGGTGACCTGTATGTCTGGGACTTTGCGTTGGCGGCCTATCAGACGCCGTTGACCAGTCCGTTTGCCACCGCTGAGACTTTCTCGGCCGGCGCATGGCTGGGCGGCGCGGGGGCAACGGCGGATCTGTCGATCACCAAGACCAACGGCGTGACCGCTTCGGTACCCGGCACCAACACCGTGTACACCATCGTCGCCAGCAACGCCGGTCCTTCCGACGCACCGGGCAGCAATGTCTCCGACACGTTCCCGGCCGCCTGCGTCGGCGTGACCTGGACCTGCGTCGGCGCTGGCGGCGGCACCTGCACGGCCAACGGCGCCGGCAACATCGGCGACACGGTGAACCTGCCGGCCGGCGCCAGCGTGACCTACACGGCCACCTGTCCGATCGATGCGGCTGCGGTCGGTACGCTGGCCAACACCGCCACGGTCGCCGCCGGCGCGGGCGTGACCGATCCGAACGGAGCCAACAACAGCGCCACCGATTCCGACACGCTGGGCGCCAGCGCCGATGTCGGTGTAAGCAAGGTGGCGACCACGGTGCCGGATCCGCTGGTGGTCGGCTCGACCATCGTGTACACGATCACCGCCAGCAACGCCGGTCCGTCCACAGCGACCGACGTGGTGGTCAGCGACACCCTGCCTGGCAACCTCGCGTACGTGTCCAACGACTGCGGTGCCGCCTTTGCGGCGCCGACGCTGACCTGGACGATCGGTGGCATGGTGTCGGGCGCATCGCTCGATTGCCTGCTGACCGTCACCGTCGAGGACGCGGGCGCCGTCGTGAACACTGCGACGATCGCCGCCAGCAGCGGCGACGGTAACGCCGCGAACAACTCCAGCACATCGACGCTTGGACCCGCCGGTGCCCTTCTGCCCGATGCCGTGGCGGTGCCGAGTTCGGGTACCTTCGGCAAGGTGCTGCTGGGCTTGATGGTCGTGCTGCTTGGCCTGCTGGTGGTGCGCCGCAGGTATTGAGCCGAAGGCTCGCGGCGCCCGCAGCCGCGGGCGCCCCGGCCAGCAACGCTTTCGTGGTGTCGAGCACGCTCGACACCATGCTTGTCGGCAAACCGCCACGCCTGATCGGGTCAGGCTCCGCTCTACAAAAGCGCCACGCACAGGCCACGGATCGGGACACCGTCAGTTCGATTCTGAATGGTCGGTGTCCCCATCCAGCCACTCGGACCCCTGCCTTCCATGCCGACTTTCCATCTGATTCCTCTGATGATGGCGCGGGACCCTGGCAGCCGTCAGCGTACGAAGCATCCCCAGCCATCATGGCTTGCCGACGATTCCGTTCCGGGCTAGTGTGGTGTTCCGTAATTAGGTTGCCGAAATCGCGCTGCGGATTCGGC